>JBJEAU010000054.1:0-12579 GCA_051869355.1 Prevotella sp. | reverse complement strand
AGAATTCATAATTCATAATTTTTTTAATTTATAATTCACTTTTCCAATTCATAATCCACTTCTTTAATTCATAATTCACAATTAAGAATTCATAATTGGGTGAATAAAACAGCATTCTTAATTATGAATTATGAATTCTTAATTTTGAATTAAAGAAGTGGATTATTTCACCTTCACATTGTCTATGAGAATGGTGGTGGGAGCCACACGTTCATCACATCCGGGCAGCGGAGGACAAGGTTCTTGGTTAGGAGTCTGCCGGTCGGGCAGGCAACGGTAGGCACCGGTGCGTAGGCTCAGACGTTCGGGTGCTTGGGCGCTGTGCAGAGCTGCCACGGTTTGCTTGCCCAAAGTCACTTGCCCCTTATCCAGATGCAGTTTTACATGTTGCCATTGGCCACAGACGTAGGTGCCTACGGGCTGTCCGCAGAGCGTCATGACACCTTCAGACAGGTGCAGACAGGCTATGCGCTCGCCATGCCGGTCGGTCACGTCTATCTCAAACGGTGCCTCGCCTTCCTCCTTCACCATGACATCCAGTTCTATATCTACAGTAGGTTTCGCCTCAAAGACGCGAATCGCCCGCGCATAGTCGTAACGATCCGAATCGGTGAGGCACAGCTGGTGGCTGTCGTTGACATACACTTCTGCCCATCGGGGCCGATAGATGTTCCAATTGGCGACGGGCGCATGGGGAGTAAGGTTGTCGAAGTTGTCGTCAACTTCTCCCGTCCACGTAGTCTTCATGGGCAGTGGCACGCGGCTCACCCATACATCCTCCTTGTTTACCGTATAGGCCAGCCACAGGTCATTGCCGGGAGGCGTGGCCTCGCCCTCAGTGATACCGCGGACATAACAAGGACCGAAATCCTTGTTCTCGCCCATGAAGCGGCGTGGGGGAACCTCGCCATGCACCACGCACATCGAGTCGAAAGTGATACCGTCGTCACTGGTGATGGCTACCAACGGATAACGGTAGGGCTGGGTCTCGATGGGATTGTAACAGATGGCAAACCGTCCGTCGGCAGTGCGCTGTCCCCACTGCTTGCCGCCCGCCATGATGAGCGACGGTACACGCACGGGAGTGCTCCATGTCTCGCCCTCGTCGGCCGACAGGGCTGCGTACGACCACTTCCACAGCGCTACCACCTTGCCGTCGCGACGGTGGAAGTAAGAAGTGGCCTGCACCCGATTGATGGAATCTTTGAGATGGTAAAATCCGTCGAGCCCCCGGTCCTCGTCAATCCATTGGAGGGTCTTGAGCTTGTCGTCGAGCAGGGCTTTGCAGGCTTCCTTGAATCCCTTGTCTTTAGAGGCGGTGTAAAAAGGGTAGGCCGTGTTGGTCTCATTCCATGAGGCATGCGACGAATAGCGGATAAAATAGATGGATCCCAGCGTGCCGTCTTCTTTCACTTCGCGTGCTACGCGGCCGATGCCTCCCTCTTTGAAAGGATTGTAGCTGTGTCCGTAAAAGGCCACCACGAGCAGCCGGCCGTTGGGAGCTGTGTAAAACCCCATGCGCTGGTGCATGATGTATCCGTAATAAGGTTTGGGAATGGTGACACCCTCGGGAGCCTTGTAAGGAGGGAATGCCACTATCGGACGGCTCCAGTGCCTGCCGTCGGTAGAGGTGACAAGCAGGGTCTGCCCGGGCGGCTGTTGCTCGTCTATGGGATTGGATAGATACTCCAAGTAAAACTTGCCGCGCCAGTAAGTCATGTTGGCAGCGTGGTTGTATGTCCAGCCATAGCCTTCGGCCTCTTCGGGATGGCTTCGGTTGGCCCTCATCACTTGGATGTTTTCGGTACCGATGGCATAGCGGAACCCTCCATCGTGCAGACGTGGGTTGCAGATTTCACCACCGATGTAGCTTACTGGTTCGTTTGCAGTGCCCGTCTGGGCAGATGCCAGCGCCGGCATACAGGCCAGCGCCAGCATCCATAGTTGTCTCATCTTCATATCGTTCTTAGGTTAGGATGAGACAAAGTTACAAATTATTTCTGAGACACCACCAACTTTTTCCACCTAAAATATCCCATGACTGCTATGATGACATACAGTCCGTAGAGGCTGGCCTTGAATGGGATATCCTTGTAGAAGTAGAGCGCGCAGGTGACCACGTCTACCGCAATCCATACCAGCCACTGTTCCAGATACTTGTGGGCGAGCGCCCAGATGCCCACGATGCTCACGGCCGTGGTGAAACTGTCGGCCACCGGCACGCGCGAGTCGGTCAATGTGACCAACAACAGGTAGATGATGACCCACAGCACGAGTGCGATGCCGCTCCATAATATCAGGAGGCGTCGTGGGATGTGCGTAATGGGCAGTTCCTCTTTCTCTTTCTGCCCGGCGCGCTTGCCAAACTTCCAAGTACAGAATCCGTAGACGGTCATACAGATGTAGTAGAACTCCATGCCGCAGTCGGCATAGAGTCCTTTCTGATAATATAGTACGATGCCCAGTGCCTGCATGGCCAGTCCTACAGGCCAAAGCCACAGCGAGGCACGGTATTCGAACAGGATATAGGCGAGGCCCAACACTGTGGTGGTGATGTCGAGCCAGTGTGCGATGATAAATGCTTCCATATTATAACTTCAGTGTGAGTGTGCCCATGACGGTAAAGCCTGCCATCGGCATGAATCCTATCTGGTTGTAACGGTTGTCGAGTGTGTTGCCGTAGCCGATGGCGCTGTACACCCATCCGCCGGCTGCATAGTGGCGGTTGAAGATATTGTTCAGATGCAAGCCCACGATGGTCTCTTTGACTCCAGCCAGATTCTTCAGTTTGTAAGCCAGATTTACATCCGTCTGTGAGTAGCAAGGCAGCGAACGGATGGCATTCTCGGTATTGTCAAGGTACTGACGGCTTACAAAGTTGGTGTGCCAAGTTGCCTTGAAGCCCTTGTGGTGGATGTTGACAAATCCGTTTAACAGGGTGGAAGGTGAGAATGCGAGCGTGGAATTGTCGTAATGACATGTGCCGGGATTGTCTTCGTCGTCCCAGTTTTCCACATACTCGGTGAAGTCCTTGATCTTGTTTTGGGAGAGCGCAGCATTTCCTGCAATGGTCAGCCATGACATCGGCGACCAGTCAGCATTCAGCTCCACGCCCATACGGTAACTCTTATCCACATTGGTGGTCAGGTTTTCACCGATATCACTCTGCATGCCCGTCTGTACAAACTGATCCTTGTAGTCCATGTAATAGAGGTTGATGCCAGCATTCCAGTTGGTGCCGCTGTAGTTGTAACCGAGTTCGAAATCGAGCAGATGCTCGGCCTCGGGGGCAGGATAACTGCCGTTGTCTGTGAAGTTGTTGCGCTCCGGTTCACGCGAAGCGTAAGCCACAGACCCGTAAGCGCGGTGCCCGTTGCGGTGGAAGCTCAGTCCTGCTTTGGGGTTGACGAAATTGTAGTTGGCGTTGATATCCAGCTTCTGGTTGTTGTAGCCCTCGTTGCCGCTATAGAACTTGTCGTTGATACCATCGGTGGTGTAGCCTACATGGCGATACTGCACATCACCGAATACATCCCACATCTCGCCTATGTGGTAAGTGGCTTTCACAAAGGCAGAATAGTCGTCCTTACGGGCATCCGAGTCGTAATACATGTAGTCGCCGTTGGCGCGGAATTGGGCATCGGCGCCCTCGTTGGCAATATAGGTGAGGTAACCGAAGTGACCGCCGCGGAACTGTTGCAGATTCACGCCGCCCAGCACATCCCATCGCTCATTCTTGTAGTTGGCATTGTACACCAGTCCATACGTATGCTGGGTCAATCCTTTTCGGCGTACGAAATCGGAACGCTTCACCAGACTGCCGTCGTTGTCATGGTAGGTGAGACCAAACTTGGCAAACTTGTTGTTGGGTCGAAACTCCAGGTAGTAGCCGTAACCGTAAGTATAATGCAGGGCTACGTTGTGGCTCCAGTGGACATTGGGTGTCCAGACCGCAGACAGGATGTTGTGGTTCTGGTAAAAGTTGTCTGTCGTCTTGTCCCACAGGCTGCCGTCTCTCATCTTGTAGCGAGTGGTCATGTAGTTGCCGTTGGCATCGGTGGGGAATGCCCACGCATCTTCGTCGAACACGATGGCTTCGTACAGCGAGTTATAGCGTCCGAGCCCGTGATTGTACATGTCTTTGTAAGTGAGGATGCCCTCGGAGAGCAGCGAAGCGTCGTCATTGCCGGCAGTGACACCGTTCCAAGCCTGCCCTGTCTTCTCAAAGTTGCCCAGATTCTTATAACTGATGGTGAAGTCGTCACCATAGTAGGTCAGCGCGCCCAGATACGAACCGCTCCGTCCGCCTGTGCCATGCAGATAGCCGTCGGTCTTCGTCTCGTGATAGGCGCCGTTGAGCACCCAGTGGTCGGCCAGCATGCCAGATGAAAAACTGAGTCCCACGTTGTAGGTGTTGTAAGTGCCGTAGCCCAGATTTACTTCTAAGGAAGGCTTGACGGCCGGTGCCGCCAGCGCCAGCGAGATGGTTCCTCCGAAGGCACCATCGCCGTTGGTGGAGGTGCCGATGCCCCGTTGTATCTGGGCAGAGCCCATAAGCGCGGCATACGAGTTCATGTTGGCCCAGAACACACACTGGTCTTCGGGCGAGTTGAGCGCCACTCCGTCTAACGTCACATTGATACGGCTATCGGATGCACCGCGGATGCGCAGATGGGTGGTACCCGTACCCACGCCATTTTCACTCCATGCCAGCACACCGGGGGTGTTGGCAAACAGGAACGGGAGCTCCCGTCCCGTCTTGGAGAATCCTGTCAACTCCTGTTTTCCGATGTTGGCCACGGCAAACGGCGCATGCTGCTGCGCACGTACGCCTTTCACCACTACATCTTGCAGGCTCACCACTTTCAGCGAGTCGGCTGCCAAAACCTTGGTGCCCAGCATGCCCACGCATGCGGCCACCAGGCAAACAATCTTTTTCATTGTCCTTAATAATTATAATAGTACAAACATAAAGGGGGAAAGTATATCCCTGCGTCGGCATTACCCGTATCAGGTTCAATGGGTATAATCTCAGCCGGAAACCAATCAAATCGGGCTCCAGCACCCCTTAGAGAGCACCTTGCTCTCCGTGTGCAAAGTTACGGAAAACCGCAGAAACAGCAAAACAAATGGGCTGAAAATTCGGTTTCCGTGTCAAAATGACGTGTGATGGATGCTATATGCTTACTTCCTCTGCCGCCTGACCATCTGTCGGCGGTAGAGAAAGTAAGTGGTGAGGAAGTAGCACCCTGCCTGTAGCCACAGACCACGGTACTCTGTGGCTACATCGGCCAGCGAAGCCCCCATTCCCTGTATGCGCACGTAGGCATTGATGCCCGGCGTAGACGGAAATATCCATGAGACACACTGCCATATACGGGGCATGATGGCTCCTGGCCAAGACACGCCCGACAGAAAGAGCAGCGGGACCGACAAGGGCACAAAGAGGAGCATGCAGTCTTCGCGTCGGTACACCAGCGCCGACAGAGTCATGGCTATAAAGATGCACGCCAGCAGATAGGGTAAGAGCAATGCCAAGAATGTGGTATAGTCGCCCAACTGTGGCAAGGTGAAGATGCGTGTGACCACGGTAAACATGTAGATGCCCATGACGATGTACAGCAAGATGTAAAAGAGCGTCTTGCCGGCAATGATGTGCAGAGGGTTGGCATAAGCCGGATGGCACGGGATCAGACTGCCGCTCCAGCGCTCGCGGGTATCGCCCGCCGACATGCCGATACCCAAGAATAGGGTCTGCTGTATGATGAGCATCAGCACCGGAGGGATAAGGAAAGCGGCAAAACCGCTTTGCGGATTGTACAGCGCCACATAGTCATACTCGATGGGCATGCGGGCTATCTCTTCCTGACGGGCGGAGGTGGCGGGCAGATGGCGTTCCACCTTGATATCCTTGTTCATCTCCAGTGATACATTGGTGGCTGTAAGCATCAGTGCCTTGTAATAGAGCATGGAGCACATGTCGCAATAGAGCCCCACGTGGGTCTGCTCTCCACGGTTGATATCGCTGTCGAAGGTCGAGGGTATGCGCATGATTCCATACACCTGTTGGCGGGCCAGGAGCTCTTCGGCTTCGGCCATGCTATGGCAGCGGGAATGTACTTGTACATCCGGCGATGCGTCGATATGGCGTACAAACTCGCGGCTCAGAGAGCTGTGGGCCTCGTCGACGATGGCTACCGGCACTTCGCGCACCACCTCGTTGGTGTAGACGTAAGAGTAGAGTAGGGGATAGGCCAGTGGCACGAAAAGGATAAAGATGAGTATGCCCTTGTCGTGCATCACGGTCACCATTTCGTGGTACCATATCCGCAGTATGTTTACTATTGGTTTCATAATAGTTTCACTTCTATCGTTGGTATTTGTATTTCAGGAAGGCGGCCCGATAGCGTCCCAGTACGGTGCAGGGCAGCAACAGGAAAAGGAGCAGCGCCACCACCGATGGCCACGCGTATAAGATGGAGTGCCCGTTGAGTGCCTGATTGACATAGATGAGGTAATAATGGCGGAGCGGAAACAGCCACGACAACCACTGCAAAGGCTCATCCATGGCAGAGACGGGATAAGTGAATCCGGCCAATGAGAACGAGAGGATGCCCCAGAGGGCGCAGAGGCACATGGAGAGTCGCATCTTTCCGATAAAGGCACCAAACAGGAACACGCCGAAGGCTTGGGCCGCCAGCACACAGACGATGCCGAGCACCATCATGGAGCCGATGCCCGACAGGCAGGGGAACATCAGGAACCTGTATAGCACCACGTCGTATAGGATGACAATCAATGAGAAGAGGCAGGCCTGTGGCAGCAACTTTCCGACGAGGGCTGTGGTAGACGAGAAGCCGCTCATGGCATACAGCTGGCGCTGTGTGCCCCGTTTCCACTCCAGACCGATGGTGTAGGTGGTTGAGAGCATAACAAGCAACAGCAGGATGCCGGGCAGTAGGATGTTGTTGAGATACACCGAATAGTCCAGATAGGGATTGTTGAGAGGGTGGGTCTCGATGACGATCGCCTGCAATATACCCATAGCCTGCCGTTCGGTGGCTCCGCGTCCGTACAGGTTTTCTCGCGTGAGGGCCAGTCCGGCCAGCTCACTCACATAGCGCAGGTCTTTCATCAGCAGCGTGCCGGGCACATAGTATGCCTCGTTGGTGTAGAAAGACAGTTTGGGCTGGCGCTGGGCGATAGCTTCCTCGGTCAGACCCTTGCGGATATGGAAAAAGCCGTAGATCTCGCCACGCTGCATGGCACGGCGGGCATCGGCAAACGAGGGATAACGGGCCACGATGTTGGTCTCCTCCAACGAACCCAGTATTCTGGTCACGATATGGGTAACGTGTGTGTCGTCCTCATCTACGATTCCGGCTGGCAACTTGCTGGGTAGCCCGTCGGCCATCAGCGTGGTGAAAAATACGATGCTGAACAGGGGTAGTGCCAGCATGGTGAACAGGAAGAGCGGGCGGTGCGCAAAGATGCGAATCTCGCGGCGGAAAATGGCTTTGAGCCGGTTACAGAATGGCTTCATAGCGTTCGTGCCGTTAGGGTGCTACTTTCTCATCACCGCAGACATGCCGCTGCGTATGCCTTCGTCTGCTATCGGGGTTACAGGACGCGCCTCTACCTCAAAGGTCTTCAGGTCGAAACCGTCGAGTGCCTTGGTGGCTTTCCACACGGCAAACGATCCCACGTCCTTCATTTTGGTGATGCGTACCTTCATGGTCTTGTCGATGGCGGGCAGCCACACCTCTGTCTCTGTGCCTACCTTCAGCCCCGGCAAGAGGTCTTCGCGGATGTTGAATGTGAACCATATATCGTCCGTACACGATATGTTCATGATGGGCGCACCCGTACCTACCAGTTCGCCGGGTTCAGGAAAGATCTCGGTTACCATGCCATCGGCCGAGGCGGTGAGCACCGTTTCGGCGATATAGGAAGACACTTCGCTCACGTTTCCCTGTGCCCGTCTCACCTGGGCGGCGGCCG
Source organism: Prevotella sp. (assembly GCA_051869355.1). Lineage (GTDB taxonomy): Bacteria > Bacteroidota > Bacteroidia > Bacteroidales > Bacteroidaceae > Prevotella. The sequence goes on along the minus strand of JBJEAU010000054.1, from coordinate 4,578 downwards.
CAGCCTTGTCTTCACGCCGTGCGCCGTTTACCGCCATGTCGTATTGGGAGTGTGCCGCCTTCTCGGTGGCCACCATTGCCTCGTACTGTGCCTTGGCTTCGTCTCTCTTCTGCTCAGCCATGACCCCTTGGCTGAACAGACGTTCCACTCTGCGGTAGGTCTTCTCGGCCACACTCACCCCGGCCAGTGCCTTTTGCCACATCTCGTAAGCCTGTTGCACCTGCTCTTGTCGTGTGCCGTTTTGTGCTTTCTGTTCCTGGGCCTCTGCGGCGTGCATGGCAGCCTGGGCCTGGGCCAGTTTGGCATCCAGTTCGGGAGCTTCGAGTATCACCAGCGTATCGCCCCGGTGTACCCGGTCTCCTTCTTTGACCCTTATCTCTACCACTCGGGTAGGAACTTTGCTCGAAAGACGATAGTCGGTGGTCTCGGCCTGACCCTCGATGATGTCGGGATGGTCAGGAATGGACAGTCCGGCTATGATGACAATGAGGATAGTGCCCGTCAGCACTAAGGCTGCGGAGAGTACAATGGTGAAATTCTTGTTCTTTTTCATATCTTAATCTTGTTGATGGCTTGTTGATAGTTTGTCTAATCCCAGTGTTCCGGTAGACCGGAGCAGGTATAAGTTGGCGAGGCGCAGGTCTATCTGTGCCGTAACATGTTCCGAATGGGCTTTCAGCCATGCCGTCTGTGCTTCCAGTACATTGCTGAGCGGGATGACACCTTCCTGCAATCCCAGCCGGGCATAGCGCAGATTCTCGTCGGCTTCATCACGACTACGCTGTGCTGCCTGCAACCGCTCTGCCGCTTCTTGCACCTTTTGCCGGCACTGGTTAACCTGCAGTTCCACCTTCTCCCGGGTTTCTTCCCATCGCAAAGCCGCCGTTTGGGCCTCGTAACGGGCTGCTTTTAGCTTATAACAGCGCTCGCCAAAGGTGACAAGCGGCACGTTGACCATCACGCCGATACCCCACATGCCCTTCATCTTGCGCTCGAAGGTGTTGAAAACCGATGGATTGCTGGCCATATAGTTGCCGGTAAGTGCCACCGATGGCCTGAAAGCGGCACGTGTGAGCTTGATTTTCTCCTTGTAGATTAAGGTAGAAAGCGACAGAGCGTCCAACTCGGGCCTGTGTGAGAAGGCTGTCTGCACATCGGCTTCGGCTGTCGACACCGGGGTGGGTACCGAGTTGGTGTGCTCGTCGGCCAACTGGATATTGGTGTCGGTTTCCAGTCCACAGAGCTGGCACAGGAGCATACGGGTAAGCGACAGCCCGTTGGTCACTTGGATGAGGGCCACCTCGGCCTCGTTTACTTTCACTTTGACACTCAGTCCGTCGGCTTGGGTGGCCATGCCCTCTTCTATCATCTTCTGGACATCGCCATCCAACTGCTGTACCAGTTTGAGATAGCTCTCTGCCAGCGACTTGCGTGTCTGTAGCGACACAATCTGCCAGTAAGCCTCGTCTACTTCTACGATTACTTCTTGCAGTGCTTGGTCATACTGGCGTCCGGCCACCCGCTCGGCATAGCGGCTGATGCGGTTGTAGGCGGCAATCTTACCTCCCATGTACAGCGGTTGGGTGAGTACGACACCCACTGCACCCATGTCCCGTGTATCGGTGTGCAGGGCGTCGACCAGCGTTTGGCCTACGCCGTTGAGTGTGCCCTCCATGCTCTTGAGCGACGGTACGGCGGCACCGAGTGTAGTGCCCAATCCCTGAAGTTTCTCTTTCTGCTGGTCGCTGAGCAACGATAGTTCGCGCGTGGTGTGCATGTAGGTGCCTGTAGCCGATATGCGTGGCATGAAATGGGTGAATGCTGCTTTGCGCTCATAGTGTGCTGCCCGATGTTTGGTGTCGGCCATACGCAGTGCTTTGTTGTTGGCCAGCGCCAGTGCGCGACAACTGTCGAGCGTCAGTGTGCCCTTAGGCTCGTTGGCCAGCATGCTGCCGGCCAGCAACAGTGAGAGTGATAAGATAAATAGTCTATTCATTCTTGCATTATGTGATAAATTTAGCGTGCAAAGTTAGGCAAATAGCTGCTGCAAGAAAAGGGGTAAAATAAGGATAAAGTGGTCATAATAGCGGAATTATCGTTAAAAATCAAGTGGAAGTGGTGTAATGTTGGTGTTTTTTACTATTTTTGTGGAAGATAGGCAGCACCTCGGCCATTCAGAACAAGCGCTATGGCGCTCGATTGGTGGTGCCATGCTGAGGATAAAGATTAGATAAATACCCTATAATGACGATGGATTATAAAAGTATCTCGGTGAGACAACTCCGGCAAAGGCTCTCGGAGCATGCAGTTTGTTATGGTGACGAAATGATTATCACCGACCATGTGGAGCGGTGGGAGGCGCTGCGCTATCCCTGTCGTATGGATGCGGTGGTGCTGGTCGTGTGTCTCGGAGGAGAAATGGAGTTTAGCGTGAACCTGCAGCGTTACCAAATGACGGCCCACAGCGTGTGTGTGGTGTTGGCAGGTGATATGGTGCAGATACACAATGTGAAGGAGATGGAAGCCTATGCCGTGGTGGTGGCCAAGGATTTCTTGGACAGTCTGCATGTGGACTTCCGCCAGTGGGCAGATCTCTATCTCGACATCCATCGCAGTTGTGTGGCAACCGTACCCCTGTCAGAAATCAGCCTGCTTGCTCCCTATTACACGTTGATGAGGGACAATATGGCACTCAGGAGGTCGGAGACTATCGACGTGCTGCGTGGACTGGTGCGCGCGCTGTCTTACAGCGTCATATCGCTGATGCGTGTGTATGGCAAGGGAATGATGGCTGAGGTCACCAGCGACACGACACGCGCGCGGGCATGGTTTGAGAAGTTTATGGCGCTGCTCAGTGTGTATCATGTCAAGGAGCGCAGTGGCAAGTATTATGCTTCGCGACTGTGTGTGACGCCCAACTATCTGTCGGCGGTCATCAAGGAGTATACAGGGCGCACCATGTCGGAGTGGATAGACCTGTATGTAGTGACAGAGGCCAAGATGATGCTCAAGAATACCGACATGAGTATTCAGGAGATATCCTATCGGCTCAACTTTACCACCCAATCGGCTTTCGGTAAGTATTTTAAGTTGCAGACGGGTATGGGGCCGAAAGCATATCGTGTTAGGGGGAAGTTTTAAAGAGGCCCTTTAAAAGGTAAAACGGTAAAAAGGTAAAATGGTAAAACGGTGTAGGGACGTACGTTCGTGCGTCCGCCATTTCCTAAAGGTAAAAGGGTAAAAAGGTAAAACGGTGTAGGGACGTACGTTCGTGCGTCCGCCCATTTGACATACCGCAGGGCTAAATGCGGCATTTGGCCCACCTAAATGCCATCTTTAGCGCGCTAATCATGGCATTTACGTTTGGTGGACGTTGTTTCCGTTGAGGCGGCCGCACGAACGTGCGCCCCTACACCTTTTTACCTCTTTACCTTTTTACCTTTATTAGGTGTTGCACCAACTGCGGGACGGCATATTGCTCCAACTCTTGCTCATGGATCCATCTATAGTCGTTGGGTAGAGTGTCGATACCCAATAGCTGGGCGGGTTGCGGCATCGGTTCCCCGGTGCAGGGGAAAGTCATCTCTACCATGTGGGCAAAGATGGTCTGGTGGGTGAGTACATGCTTCAGCGTTACAGCACCCGGTGTGGGATGGTCGGTCTCGCATAGCACGGGTTCCCATAATCCTTGCCAGATATCTCCGGCCCCTCGCTGTCGGATAGCCGTCTTATGGCCACACCTTATATAATAATAGGTGAAATAGCGGGTGCGCTGCTTGATTTTTTTCAGTTTTACGGGCAGGCTGCCGATGGTGCCTTGGTGCAGGGCAACGCATGTATCCTGCAGGGGGCAGGCGGTGCAGCATGGCGAGGTGGGGGTGCATTGCATGGCCCCGAAGTCCATCATGGCCTGGTTCCAGGTTCCGGCTTGGTGGGGAGGACAGAGCTCATTGGCTAAAGCCTGAAACTCATGTTTGCCAGCTGTGCTGTTGATGGGAGTGGTGATGCCGAAATGGCGGGAGAGCACGCGGAAGACATTGCCGTCTACCGCTGCGTGTGGCAGTCCAAACGCCATCGAGGCAATGGCCGCTGCCGTGTAGTCGCCTACGCCCGGCAGGCGGCGGATTTCATCGTAGGTGTTGGGGAACGATCCTCGGGCAGCGATGATTTGGGCTGCCTCGTGCAGATGTCGGGCACGAGAATAATAGCCTAAACCTTGCCAAAGCCGTAAAACCTCGTCTTGCGTGGCGGCGGCCAACTGCTCTACGGTGGGCCATGTGGCCATGAAGCGCAGGTAATAGTCGGTACCCTGTGCGATGCGTGTCTGCTGCAGGATAATCTCCGAAAGCCATACGGCATAGGGGTCGCCGATGCCGCGCCATGGCAACTGTCTGCCGTTTTGCGCGTACCATGCAAGGACGGTGGAAGAGAAGGGATGATTCATATCATGGGTTTTACCTACTTTCTACAAAGGTAGTGCAAACCGAGTGCCATCGAGCTTGCTCGTAATGGCCGAGGTGCCGCCTACCTTCTACAAAGGTAGTGCAAACCGGGTGCAATGGAGCATAAAAACCGTTA
>JBJEAU010000053.1:0-2785 GCA_051869355.1 Prevotella sp. | reverse complement strand
CATGTTTGTCCTATGTGTTTTTCCTGCTTGTTATGGGCAGCCTGCTTTCGGACACGCCAAGGTATGTCCCTGCACGCATGTTTGAGTTGTCCAACCTGTAGGGACACAGCTCGGTGTGTCCGCAGGGAGCATCCGTGCGTGGAGACGCCCCCCCCATAAGAATTAGAAAGTGAGACATTAAGCCCGGAAAACTGCTCCCATGTTTGCCCAATCTATATTTCCAAGGGAACAGATTCTATCAATGACGTGCAAAAAAATGGTCATTTTCTTTTGGTTGCCAACTTATTGCACTATCTTTGCATAAGATAGGCGGCACCTCAGCAATCAGAGCAAGCTCTATTGCGATCGGTTTGCACTACCTTTGTAGAAGGTAGGTGGCACACGGTTGCTGCACATGATTGTTTGGAGACATTGATGAACAAAAGCTATAAACATTACATGACCAGTATGATGAAACGGATGAACTCCCGATTGGGAACCGTATTGCTCTTGAGTCTGTTGGCATTGCCCATGCAGGCCCAACAAACGATGGACGAGATGTGGGGAAAATCCCATAAGGTGAAAACAAGTAGTGAGGGAAGTGCGCGTGGGCACCTCTTCGAGTGGGGCAACTATGCCATGTTTATCCATTGGGGACTTTTCTCTCACTTGGGCAACGTGTGGAACGGACGTACCTACTACGGTGTCGGCGAATGGATGATGAATGACGGCATGGCCGGTGCCGACAGGGACGAATATAAGGCCGTGGCGCGTGATTTTAATCCCACAGACTTTGATGCGAAGAAGATTGCCCAACTCGCCAAGGATGCCGGCATGAAGTATATCGTCATAACGAGCAAGCACCACGATGGGTTTGCCATGTACCATTCGGCGTGCAACAAGTTTAATATCGTAGATGCCACGCCTTTCGCCCGCGATCCCATGAAAGAACTGGCTGTGGCTTGCAAAGAGTTGGGTTTGGGCTTCGGTTTTTACTATTCGCATAACCAAGACTGGACCACGCCGGGCGGTTCGGGCGGTCCTAAAGTGGATGCGGCGGGCAACAAGAAGACTTTTGACGACTATTTCTACAGCAAGTGCCTGCCCCAAGTGGAGGAAATCACCCGTAACTACGGCGATATGGAACTGATTTGGTTTGACACCCCAGGCAATATGCCGCCGAAATATGCCAAGGAGTTGGTGGATGTGGTGCACAGAAATCAGCCCCACGCCTTGGTTTCGGGGCGTGTGGGCTACAATCTGGGCGATTACCAGACGCTGGGCGACATGGAAGTGCCGTTAGAGAATGTGGATGGGTTGTGGGAGAGCGTGGATGTGACCAACGACAGTTGGGGGTATGCGTGGTATGACCACAACTGGAAGACACCCAAGCAGATCGTCAAGAATGTGGTCTGCACCGTGGCACGTGGAGGTACCTATATGCTCAACATAGGCCCCGATGGCAAGGGCAATGTGCCGGAGATGGTAGTGCGTGCGCTGCAAGCATCGGGACAGTGGATCCAGCGCTATCCGCAAGTGGTCTATGGCGCTGCCCCGTCGCCGTGGAAGCATGCGCTGCCGTGGGGAGATGTGGTCAGACAAGGCAACAAACTATACTTGGTGGTATTCGATTGGCCTTCGGCTGGCAAACTCTATGTGCCGGGATTGCAGTCGGCCATCCGTTCGGCCGCACTGTTGGGGCAGGCCAAAGCTCGCCGCCTCCGTTTCAGTCAGGACGGCCAGTGGACGGTGCTGGACGTTCCTGTGTCGTGTCCGGAATCCTTGGCCTCTGTCATCGAACTGACCTTGGGTACCGAGACACCTGAGGTGGACGGTACGTTGGCCATTGACCCCGAGAGGGGTGTGGACAGGCTGTCGGTCAAATTCGCCAACGTGCAGGGATGCCAGTGCTCGAAGAGCAGTTGGATGGAGAAATTTGGCGAGTGGAAGCATGCCTACTGTGTGGGCAATCTCCATCGTGGCGGCAGTGTGACATGGACGGTGAAAGTGAAGACTCCCGGCGTGTATCAGATAGACCTGACGGCACGGGGTAACGGCAGGGCTGTGTGGAAAGTAGAGACCGATGAGGGCTGTGCGGTGCAGAACCAGCAGGGTGTGTCGTCGCTCTTCACTCCGCGCCCCATCGGATGGCTCGAAATCAAGTCGGCAGGCATGCATACGCTGAAACTCACCATGCCAGAAGGCGGAACTCCCAACGAGGTCAGCGCCATCAGTCTGACACCGGTGAAATTTTGAAGAGAGAGACTTCGATGAGGCCGTGCCAACGGTCTCGTGCGGTGGCTGTGTGACAATCTGAGAGTTATCTATCAAGCCCCAAAGGGGCGGCATACTACAGCACAGGGTGTAAACCCTGTGAATCAATGGGATATACATTCTTCGAGTCCTGTAAGGACGACATAAAACCTTGCTGTCTTTTTATGTCGTCCTTACAGGACTCGCGGGTGCTTTAGGTTCCTGTCACACACAGGGTTTGCACCCTGTGCTGTGGTATGCCGCCCCTTTGGGGCTCGCTACTTCTGATGTGCCCTCAGCCCGGAGGGCTATACTGACAGTAACCGGTGGCAACGCCTCCGGTATAAACGCATATAATGGCGATTTGCCTGGAAGGCAATACCTCTTTTGTGCCAGATGTACAGCCCTCCAGGCTGAAGCACCACACCCTGCACGCATACCGGGGGCTTCGCCCTCGGTTACTCATCGTATAGCCTTCCGGGCTTTTTCCCATGTTTTTCCTATGTGTTTTTCCTGCTTGTTATGGGCAGCCTGCTTTCGGACACACCAAGGT
>JBJEAU010000052.1:0-14377 GCA_051869355.1 Prevotella sp. | reverse complement strand
AATTCATAATTTGGCTGTCACTGAGATAATCATTGGATACACGGCATCATAGTAGGTTGTTGGTTGTGCTCATGGCTTGGGCTGTGGGCATGGCGATGGCTATGCCCGCATGGCAGCAGGCGCGGCAGGTGCCGCAGAAGCGGAAGACGGCACCGCAACGGGTGCAGACGGGCGACACGGTGAAGCGGCCGGAGGTGAAGGCGCAACCCATCCTGGTGGAGGAAGACTCGATACCCGACTCGCTGCTGCATACACGCTGGCGCATCCAGCGCACCACAGCCGTCACGCAGGCCGACCTGCGCCAGCTTGCCGCCGACTTGCGCCGCCCTGACAACCTGAAGCAGGAGGTGGCCTACAACGACACCACCCATCAGTATGTCATCGGCACCCGCTTGGGCAACATGTGGCTGGCCACGCCTATCGTCATGATGCCCGATGAGTATCTCAAGTGGAGCGAGAAACTGGAGCGCGACCGCTTTTTCAGGGCCAAGAACGATGAAGTGTACCAAGCCAAGGGCAAGGAGAAATTCGATTTCACCGATATGCACTTCGACTTGGGGCCAGCTGAGAAGATTTTCGGCCCCGGTGGCGTGCGTATCAAGACGCAGGGTAGCGCAGAACTCAAGTTTGGCGCCACCCTCAAGAATATCGACAACCCCAGTCTGCCCATCCGCAACCGCAAGACCACGACCATCGACTTTGACGAGAAAATCAATCTCAATGTCAACGGCAAGGTGGGCGACAAGGTCAACATGAACCTCAACTACAACACCGATGCCACTTTCGACTTCGATACCCAGAATCTGAAACTCAAGTACGAGGGCAAGGAAGACGAAATCATCAAACTCGTTGAGGCCGGCAACACCTCGTTTCCCTCCAATTCTTCCCTCGTCAAGGGTGCCAGTTCACTCTTCGGCATCCGTACCGACATGCAGTTTGGCAAACTCAAACTGCAGACGGTGGCCTCGCAGAAGAAGACCTCCACCTCCAGCGTCTCGTCCAAGGGCGGCGTGCAGCTCACCCCGTTCGAGATCGATGTGGCCAACTACGAGGAAAATATGCACTTCTTCCTCTCCCACCATTTCCGTGGCCGCTACGATGCCGGCATGAAGACGTTGCCCAACCTCACCACGGGCATCAAGATCAACAGGGTGGAGATTTGGGTGACCAACAAGTCGGGTACTACCACTAACACCCGCAACATTGTGGCCTTGACCGATTTGGGAGAGAACCAGCAGGTGGCCAATCCGATGTGGGCCGTCACCGGGCAACCTGTCCCCTGCAATGCGGCCAACACTGAGTACCAGACCATCGTGGGCACCTATGCCTCGGCACGCAATATCGACGAGACCTCGTCGGTGCTCGAGGGAGCCGGACTGGTAGGCGGCAGCGACTACGAGAAACTCGAGAGCGCCCGTCTGCTGGGCAGTTCTGAGTACACCGTCAACACGGCACTCGGCTATGTGTCGCTCAAGACCACGCTGCAGACCGACCAGGTGCTGGCTGTGGCTTACGAATACACCTATGGAGGCGTGACCTATCAGGTGGGCGAGTTTGCTTCGGATGTCACCGATGTGGGCAAGGCCCTCTTTGTGAAGTCGCTCAAGAACACCAGCAACAATCCCACCCAGGGTAACTGGCGGCTGATGATGAAGAATGTCTACGCCTTGGGCTCCTCGGTGGAGAAAGAGAAATTCCGTCTCGATGTCAAATTCCAGAGCGATACGGCCGGTGTGTACCTCAATTATATCCCCGAGACCCAAGTCAAGGACATGCCCATCATCCGCGTGCTCGGTGCCGACCGTTTGGACAATAACAACAAGCCCAATCCCAACGGCTATTTCGACTATGTAGACGGCTACACGGTATCCGGCGGCCGTGTCTTTTTCCCGTGTGCGGAACCCTTTGGCTCCTACCTCTACTCCTATCTCACGGCCAAGGGAGTGCCTGCCGACAAGGCAGCGCGCTATGCGTTCACCGAACTGTACGATTCTACCAAGACCGTGGCCAAGCAGATAGCAGAGAAAGACAAGTATATGCTCGTGGGACAGTTTCGTGGCAGCGCGGCCAACGTCATCTCGTTGGGCACCTACAACGTGCCCCAGGGCTCGGTGGTGGTGACAGCCGGCGGCGTGACGCTCACCGAGGGTTCCGACTATACCGTGGACTACAGCGCCGGCGAGGTGACCATTCTCAACCAGAGCATCATCGATGCAGGGACGGCCATCAATGTGTCTACGGAGAGCCTTTCGGACTATGGGCAGCAGCGCAAGACCATGTTTGGTGTCAATTGGGAGTATGCGTTTACCAAGAACTTCCAGATGAGCGGTACCTTGCAGCATCTCACGGAGCAGGCTCTCACCACCAAGGTCAACATGGGAGCCGAGCCGCTCAACAATACGCTCTGGGGTGTGAACCTTAACTGGAAGCAGGAGAGCCAGTGGCTCACCAATATGCTCGACAAGATACCTTTCCTGCATGTCACGCAGCCCTCGCAGATATCCTTCAATGCCGAGTTTGCCCAGCTCATCGCCGGCCAGAGCCACGGCACGCAGGACAATGCCTCGTATCTGGACGATTTCGAGAACTCCTCCACCAAGATAGACGTGTCTACCCCCACCTCGTGGATCATCTCCAGCGTGCCCTCCACCATCCCCAACTACAACGACAAGACCACGTTGGCGAGCGGATTCGACCGCGCGCTGCTGGCGTGGTACCATATCGATCCGCTCTTCACCCGCAGGAGTAGTTCGCTTACTCCGGCGCATATCAAGAGCGACTTGGAGCAGTTGTCCAACCACTATGTGCGCGAGGTGCTGGTGAGCGAGCTTTATCCCAACCGCGACCAGAGCAGCTACAATGGCGCCATCTCCACGCTTCCTATTCTCAATTTGGCTTACTACCCCTCCGAGCGCGGCCCTTACAATTTCTGCCCCGACCTCAACCACGATGGCACGCTCATCCAGCCCTCACGCCGATGGGGAGGCATGATGCGCAAGCTCAACACCAACGATTTCGAGTCTGCCAATATCGAGTATGTAGAGTTCTGGCTCCTCGACCCCTTCATCTACACCAATCAGCAGCCCGACGGCCACGAGTATGGCGGCGACTTTTACATCAACCTCGGCGAGGTGAGCGAAGACGTGCTGCGCGACGGCAAGAAATTTTATGAGAGCGGCATGCCCGTAGACGGTTCGCAGAGTTACATCACCACCCAGTGGGGCAAGGTGCCCACGCAGGCATCGGTCACCTACGCCTTTGCCACCACCGCCGGCAGCAGGGCCTTGCAGGATGTGGGATTCAATGGTCTTACCGACGAGGAGGAGCGCACCTTTGAGGCTTACCAGAGTTTCTTGCAGCAGATACAGGGCAAGGTGAGCGCCGCCGTCTTCGACTCTATCATGAACGACCCCGCCAACGACAACTACCACTACTTCCGGGGCTCGGACTACGACCAGATGCAGGCCTCCATCTTGCGGCGCTACAAGTATATCAACAATCCGCAGGGCAACTCGCCCGACTCAGATAGCCGGCGCGAAAGTTACGATACCTCCTATAAGACGACACCTGACGTGGAGGATATCAACCAGGATTACACCCTCAACGAGTACGAGAAATATTTCCAGTACCGTATCTCCATCCGTCCGCAGGACATGGTGGTAGGGCACAACTATATCGTGGACAAGCGCGAGGCCCTCGCCCCGCTGCGCAATGGCACCAGCGAGCGTGTGACATGGTACCAGTTCCGCATCCCCCTCGACGATTACGAGCAGCGGGTGGGTGCCATCTCCGATTTTACCAGCGTGCGCTTCATGCGTATGTATCTCAAGGGCTTTTCCCGTCCCATCGTCTTGCGCTTCGGTAGCCTGGACCTGGTCAAGGGCGAGTGGCGCATGTACGACCAGCAGCTCAGTCCCACGGCCGCGACATCGGGCAAACTGACGGTGAGCGCCATCAATATCGAGGAAAACAACGACAAGACACCCGTCAACTACGTGCTGCCGCCCGGCATCCAGCGCGCCCAAGACCCCAGTCAGCCCCAGCTTGTGGAGGCCAACGAGCAGGCGCTCAGCATGGTGGCCACCGATTTGGGCACCAACGAGTCGAAGGCTGTCTACAAGAACACCACCCTCGACCTGCGTCAGTACAAGCGCCTGCAGATGTTTGTACACGCCAACGCGCTGGAGACCAACACCTCCCACCTTACAGACCACCAGATGGCCGTCTTCATACGCTTGGGAAGCGACTACAAGACCAATTACTACGAGTACGAGATACCCTTGGTGCTCACCCCCGAGGGCAAGTACGACAAGTATTCGCGTGCCGACTGTGAGCGGGTGTGGCCGCAAGACAACATGCTCGACGTGTCGCTCGACCTGTTTACCAAGCTCAAGAAGGAGCGCAACATCGCCAAGGCTTCGGGAGCCGCCTCGTACAATCGCGAATACTCGTTCTACGATGCCGACCATCCCAACAACCGCGTGAGCATCATGGGTAACCCCACGCTGGGCGAGGTGAAGACCATGATGATCGGTGTGCGCAACAAGGCTGGCGAGGTCAAGTCGGCCGAAATCTGGGTCAACGAGCTCCGTCTCAAGGAGTACAACAGCGAGGGAGGCTGGGCTGCGCAGGGCAATCTCAATGTCCAGCTCTCCGATTTCGGCACTGTGAATGTGCAGGGACGCTATATCTCCGAGGGATTCGGTGGACTGGAAGACCGCGTGGACCAGCGCTCCACCGACGATTACAAGAATTACAGTGTTACCACCAGTCTGGAGCTTGGCAAGTTCTTCCCCGACAAGGCCAAGGTCACCGCCCCGCTCTACTACTCGGTCACCAAGGAGGAGAGTCGCCCCAAGTACAATCCCTTGGACACCGACATGCGGCTCGATGATGCCCTGGAGTCGGCGGCCAACACGCAGGAGCGCGACTCCATCGAGCGCATCGCCGTGACGCGGACCACCAATACCAACTTCTCGCTGTCCAATGTGCGCGTGGGCATACAGACCAAGCGCCACCCCATGCCTTACGACCCGGCCAACTTCTCCTTCTCCTACAGCCATTCGCACCGCTACACGAGCGGAGAGACCACTGTCTATGAGAAGGAAGACAACTGGCGTGGTGCCATGAGCTACAACTGGACGCCTGTGTTCAAGGCTTGGGAACCGTTTAAGAAAATCAAGGACAAGTCGAAGTGGCTCGACATCCTCAAGAAGTTCGGCCTCAACTGGCTGCCGCAGAATCTGGGTTTCAACAGTGAGCTCACCCGCAGCTACTACGAGCTGCAGGAGCGTGACATGGAGAGCATGGAGAGCGGCCAGTTGCCGCTCACGTTCAGTTCGCAGTTCTTGTGGAACCGCGACTTCACGCTACGCTGGGACCTGACGCGCAACCTGCACATGAATTTCCAGAGTGCCACCCACGCAGAGATCGAGGAGCCCTATGCTCCGGTCAACAAGGAGCGCTACCCCGATGCCTACAGCGCATGGAAAGACTCGGTGAAGACCAGCCTCCGGCACTTTGGCACGCCGCTCGACTACAACCAGTCGTTCAACCTCTCCTACCAGGTGCCCCTCAACCTCATCCCCATCTTCGACTGGGTCAGCACCAATGCCACTTACAACGCCACCTACAACTGGGTGCGAGGTACCAATCTCGACGATGGCACCTCGCTCGGCAATACGGTCATCAGCAACCGAAGCCTCAATGTCAACGGCACCTTCAACATGGAGCGGCTCTACAATCATATCCCGTTCCTGAAGAAGACCAACGACCGATTCCGGAAGGAGAAGAGCCAAGCCGAACTCAAGCGCCAGCAGGCCAACCGCGCCCAACGGCGAGCCACCGCCCGCACCAAGGCCGACAGCAGCAAGGCTTCTGCCGACAGGCGCGACGCCGCTGCCGAGACGCAGAAGAAGCAGTTGCCCAAAAACCAGCGCAGCTATGAGCGTGAGATTACGCTGCGCCCCGACACCACCGTGGATCTGAACCACGGCAAGCGTACCAAGCGTCTCACCGTGGTGGCCAAGACCAAGGACGGCAAGGAGTTCAAACTCAAGTACCGCAAGGTGAACGACAACCAGATACGCATCACCAACCATGTGGACTCGGCGGTGAAACTCAAGGTCACCGTCACTCCTATGGAACCGCTCGACAACAAGGGCTGGTATAAGACCGCGCAGGCCGCTGCCCGCGTGCTGATGATGGTACGCAATGTGAGTGTGAGCTACCGCAACCAGTACTCGCTCTCGCTACCGGGCTTCATGCCCACCATCGGCGACGCTTTCGGCCAGACCAGGGGCAACGGACTGCTCTCTCCGGGACTCGACTTCGCCTTCGGCATGATAGGCGACAGCTACATTGACAAGGCCAAACGCAACGACTGGCTGCTCATGAATGACTCGGTGGCCACGCCCGCCTCCACCAATCAGGCCACAGACTTGCAGCTCAAGATGACGCTCGAGCCTGTGCGCAACCTGAAGATAGACCTCACCGCATCGAGGACCGAAAACAAGTCGAAGAGCATACAGTATATGTACACCGGCACCCCCACCACGCAGAGCGGTACCTTTACCATGACCACACTCTCGCTCAAGAGCGCGTTCGAGGGAATCGGCAACGCCGAGAACGGCTACCATTCGGCCTCGTTCGAGAAGTTCTGCCAGTCGCTCGATGCCTTCCGCGACCGTGTGGAGGCTCAGTATGCGGGTGCTACCTATCCCGCCGGCACCCCGCTGGCCGGCAAACCCTTCGACCCCGCCAATGGTGCGGTGGGCAAGTACAGCGCCGATGTCATGGTGCCGGCCTTCCTCTCCGCCTATACCAGCATGGGCGGCCACTCGCTCAGCATCTTCCCCTCGCTCGCCCGTCTCCTCCCCAACTGGACACTGCGCTATAGCGGACTGGCCAAGTTGCCGTGGTTCAGCGAGGTCTTCAAGAGTATCAACATCAACCACAGCTACCGCAGCGTCTATGCCGTGGGGTCGTACAGCACCTACAGCACCTTTATGGAGTTTATGAACGGACTGGGATTCGTGACCGGTGCCACCACGGGCAATCCTGTGCCCAACAGCATGTACAATGTGTCGAGTGTGAGCATCAACGAAGCCTTCTCACCACTGCTCGGTGTGGATATGACGTTCCATAACAACCTCACCACCAAACTCGAATACCGCACCACGCGCGTGCTCAATCTGAGCATGACCAGCGTACAGATCAACGAGGCCACCAGTCACGACTGGGTGCTGGGCATGGGTTACCGCATTAACAATTTCCGGCTCTTCGGCGCACAGCCCAAGCGCAAGGTGAAGACCCGAGCCGCCACCGCCAGGGATGCCAAAACACAGACCACCGGCAGCCAAAGCGCACGGGGCGGCCTGAACAACGACCTCAACCTGCGCCTCGACATCAGTTACCGCAAGCAGGCCAACATCAGTCGGGACATCGCCACGGTGAGCAGTTATGCCAGCAGCGGCAACACCGCGTTCAAGCTCAGTTTTATGGCCGACTACACCCTCTCGCGCCTCCTCACCATGAGTTTCTACTACGACAGCCAGACCAATACGCCTCTGCTCACCAGCAGCAGCTATCCCACCACCACCCACGATTTTGGCCTCAGCCTCAAGTTCAGTCTTACCCGATAGGGTAGGGCAGTGTGGAGACGGTTTTTCTCCACCGTCATGATGCCGTACGGTCTACAAACGAGGCAACCAACAGCAGTAAATGAGTTAAACGAGGTTAAAGGCGTTGACATTTCCCCGTTTTTTCCGTATACTGTACAGACGCAACCCACTACAGCGATGACCGAATCTACATTCATAGCCCAAGCCCCGGCATTGCGCAGCAAGGCCATAGCCGTAGCCAGCCGATGGGTGGCATCCGACGAGGCCGAAGATATAGCGCAAGACGCACTGTTGAGGCTATGGACCCTCCGCGAGGCTGTGCAGACACCGCAGCATGCCGAGGCGCTGGTGGCCAAGATGGCTTGGCAGCGGTGTGCCGATGGCTGGCGACGCTGTCGCACGGTGCCGATAGACAGCGGGCAGGCTGTGGCCGATGACCGTAGTGCCGCGCCCGATGCCTGTCTGGAGCAAGCCGACAACGAGGAGTGGCTCCATCGCCGTCTGGCCAGCCTCCCCTCCATGCAGTACCAGGTGCTGCGGTTGCGCCAAGTGGAGCAGAAGAGCCATGCCGAGATAGCCGCCATCCTCGGCACCACACCCCACTCGGTGGCCACGCTGCTCTCACGCGCCCGACAACAGTTGCTGGAAGCCATCAGGCGGCGCAACCGCAACCATGTATAACCACCCCTCAACCAGAACAATATGATGATACAACCCGACGAACAGCATATCCGGCTACTCCTTCTGCGCTTTATGGCCGGAGAAACCTCTCTCGAGGAAGAGCGGGAGATAGCCGCATGGATGAGGCAGGGCAAGTCGCTGCCCGAAGACCTGCGCGACTATCAGCAGATGTTTGCCCTCTTCGAGGCCGGAATGCCCTGCGACCTTCTCTCTCCGTCTCTGCCTGTAACCCGGCAGAGGCGTGGTCGTAGGCTTGGCATGGCAGCGGCCTGTGTGGCAGCCTGTGTGACTGTGGCTGTGTGGCTGTGGGGATCGTGGGGTAGGGGCGGCGGTAGTGAGGCCGATATGCAACTGGCCGAGGTGCCTGTATCGACGGTACAGCCCACAGACAGCGCAGCGGCACCGGCAGACAGCATGGGCAGCAGAGAGCGCAGCACGATGCAGCCCATCAAGCAAAGGGAGCAGTCGCGGAAACGTCGGCTTCGGAGGCATCGCAGTCTTCCGGCTCCGCCTCCCGTGTATCTGGCTGAGGCTTCGGTAGATACCATGCTGTGGCAGACTGCCGTCGCGGCCGAACTCATGGTCGAGCAGGTTGGGCAGGCGCATGAGCGGATGCTCGACAGCCTGGCCATAGACTGTTGGCTGCACGACCTGTGGGTGGTGGCCATCGCAGAGGAGGAGATGGAAGAGACCGTGTGCGAATGAAATGAATAAGGAAAACCATAAAATATAGTATAAGATGAAGACAGCAAGACGATGGATGATGGGAGCCATGATGGCCATCGTACCGCTCATGGCAGCGGCACAGAAGTCGGTACCCGACATGGAGCAGGCATTCGACACGTTTGTAGGTTGGCTGGCCGATGGCGGCTATGTCACAGCCTCGGCCACCGAGAGTTACTCAGGTGGAAGTTATTACAAGAAGTATGAGTTTGCAGCCCCAAAGGGCAAGTTGAAGACGGTGGAAGAACTGGACCGCGCCCTCTCGCACAACAGTGTGGTGGGCTATGGGTCGTTAGTGAAGCGGGCTGGCACCAACAGTGCCGATACCAAGACCATTGCCTATGGCAAGGACAATATCAGCAAGATACAGTTTGGTACCCATAAGGACCGCAACTACAATGTGCTGCTCATGCGCAGCCGTACCGACTCGACCATGCGTTACGCCTATGCGCTGGTGTGGTACGAGACCAAGGAGCAGATAGCGGGCAGCGCCTACAAAATCTACGGCAAGGATCCTGCCAAGCGTGCATCGGTTAGGGATTATGGCATCCCGGGTCTCTCGTCGTTGCACTCGTTGTCCGGGTCGTTGGATGGTGTGACGACAACGGGCACCGTCACCACCATCTCCAGCGATGGCAAGGTGAGAGTGGTACGCAACGGGAAGACCGTCGAGATAGACAGTATCGGCGCTGTAGGTGCCATCAGCAATATGACGCTGAAGACGAGCGCCGACTTTGTGGTACAGCTCAACACCCTCCATACCACCTACTTTAACCCGCCCACAGACATGCGGCCTAACCAGCAGCGTACGTTGAAGACAGCCGTCGTGGGGCGTGTACTCAAGTTGTGCCGGGAGCATGGCAAGCTGCTCACCCCCGATGATCGCGAGCTTTGCAGCAATATCCTGATGAAATGGAAGAAGTCGTGCGCCGAAGACTTTCACCGCCAGATGTTGCGGTTGGCAATCAAAGACCTTTGACAATTCACTTTGTTAATTCATAATTCACTTTGTTAATTCATAATTCATAATTCACAATTCATAATTGATTTCGCCGACCTTTGTTTCTCTGTTACGAAACGAGGGTCGGCGAATTCTGATTGTGAATTATTCCTTGTGAATTATGAATTCTTAATTATGAATTACCGAAGTGAATTGTGAATTATGAATTCTTAATTATGAATTATTCCTTGTCGTACGCATGTACGGGATAATCGATGGTGTAATGTAGGCCTCGGCTCTCTTTGCGTTCGATGGCCATGCGCGTGATGAGGTAACCTGTATTGATCATGTTGCGCAGTTCGCACAGTTCCTTGCTTACCTTCACACGTTTGAAGAGGTTTTCTGTCTCCTCATAGATCAGGTCCAAGCGGTCCCAGGCACGCTTCAACCGCAAGTCGCTGCGTACGATTCCCACATAGTTGCTCATGATTTCGCCCACCTCTTTCACACTTTGGGTGATGAGCACCTTCTCCTCATTGGTGAGTGTGCCCTCATCGTTCCACTTAGGCACACCCTCGTTGAAGTCGTATTCATCTACATGCTCCAGACTATGGCGAGCCGCCGTCTCCGCATAGACCACGGCCTCGATGAGCGAGTTGCTCGCCAGACGGTTGCCGCCGTGCAGTCCTGTGCAGGCACATTCGCCGATGGCGTAGAGGCGCTCGATGCTCGACTGTCCGTTGAGGTCTACCTTGATGCCGCCGCACATGTAGTGGGCCGCGGGGCGTACGGGAATGAAATCGCGGGTGATATCGATGCCTATCGAGAGACACTTGGCATAGATATTGGGGAAGTGGTGGCGTGTCTCCTCCGGATCCTTGTGGGTAACGTCCAGACACACATGGTCCAGACCGTGTATCTTCATCTCTTTGTCGATAGCGCGTGCCACGATGTCGCGCGGTGCCAAGGAGAGCCGTGGGTCGTATTTCTCCATGAAACTCTCGCCTGTGGGCAGGCGCAGGATGCCGCCGTAGCCCCGCATGGCCTCGGTGATGAGATAGGCGGGATGCGTCTCGCCCGGATGGTAGAGCGCCGTGGGGTGAAACTGTACAAACTCCATATCCTGCACGGTGCCCTTGGCACGGTACACCATCGCCTCTCCGTCGCCAGTGGCGATTACGGGGTTGGTGGTCGTCTGGTACACGGCTCCGCATCCTCCGGTGCACATCACCGTGACGCGGCTCAGATAGGTGTCCACCTTTTGGGTTTCAGGGTTGAGCACATACGCCCCATAACAATATATATAAGGTGTACGGCGGGTGACCCGTGCCCCGAGATGGTGTTGCGTGATGATCTCCACGGCAAAGTGGTGCTCCTTGATGTTGATGTCGGGGCATTGGCGCACGGCCTCCATCAGTCCCCGTTGAATCTCTGCGCCGGTGTCGTCGGCATGGTGCAGGATGCGGAATTCGGAGTGGCCGCCCTCGCGGTGCAGGTCGAAGTTGCCCTCGCCGTCCCTGTCGAAGTTCACTCCCCAGCTTACCAGTTCCCTGATTTGGTCTGGTGCCATCGTCACCACCTGTTCCACGGCCTTGCGGTCGCTGATCATGTCGCCGGCTACCATTGTGTCCTCGATATGTTTGCCAAAATCGTCTTTCAGCAGATTGGTGACCGAGGCCACTCCACCCTGTGCAAACGCCGTATTGGCTTCGTCGAGCGAAGTCTTGCAGATGATGCACACCTTACCTTTATGCGCTCTGGCCACTTTGAGCGCGTAGCTCATCCCGGCCACACCTGCGCCGATGATGAGGAAATCGTACTTGTAAACCATACCAATTTCTTTTGTCGGTGCAAAGTTAGTGCAAGTCGAAGACAATGCAAAGCGAAAAAAGGATTTTTTTTCGCAATTTGTATTGTTGAGGCGCCGCCTAAGTTATGAAGAGTTAGTGCAAGTCGAAGACAATGCAAAGCGAAAAAAGGATTTTTTTCGCAATTCCTCTTCTTTCTCATTGTTGTTTGCAGGTAGGAGCATGGGAGCAGCATCCCATTTCTTGGGCTTTTATTCGTCTGTTACACAGATTTTGCGTAATTTTGCATATTGTAATGATGAAGACTCTACAATCCATACGCCGCCTGATGGGGTGGCTGATACTCATAGTGCCGGCAATGGTGTCGGCACAGACTTTGCAGGATACTTCGCCCGATGCTGTCGGGGAAGATACTGCCAAAGTGGTGGCTATGACGTGGCCCCAGCGTGTGCAGATACAGATAGACAGTCTGCTCAGGGGTCCCATGTTTGAGACCTCTCAGGTGGGACTGATGGTCTATGACCTGACGGCCGACTCTGTCCTCTACCGATATGGAGAGCGGCAGATGCTGCGTCCGGCTTCGACCATGAAGCTCGTCACGGCGATAGCCGCCATCGACAGGCTGGGAGGAAGCTACCAGTTTAAGACCGAACTCTGCTACACGGGTCGTGTGGCAGACGGTACGCTCGAGGGCGATGTCTACTGTGTGGGGGGCATGGATCCCCTGTTCAACAGTGACGACATGAAGGCGTTGGTGGAGAGCCTGCGCAAGATGGGGGTGGACACCCTGCGTGGCCATCTCTATGCCGACAAGAGCATGAAGAGCCTCGACCTGCTGGGTGAGGGATGGTGCTGGGACGACGACAATCCGCCCCTGACACCGCTTCCCTATGGCAGGCAGGATAAGTTTATGGAACGCTTTGAGAACTATCTACGCGAGTCGGGCATTGTGGTAGAGGCTTTCAGCGCCACGGCCACCAAGCCCGACAGCGCCTATTGTATCTGTACTCGGTTCCATACGATAGACCAGGTGCTGATGCGTATGATGAAGGAGAGCGACAATCTCTTTGCCGAGTCCATGTTTTACCATCTGGCGGCCTCGACGGGGGAGCGTCCGGCCACAGCGGATCAGGCGCGCACGCTGATCAGGAGGCTGATAGACAAGGTGGGGCTGAAAGGTGCGCAGTACAAGATAGCCGACGGATCGGGACTCTCTCTCTACAACTATGTATCAGCAGAACTCGAGGTAAGGCTCCTGCGCCATGCCTTCCACCATCCCAACATCTATCTGCATCTGTTGCCCTCGTTGCCCAAGGCGGGCATGGATGGCACGCTGAAGAAACGTATGAAAGGCTCGTTCACGATGGGCAATGTCAAGGCCAAGACGGGAAGCGTGACAGGTGTCTATTCATTGGCCGGATATTGTACGGCGGCCAATGGCCATGAACTCTGCTTCGCCATCATCAATCAGGGTGTGATGCATGGCCGCAATGCCCGTGATTTTCAGGACAACGTGTGTCAGGTGCTCTGCGAACCGTAACTTTTAAAGGTAAAACGGTAAAACGGCTGTTGAAAAGGTAAAAAGGTAAAACGGTAAAGAGGCTTTTGAAAGGTAAAAAGGTAAAGAAGTAAAACGGTAAAACGGTGTTGGTGGTTCTGCAACACTTTTATGACCAACTGCAGCGTAGCCCCGAAGTGGGCGACATAGTACAGCACAGGGCGCGAGCCCTGTGTATCGGTTAGCCTCCACAGTCATGAGTCCTGTAAGGACGACATAAAAGGCCAGCACATAGTATGTCGCCCGCTTCGGGGCTCGTTGGATTGTGGACGCGCCTGTAGGTGCCCTCACCCCATCCCTCTCCCACGGGGCGAGGGAGCTCCTGCCACGTCTACTCCATAAATAATTCTGCCCCCCATCACATGTTCGCTGGTATCAGCCCGGAGGGCTATACCTTGAGTAACCGAGGGGCAACGCCCTCGGTCAAGCGGCATCCAAGCTCTTCGTAGCCTGAAAGGCTGTACATTGGGCACGGGGGATGTATTGCCCTCCAGGCAATAGGGAGGTGGGGGCGTGCTGGCCGCGGGCCAACGCCCGCGGTTACTACTTGGTACAACCCTACGGGCTATTGATTGCACCTTAATTATATTATATAAAACACGTCCTTTCACTTTGTTACAATTTGTATCTTTTCCAATTCATATTTCCATTATCATCTCAAAGATACACCATTTTATTGTTAAAATTCATTAATACCCCCCCCGAAAAATGACCCATTTTTTAAACTTTGATGTTGTTATAGCAGCTATGAGCAAATAATGTTCTGGCTGAAAATAATATATATTATAAATTATTAGTTAACTAAAGTTTATGAAGAGAATCAAAATGTTATCATCCCTTAAAATGGGGAAAGTAGCTTTTTTCTTCCTAATGGGAGCGATGCTGCTAACAGGATGTTCGGACGATGAAGATGTTCAGGACACCGACACACAGATTCATGTAGAAAAGGTGAAATTGGAGCTGAACAGGCTTTCCATCGTGGCCGGATCCAACCAGGAAATGCTGGTGACTATACTGCCAGAGAATGCTGAGGACAAAGCGCTTA
>JBJEAU010000051.1:0-14390 GCA_051869355.1 Prevotella sp. | reverse complement strand
ATTTCTTCTGTATTTTTTATAGTTATCGCAAATATTCTTTTGTATTGAGGGTTCAAGTGGTAATGAAGGAAAGGCTGTAAAAATGGTAGATGCAAATGCTTGTAGCGTTTACTATACGTAAATGCCACCTTTAGACGGCTAAAGATGGCATTTAGCTCCTGTAAACGCCATCTTTAGCTTTTCTAAAGCGACACGCCCCTCCTCCGTCTGTGGTGCGCTCTCCCCCTCCCCCCAAAAAATGGGGAGCCGTATCGCTGTGACGAATCGTGGCGATACGGCTCCCTGCTCTGCCGTGGTGTGGGGACAGCCCCTATGGGGGGCTGCGGCTATCCCTGTACGGGTATCTTGCTGACGCGGCGCTCGTGCCGTCCGCCCTCGAAGGTGGCGGTGAAGAACTGGTCCAGGATGGCTTCGGCCGTCTTGTTGTCGATGAAGCGGCCGGGCAGCACGATGACGTTGGCATCGTTGTGCTGGCGGATGAGGCAGGCGATGTCCTTGCTCCATACCAGTCCGGCCCTTACACCCTGATGCTTGTTGAGGGTGATGGCCATGCCCTCGCCGCTGCCGCAGATGGCGATGCCGGGATAGACCTCGCCGCTCTCGATGCCCTCTGCCAGGGCGTGGGCAAAGTCGGGATAGTCTACGCTCTGGTCACTGAAGGTGCCATAGTCCTTGCAGGGGTAGCCTCGCTGCTCGAGATAGGCGAGCACAAATTGCTTGAGTGGGTAGCCTGCGTGGTCGCAAGCCAGTCCGACGGTCTTTACTTCCATAGTTTTCAGATGTTTAAGAGTTGTTTTACTTGGTGATATACGTTCTCGGCCGTGAAGCCCAGTTGCTCGTCGAGCACCTTGTAGGGTGCGGAGAATCCGAAGCTGCTGAGGCCAAATACCCTGCCGTTGGCTCCCACCAGTCCCTCGAGGGTGACGGGGAGTCCGGCTGTGAGGCCGAAGACCTTGGCTCCGGCGGGCAGCACGCTCTCCTGGTACTCGCGGCTCTGGCGGCGGAAGAGCCCCTCGGAGGGCACGCTCACGATGCGCGTCTTGATGCCCTCGGCGCGGAGCAGTGAGGCTCCGGCAAGGAGGGTGGATACTTCGGAGCCGCTGGCCAGCAGGATGACGTCGAAGTCGGCATCGGAGCCGGCCACCACGTAGGCGCCGCGGCGTGCCTGCTGGTAGTCGTTGCCCTGGGGCAGGTTGTTGATGCCCTGGCGCGAGAAGATGAGGGCGGTGGGGGTGTCCATATTCTCCATGGCCATGGCCCAGCACACGGTGGCCTCTTCGGCGTCTGCCGGCCTGAACACGCGCACGGCATCGCGGCCGTGGTGGTTTTTCAGCTTCTCCATGAGGCGTATCTGGGCCTCCTGCTCCACGGGCTCGTGGGTGGGGCCGTCCTCGCCTACGCGGAAGGCGTCGTGCGTCCATATAAACTTGATGGGCACCTCCATGAGGGCTGCCAGGCGCACGGCGGGTTTCATGTAGTCGGAGAACACGAAGAAAGTGGCGCAGGCGGGGATGACGCCGCCGTGCAGGTACATGCCGATGCACATGCAGGCCATGGTGAGCTCGCTCACGCCGGCCTCGAAGAAGGCACCGGAGAAGTCGCCCCGCACCATGTCGTGGGTCTTCTTGAGGAATCCGTCGGTCTTGTCGGAGTTGGAGAGGTCGGCCGAGGAGCATACCATGTTGGGCACCTGCTCGGCCAGCACGCCGAGACAGGCGGCCGAGGCGGCGCGGGTGGCGATGTTCTGCTTCTGCACGCAGGCGCTCCAGTCTACGCGGGGTGCGTTGCCGGAGAACCACTCCTGCATCTGTGCGGCCTTGTCGGGGTGGGCGGCGGCCCACTCGGCTTCTGCCTGCCTGCGCGCGGCCACGATGGCCTTGAGCTCTTGGCGGCGGGCCTCGTAGAGAGCCTTCACCTCGTCGAAGATGACAAACGGGTCGTCGGGGTTGCCGCCCAGATGGCGTACGGTGTTGCGGTATGCCTCGCCTCCGAGCGGTGCGCCGTGGGTCTTGATGGTGTTCTCGTAGCTGCTGCCGTCTTCGCGGAGCGCGCCTTTGCCCATGATGGTCTTGCCGATGATGAGGGTGGGGCGCTCCTGCTCGGCGCAGGCTGCCGTGAGGGCTTCACGGATGGCGTCGGCATCGTTGCCGTCGATGCAGATGACGTTCCATCCCCATGCCCTGTACTTGGCGGCGGTGTCTTCCTGCATCACCACATGGCACTCGGTGGAGAGCTGGATGTCGTTGGAGTCGTAGAACATGATGAGGTTGCTGAGCCCCAATACGCCGGCCAGACGGCCGGTGCCCTGCGAGATCTCTTCCTCGATGCCGCCGTCAGAGATGTAGGCGTAGATCTTGTGCTGCATCATGGTGTGCCCCAGACGGGCTTCGAGGAACTTCTCGGCCACGGCAGCGCCGGCGGCGAAGGTGTGTCCCTGTCCGAGGGGGCCGGACGTGTTTTCGATGCCACGCTGCACGTCGCGCTCTGGATGTCCGGGGGTGGGGGAGCCCCACTGGCGGAACTGCTTGAGCTCGTCGATGGTGAATTTGCCCTGCAGGGCCAGTGCTGCATAGAGCATGGGCGACATGTGGCCGGGGTCGAGATAGAACCGGTCTCTGCCTGTCCAGCTGGGGTCTTCGGGGTCGTAGACCATGAATTCGGAGAAGAGCACGTTGATGAAGTCGGCACCGCCCATGGCGCCGCCCGGGTGGCCGGAGTTGGCCTTTTCGACCATAGAGGCAGCCAGGATACGGATGTTGTCGGCTGCCCTGTCCATTAGTTTCTTGTCGTTCATTATATATGGTTATGTGTTGATGTACTTTCGTGGATAGTGTCTTATCTCACCGTGAAGCGGTAGGCGGTGTGGCTGGTGTATTGCTCGCCCGGTCTGAGATAGGGCGAGGGGAAATTCTGCTTGTTGGGCGAATCGGGGTACTTCTGGCTTTCCAGACACACGGAGGCCTGCTTGGGATAGGCGATGCCGTGCTTGCCCCTGATCTTGCCGTCGAGGAAATTGCCCGTGTACACCTGCACGCCCGGCTCGGTGGTGAACATCTCGAGGTAGATGCCGGTGTTGGGGGCGTAGAGGCTGGCTGCCACGCGGGTGTCGTCGCCCTTGCCGTCCTTGTAGGTGTTCAGGCACCAGTTGTGGTCGTAGCCACGGGCGTTCTTGATCTGGTCAAAGGAGGAGTCGGCGATGGTCTCGTAGAGGGCGTGGCGCTTGGTGAAGTCGAGCGGGGTGCCGTAGACGGCGCGTATCTCGCCGGTGGTCATGAAGGTGGAGTCGGCGGGGGTGAAGTTGTCGGCGTTGATGTAAAGGACCATGTTGGTGCCTGCCTGGCTCATGTCGCCCGTGAGGTTGAAGTAAGAGTGGTTGGTCATGTTGATGACGGTCTCTTTGTCAGTGGTGGCCTCGTATCGTATGTCGAGGGTGTTGCTGCTCTTCACCGTATAGGTGACCTTTGCGGTGACGGTGCCGGGGAAGTGGTTGTCGCCGTCGGGCGATACCATGGTGAGCTGCAGGGTGGTGTCGTTGGGCTGTACGGCATCATATACCTGGTATTGCCATCCCGAGGGGCCGCCGTGCAGGCAGTGGCCGAAGTTGTTTTGCGGCAGCTGTATCTTCTCTCCTCCCACGGTGATGACGCCCTTGTTGATGCGGTTGGCGTACCGGCCTATGGCGGCACCGAAGTCGCTGGCATTGTGGACGGTGTCTGCATACTGGGCGATGTTGTCGAATCCGAGCACGACATCGACGGGATTGCCGTTCTTGTCGGGGACACAGAGCGATACCACACGTCCGCCAAAGTTGGTGATGCACACCTCCATGCCGTTGTCGTTGGCCAGGGTATAGAGTTTGACAGGTTTTTCGTTGATGATGGTATCAAATCTGGCAGGATCCAATCCAGAAATGGTGAGGTTTCCGTTACCCGAGCAGGCGGTAGCCAGCACAGTCACGATTCCTGTGCCGAGCATAAGGTTTCTTAATTTTTTCATTGGCATGATCAATACTTGTTTGTTTTGGTTCATAATTTGGTGTAAATATACTTATTTTTTTCTTAATGGACTTGTTTTTAACAATGATTTTCATGTGTGGCATCAAAAATGCCGCCTTTTCATCGGAAAAAGCGGCATCCTGATTACTTTCTGTCGGCTACAGGGCGGTCTTCCCTGTGCCGGGACATGTTAGTCGGAGTCAGCAGACCTTGTGGGCTCCCTCGCTGATGATGACATCGTAGACGGCGGGCAGATGGCCATACTTCTCGTTGAACTTGGCCTTGGCGTCGGCGATGAACGAGTCGTAGATCTCGTCTTTCACCAGATTGATGGTGCAGCCACCGAATCCGCCACCCATGATACGGCTTCCGGTCACGCCGTTGGCCTTGGCCAGCTCGTTCAGGTAGTCCAGTTCCTCGCAAGACACCTCATACTCCTTGCTCAGGCCGTTGTGGGTCTCGTACATCTTCTGGCCTACGGTCTCATAGTCGCCCTTCTCCAGTGCCTCGCAGACAGCCAGCACACGGTCTTTCTCTCCCAGTACGAAGTGGGCGCGTGTGTAGTCTTCCTCGCCTACCTCGGCGCGTACGGCCTCCAGCTGCTCCCATGTGCAGTCGCGGAGGGTCTCAAACTTGCTTTCGGGATACTTGGCGGCAATGTGCTTGACCACATTCTCGCAGCTGTTGCGGCGGTCGTTGTAGGGAGAGCCTTTCAGTTCGTGCTTCACCTTGGAGTCGAGCAGCACCAGCTTGTAGCCCTGGGGCTCGAAGGGGAAGTACTCGAACTCGCGTGAGCGGCAGTCGAGGCGCATCAGCTTGCCCTCTTGGCCAAATACGCTGGCAAACTGGTCCATGATACCGCAGTTTACACCGATATACTTGTGCTCGGTGGCTTGTCCTGCCAGTGCCAAATCCCACTTGGAGACTTTGTTGTCGCCAAACAAGTCGTTCAGCGCAAAGGCAAAGCAGCTCTCGAGAGCGGCCGATGAAGACATGCCAGCTCCCAGGGGCACGTCGCCATAGAATGCGGTGTTGAATCCCTTCACGTCAACGCCCAGCGCGCGCATCTCCTGCACGATACCGTAGATATAGCGTGCCCATGTGGTGCGGGGACCCTTGGGGTCGTCTACCTTGAACTCCACACGGTCCTTGAGGTCGATGGAGTAGCACATGATGGTGTTGGTGCCGTTGGGACGGAGCTCTGCCATGATGCCTTTGTCCACTGCGCCGGGGAATACGAATCCACCGTTGTAGTCGGTGTGCTCACCGATGAGATTGATACGTCCGGGAGACATGTATATGTTGCCTGTCTTGCCATCAAAATGCTTGATGAAGCGGCTTCTTACTTTTTCGATATCCATAGTTGTATTGCTTTATAAATGATTTGTTGTCGAAAAAAAATTATTTCTGGGCGGGCTTGCTGCCGATGAGTGCATAGAACAGGATGTAGGCTGCTGCCACGAGCGGCACGAAGAAGCTCAGGAGATAGTTGTTGGTGAGGTCGGCTACCCAGCCCTGGGCGGCTACCGAGATGGCGAAACCGCAAACGGCTGCCATGAAGATACCCGAGGCGATGGCGGTGTACTTGCCGAGACCTTCGGTGGCAAGGTTGAAGATACCACCCCACATCACAGAGGCACAGAGACCTACGAGGAGGAAGAGGAAGATACCTACAGGAATCTCACCCCATACCAGCGAGAGGGCCACCCAGTCTACACCAGGAACGCTCACGGTGATGTCGTTGGGGAGGAAGATACCGATGCCGAGCAATACGACAGCAGCTGCACTCACGGAAGAAATCATCAGCTTGGTGGAAATCTTGCCACCAATCACACCGCCGAGGAAACGGCCAACGAGCATCATCAGGAAGTAGACGGCTCCCAAAGTACCGCAATAACCGGCATCGAGACCGAGACCGGGAGTCACTGCGTCGGGGGCAGCGGTCAGATATTGCAGGATATAGGTGGGAGGACCTACCTCTACAGCACCATAGAGGGCAATGGCCAACACGCCAAGCAGGAAGTGGCGATAGCGGCAGGCACCGGCCACAAGCTCCATCTGGCTCTCAGAGTCTGAGGTCTGCTCCGGCTCTTCGATCTTGGTGAAGAAGATGACGATGAAGGCAATGACGAAGATGGCGAGGGCAATCATCAGCGCAGGGGTAGCGTCTGCGATATGGGCCTTGGCTGCATCACCAATGAGGGCTCCCATGATGATATAGACAGCAACAGCGGCTGCAGAGTTGAATACACCACCTGTCTGGATGAGCTGGTTACCTCTGTTGCCACCACCACCGAGGAGGTTGAGCATGGGGTTGACCACGGTGTTGAGCATACACATACAAGCACCAGAGATAAGTGCTCCTACGAGATAGACTGCAAATCCCATAGCGCCAGAAGCCCACTGTACGAGGATACCTATGATGCCGACCACAAGTGCCATGAGGGCAGTCTTCTTGTAGCCATACTTCTTGATAAGCATACCCGAGGGAATACCCATTACCAGGTAGGCACCGAAGTTACCATAGTTACCGATCTGGGCGAGGAAGTTGCTCGCTCCGAATTGATTTTTAACAATGACTGCCATCGGTGAGCAGAGGTTGGTCACAAAGGCAATCATCGCAAAGAGGGCTATCATCACAATGATGGCACCCCATTGTTTAGTGTTGTTACTCATAATTATTGATAGATTTTTAAATTATTGGTCAATGCCAAACTTATAGATGGTCTTCTGGGTGTATTTCTCGTCCGGGTTCAGTACCACCGACGGGAAATAAGGATGGTTGGGCGAATCGGGGAAGTGCTGTGCCTCAAAGCAGATGGCGCTTCTTCTGGGGAATGTGGCTCCATGCTGGCCTTTGTAACCGTCGGCCCAGTTGTCGGTGTACACCTGGACACCCGGCTCCGTGGTATAGACTTCCATTGTGCGGCCGCTTACTGGCTCTGTAATCTTGGCTGCGAAACTCAATTCGCCTTCTTCTTTCTTGTTGAGTACATAGCAGTGGTCGTATCCTGCCCCATTCCTGATCTGCTCATCGTCAGCGTCAATGTCTTGGCCAACGGGCTTGGGCGTGCGGAAATCGAAAGGAGTGCCTTTTACAAAACGTATCTCACCAGTGGGAATACTGGTGTCGTCGATGGGCAAATAATAATCGGCGTTGATTTCACAAATAAGATTGTCGATGGTGGGAGTGGGGTTGGCAATGCCTGCCAATGAGAAAAATCCGTGACTTGTCAGATTGATGATTGTCTTCTTGTTGGTGGTAGCCATGTAGTCGATGACAAGTTCATTGTCATCATTAAAAGTATAGACTACTGTGGTTTTCACCTCTCCTGAGAATCCCTCTTCTCCGTAAGGGCTTACATATTCGAGTACCAGTGACTGGCCGTTCATCTGGAGGGCGTTCCATACTTTGGCATTGAAACCTTTTTTGCCGCCGTGCAGACAGTTGGGGCCGTTGTTGATAGGAAGGCTGTAGGTCTTGCCGTGCAGCTGGAATTTTCCTTTGCAGATGCGGTTTCCATATCGTCCCACAAGGGTGGAGAGATAAGGTTCCGGGCTGTCAATCACATCTTGGATGTTGTCGTGACCCTGGATAACGTTGGCATAATTGCCATCTCTGTCGGGCACCATAATAGCGACGATAGCGCCGCCGTAGTTTGTTATGGCTACCTCATTGCCCTGTTGGTTTTTAAGGATATAGAGGTCTGTCTTCTTACCATTGATAGTGGTCTGAAAGTCTTCTTTTTTCAGACCACAGATGTTTTCTGTTTCCTTTGTGTTCATCATAAAAGAGCTTTTAGTTACTTTATGTATTTGCAAAGTAACTGAAAAAAAATGAATGACACAAATAATACTGGACTAAAAGTTTATGGCCGAGAGTTAAAAACTATTAAACAATAGCCTTGGCTGCCGTTTGCAATCTCGCTTGTTGTGACCAAAAGTGGTATGGCCTACATCGGCCATTCCGGCTATGACCTCTGCAGGTAAGACAGCAAGTCTGCCACCACATAACTGCTGCCCCCGACGAATACGAAGTCGTCTTTTTCTGCCTGTGCCAAAGCTGCAAGATAGGCAGTAGGCACATCCTGATAGCTTTTCCCCTCCAAATGGTGTTGCTTGCCTTTGGCTTCTACCGTCTCTTTGGCAATGGCGCGTTTGGTGCTTGCCTGCGTCCAATAATATTGTGCATGCTTCGGCAGCAGCTCCATCACATGGTTGATGTCCTTGTCGTCCACCATGCCAAACACGATGTGCATACGATGGCAAGGCTGTGCAGACAGTTGTGGTGCCAGATATTGCCATCCGCCCACGTTGTGTCCCGTGTCGCAGACGACTAAGGGATTCTCCTGCAGGCGTTGCCAGCGCCCCATCATGCCGGTGCTGCGGCATACGTTTGCAAAACCTTTATCGATAGCTTGTATGTCGTTTATTCCCAACACTTTCAATGCATTCAGTATCGTGTTTGTGTTCTTCTCTTGATAGACACCTCCCAAGTCTCCATGAATGTGCCCGTAGTCACGGGTTTCGTACGATCGGCCTCCATCAGTGGCAAAGGCAGACGACAGTATTTGCGGGCTGTCTTCTGCGAAGATGATAGGTGCCCCTTCTTGTGCGGCCTTGGCTGCGAACACGCTACGGGTCTCTGCGGTGGTCTCGCCGATGACCACCGGTATGCCCTGCTTGATGATGCCCGCTTTCTCACCGGCAATCTGTGCCAGCGTGTTGCCCAAAAACTGGGTGTGGTCAAGGCTGATGTTGGTGATGACCGATAGGATGGGGGTGATGATATTGGTGCAATCCAGTCTTCCACCCAATCCCACCTCGATGACAGCGATATCAACTTGCTGCTTGCGGAAGTAGTTGAAAGCCAAGGCCGTGGTCAGTTCAAAAAACGAAGGGTGCAATGGTTCGAAAAAACTGCGTTCTTGTTCCACAAAGTCAATGACCTCTGTTTCGGGAATCATCTCCCCATTCACCCGGATGCGTTCACGAAAATCCACAAGATGCGGCGAGGTATAGAGTCCCACGCGCTTGCCCATGGCCTGCAGTACCGATGCAAGGGTATGCGAGCACGATCCTTTGCCGTTGGTCCCCGCTACATGGATCGTCTGAAAACTGCGGTGGGGATGGCCGAAGTGTGCATCGAGGGCAAGGGTGGTTGTCAGGCCCTCTTTATAAGCAGAAGCACCCACATGTTCAAAGACAGGGGTGCTATGGTATAGATACTCGACGGTGTCCTGATACGTCATTCTAACTGAAGTAGTTTTTGAATTTATCGAATATCGATTTCTTGGTGACGGTGTCTCCTTGGAAGTTTTCGCTCTCGCGGAGTTTCTCAATGGCTTTCCGTTCTTCCTTGGTGAGTGTCTTCGGCACATAGATGCTGATGTTCACCACCAAGTCTCCTCTTCCGGAGCCATAGCCTTGCACAGCGGGCAGTCCCTTGCCCCTCAGACGCAAGGTCTTTCCTGGCTGTGTACCGGGTTCAATCTTAATCTTGACCTTGGAATCCTCAATCGTAGGAATCTCCACCTCGCCTCCAAGCGCGGCAGTGGGGAAGTCGAGCAGCAGGTTGTAGATGACATCTTGGCCGTCGCGTATGAACGTGTCGTTGCTGATTTCCTCTATAAACACCTGTATATCTCCGGAAATGCCATTGTGCTGGCCGGCATTTCCCTTGCCGGGAACGTTGACAACCATTCCCTCGGCAACTCCGGCAGGGATCTTGATTTCGATTACTTCTTCACCTTTCACCACGCCGGTGCCGCCACACTCATGGCACTTGTTCTTGATGACCGTGCCTTCTCCGTGGCAAGTGGGACATTCCGACTGGGTCTGCATCATGCCCAGCATGGTGCGCACGGTCTTCACCACCACACCGCGTCCGTTACACGTCGGACAAGTGGTGGCACCGCTGCCTGTTTCGGCACCGCTACCGTGGCAGTGCGAGCAGGTGACATCCTTCTTCAGCTTGAATTTCTTGGTTACTCCCGTAGAAACCTCTTGCAGGGTCAGGCGCACTTTCAGTCTGAGGTCAGAACCACGGTACTGTGTGGCCTGAGAGCCGCCACCAAATCCTCCGAAACCGCTATAGCCTCCAAATCCGCCTCCGCTATGGCCTCCGAATATGTCGCCGAACATGGAGAAGATGTCATCCATAGAGAATCCACCACCTCCAAATCCGCCACCGCCGAATCCACCGCCGGGAGCATTGAAGCCAAATTGGTCGTACTGCTGGCGCTTCTGCGGGTCGTGCAATACGTCGTAAGCCTCAGCAGCTTCCTTGAATTTCTCTTCCGCTTCTGCGTTGCCAGGATTGCGGTCGGGGTGATATTTGATGGCCAGCTTGCGGTAGGCCTTCTTGATCTCGTCCTCGGTAGCGTCTTTCTTTACGCCGAGCACTTCATAATAGTCACGTTTTGCCATTGTCTTTTACCCTGTCTGTTATTGGCCTACGGCTACCTTAGCGTGGCGTATTACCTTGTCATTCAGCGTGTAGCCCGTCTGTACACAGTCTATCACCTTGCCTTTTTTGTCGTCGCCCATGCCCGGCACCATGGCCACAGCCTCATGGAAATCCACATTGAAATCGGCATCCTGTACCTCTATCTGCTTCACGCCGAGACCTTCCAGTGTCTTGTGCAGTTTCTTACAGATGAGTTCCCAGCCTTCTTCGAGCTTCTCGATCGAGTCGGCTTTCGATGCGTTCTCCATCGCACGCTCCATGTCGTCAAGGACAGGCAGGATGGCTGTGATGGTTTTCTCGCCACCGTTGAGTATCAGTTCGGTCTTCTCTTTCAGCGTGCGCTTCTTGTAGTTTTCAAACTCGGCAAGGGTGCGCAGGTATTTGTCTTTGAGCTCCTCTATCTGGGCATTGGCCTTCTCCAGTTCGGTAGGTTCCTCTACCTTTTCGGTTTCAGCTTCGCCCGCAGTGTTGTCAGCAGTCTCCACATCCTGGGTAGCCTGTGTTTCTTCTGCATGTAGGGTCTCTTCGTTCGTCTTTATTTCCTTTTCGTCGTTGCTCATAATCATAAATGGTTTTATCATCCATCAGCAAAAAGCGTGCCAATTCCTCGCTTTCCGTTATTCGCCGTACATCTTGGCCTTTTGTTCCTTTATTTGGTCATCGTGTATGTACTCGTCGTAACTCATGAGCTTGTCTATCGTGCCATTGGGTGTCAGTTCGATGATACGGTCTGCCACCGTCTCGATAAACTCATGGTCATGCGAGCTGAAGAGGATATTGCCTTTGAAGGTGGTAAGGTTGTTGTTGAATGCTTGGATACTTTCCAGATCCAAGTGGTTGGTCGGCGTATCGAGTATCAGACAGTTCGCATTCTTCAGTTGCATGCGGGCTATCATACAGCGCATCTTCTCACCTCCTGACAGTACATTTACCTTTTTGAGCACCTCTTCACCCGAGAAAAGCATCCTGCCCAGATAGGCTTTCATCTGCACCTCATTGCCTGGGCCGTATTGCGACAGCCAGTCCACCAGATTCAGGTCGCTTTGGAAAAACTCGGTGTTGTCGAGGGGCAGATAGGCAGTGGTAATGGTCACGCCCCACTTGTAAGTGCCGGCGGTAGCCTCGCGGTTGCCGTTGATAATCTCAAACAGCGCCGTCATGGCCTTGGGATTGTGCGAGAGGAATACCACCTTCTGACCCTTCTCGATATTGAAACTCACATTGTCGAAGAGCACATTGCCTTCGTTGTCAGTAGCCTTCAGTCCTTCCACTTCCAGAATTTGGTTGCCCGGTTCGCGCTCCATCTGGAAGATAATGCCCGGATATTTGCGGCTTGAGGGGCGTATTTCCTCCACGTTGAGCTTCTCCAGCATCTTTTTGCGTGAGGTCGTCTGCTTGCTCTTTGCCACATTGGCAGAGAATCGACGGATAAACTCCTCCAGCTGTTTTTTCTTTTCCTCAGCTTTCATGCGCTGGTTTTGGGCCTGGCGCAGGGCAAGTTGTGAACTCATATACCAGAAACTATAGTTGCCGGAGAATACGGTCACCTTGCCAAAGTCGATGTCGATGGTCTGGGTAGACACTGCATCGAGGAAGTGGCGGTCGTGAGAAACCACCAATACCGTCTGGCGCTCGTCGATTTCGCTCAGATAGTCCTCCAGCCACTCCACGGTGTCGAGGTCCAGGTCGTTGGTAGGCTCGTCGAGCAACAGGTTTTCAGGATGTCCGAAGAGCGCTTTGGCCAGCATCACACGCACTTTCTCGTTGTTGGCCAGCTCACCCATCTGCTTTTGGTGCAGATCTTCCTTGATACCGAGGTTCTGCAGCAACTGGGCAGCCTCCGATTCAGCCTCCCATCCGTTCATCTCGGCAAATTTCAGTTCCAGATCGGCAGCACGGTTGCCGTCCTCCTCCGTCATTTCCAGTTTGGCATAGAGGCGTTCGCGCTCTTTCATGTTCTCCCAGAGAGGCTGGTGACCCATCAGCACGGTGTCCATCACCTTGAAATCATCATATTTGAAGTGGTCTTGCTCCAATACACTAAGGCGTTCGCCCGGACCAAGGTCCACGGTACCCTTGTTGGGCTCCAGGTCGCCGCTGATGGCGCGGAGTAGGGTAGACTTACCGGCTCCGTTGGCTCCAATGACTCCGTAGATGTTACCCGGGGTAAACTTGATGTTCACATCCTTGTACAGGACACGCTTGCCAAACTGTATGGCGAGATTGGTGAGAGTTATCATTTCTTATACCTTAAATATTATATGAGTTTCGTTTCAGCCTGCAAAGTTACTAATTTTTTGTGGGATTGCACCCTGTTTCCCGATGAATTTATCCTAAATCGGTTGTTGGGAAATGGTTTCATTCATTTCCCATGAATGTTTTGAGGAGTTATCCCCTCCCCCCTCACCCTCCAACGTTTAGTCACAGATTGACTCCGCACACATTCCGTCCGTAGGGACATACCTTGGTGTGTCCGCAAGCAGGGGGGAGTGGTAACAGTGTGAATTGTTTTGGGCGATGCTCCCGGCGATACAGGATGTAATCCATCAGACTGTACGGTATTCTCCCAACACATCCTGCCCATACGGACACACCAAGGTGTTTCCCTACATCAATGGTTAATCCCAAACTGATTTGAACTTATCCAGCTCACTTATTTACAGCAAAACCGAGGGCTGTAAATGGCAACGAATACCATTTACAGCCCTCAGACTTGTAAGTTAAGAATTTTTATGTTATTTCACTATCACCTTTTTGCCGTTGACGATATAGATGCCCGCGGGCAGAGATTGCAGGTCGCCTTGCATCTTTATGCCGTGTAGGTTGTAGATGACGGTGGCGCGGTTGCCATTGTCGGTGTTGATTGCCGATACCGATGTAGCACCGCCCTTAGTGAAGTAGCCTGTCTCGGGGTTCGCCATGGTCACATCCACATAGTTTGCATCGTATGCCACTGCGCCTACGAGTGAGGTACAACCGTAGAACATATCTGTTGACTTATCGCACGTCCAAGTGTCGTTGCAATAGATTGTGGTGAGGGCGCGGCATCCGTCGAACATACTGCCCATATTGGTTACCTTCGAGGTGTTGAATTTGGATACGTCGAGCGAGGAGAGTGAACAGCAGTTGCTGAACATGCCTTCCATATCAGTTACCTTCTCGGTATTGAAGCCTGTTACGTCGAGTTCGGTCAGTGCGCTACATCCGTTGAACATATTGCTCATATCGGTGACATTCTCGGTGTTGAGGTTCTCAATTCCCTCGATGGTTTCGAGTTTTGTGCAATTTTGGAGCCAGGATGCTGTGTTTGTTGGGAGATATGTTTTGAACGGAGCATCGAATACTGCTTTCGTAATATAAGTGTTACCGTTAGTGCTGCCAATATTATACACCTTTCCGGTGCGGGTTGCACGTTTGTAATCATAATAGAACGTGAGTGTTGTGTCATTTTCAACTGCGTATGCCTCAATAGTAGTGGCTGTGAAATAACCAGTCTCGGGGTTCGCCATCGAAACGTCAGTTTTGCTTGAACTGTATGACACAGCACCTTTGAGCGAGGTGCAGAGGTAGAACATGTATTCTGAGTTACTGCATGTCCAAGCATCGTTGCAATAAATAGTGCTCAGTGCGCTGCACTCGTAGAACATCCCGTCCATAATGGTTACCTTCTCGGTGTTGAAGTTCGACAGGTCGAGCGAGGTCAGAACTCTGCACCATGAGAACATATAGCTCATATCAGTTACATTCGAGGTGTTGAATTTGGAAACGTCGAGCGAAGAGAGTGAACTGCAATTCCTGAACATGCCTCCCATATCAGTTACCTTCTCGGTGTTGAAGCCGGATACATTGAGCTCGGTCAAGGCGCTGCAGAGGTAAAACATCTCCGTCATATCGGTTACATTCTCTGTGTTGAAGTTCGACAGGTC
>JBJEAU010000050.1:0-14423 GCA_051869355.1 Prevotella sp. | reverse complement strand
GGCTCGTTAGGGACTTACACCCGTTAGATGATACACATGCTGGTCAAACAAAAAGTGCAACTTTCATCACGAAAGCTGCACTACAAAGAAAAAACAAAATTCAGTTAGAGTTAATTATCCTTGTGATTGGAACAGCAGCTGTACTGCTTGTTCTGTCAGTCCATCTGACAGCAATTGGTCATCTACATAAACAGCTCCCAGCAACATCTGCATCTCCATCGACTTTTGTGCCGTGCTGTAGATGCCTACAGAGCTATAACTGTTGAGCCAGAAAGCAAACTGTACTTTGTGCATCGCTCCATCGTAGTAGGCGTTGTAGGTAAGTGTTTTGGGATTGATCATGAAGCCAACGGGTGTAGCCTGTACGATGCCGATAACACAATCCAGATTCTGGTTGGGTTGCTCTGCTACGGCAGCTTTCAGGTCGGGATAGCTGGTGGAAATAAACTCTGTCAGCGCACGAGCGGGGAAGCTATGGACGGTCATGGTTGAGTCGGTGTTGATGCTCCATGATACGGCTACAGTGTCAGTTACTGCTGTAGAACTTGCTCCAGTGTTGCCTGTGTTCTTTAAGAAAATCAACTTGCCTACATGGGTTCCCTGAATGGTAAGGAAAGCTGTACGAATCTGCTCGGGAGTGAGGGGCTCGTAACCGTCGTCAGTATTGCAGGAAGTGAGACACAGTGTCGAAGTGAGCAGTGCCACGCACATGGTGGCAAACAATTTCATTTTTTTCATCTTTTTGGGTTATAAGTTTATAAAAATTATTCTTTTCACATATTTATATTTATATTATAAATGCATATCGGCGCATTATCTTGCATGGGTAAGGGTTAAATGGTGTTAAACTACTGTTTTTTTACCGTTCCGTAATCAGTCCATGCCGATAAGCGTAGAGCAACCGTTTCAGTTCTTCCACCTGTTGTTTCAGTTCGCGCCCCCTGTCGGTGTCTGCCACCAGCATGCGGTGGGTACTCATCTCCACGATCTGGGTGGTACTCTTGATGTCGGTGGCACGTCTGATGGCATCGGTAGTACTGGTAAAGGGCTCGTGCTGTACCAGTTGGAATCCACGACTGTGGTAAACCAGTGTGTATCCGGCAATACCTGTCTCCTGATGGTAGGCTTGTGAGAAGCCACCGTCTATCACCATCAGTTTGCCGCCGGCCTTGATGGGATTTTCACCGCTCATCACGTGGACAGGCACGTGCCCGTTGATGATGTGACGGTGTGGACCCTGTACACCGAAGGCATCGAGGATGTGCTCGACAACCTCTTCGTTGTTGCGCAGGCGGAAATAATGGCCTTTCTCCTCATGGTGTGTTTGCGGGGCGTCCACAAAATAGCGCTCGAAAGTGCACATGCGCGATTTGTCGAAAAGGGGACTGTCGGGGCCACACCATAAGTATAGGAAGTAATCGATGGCGTACTGCTTGTGTGCGGCTGGCGTATCCGTCTGGAAGGCTGCCCGGATCATCATGCCGAGTTGGTGCATGAGCTGTTTGCCGTTGTAGCGCTGACCCGGGAAGATTTCCACATCGCGCAGGGAGCCGTCGGCGTTGAGCGGGATAGAGGCATGGAAGAGTAGATTGTCATTATAGACTGCATACATGCAGCCATGAGCCAGCAGGAGGGCTATGTGCTTGTGCAGTTTCTCGCTCATCTTGAACGAGTGGCATAGCTTGTCCATCAGTTGTGCTTCATCCGGTGTAAGGGCAGTGGGATTTTCGGGAGCGATAGTGGGGAAATGATGGCTGCGCAAGGGGTAGGCGTGACCGTCGATGTCGATCGTGCCGTTGGCATAGTCGATATGGCTGAGCACGTCGCGGTCTTCCATTTCCCATTCGGGATGTTGGTGATAGATGCGGGCTTCTTCCTTGAACTGGATGATGGAGATGGCCTTGTGCATGAGTGCCGTGAGGCGGCTCGTCTTCTCGTCCATCTGGGCAGCACCACCAGATAGCTGCGGCTCAAACTCGTTGCAGGGATCATCTCCGTAGGTTTCCATCGCAAAGGTGGCCAGCGGTACAAGGTTGATGCCATAACCTTCCTCCAAGGTGGCCAGATTGGCATATCGGAGCGAGAGACGGATGACGTTGCAGATGCAGGCACGGTTGCCGGCACAGGCTCCCATCCAGAGTACATCGTGGTTGCCCCACTGGATGTCCCATCCGGGACGTTGGGCAAGGGTGTCGAGGATAATGTGGGCACCGGGGCCACGGTCGAAGATGTCGCCCAGGATGTGCAGACGGTCTATGGCCAATCGCTGGATGACATGACTGATCGCGATGATGAAGTCGTCGGCTCGCCGGGTAGAGATGATGGTGTCGATGATGACATTGACATAAGCAGCCTTGTTGGCATCATCGGCGTGCTCATGGAGCAGTTCTTGTATGATATAGCTAAACTCGTCGGGTAATGACTTACGCACCTTGGAACGTGTGTATTTGCTCGACACGTCACGACATACTGCTACCAACTGGTGGAGGGTGATATGATACCAATCATCGATGTCGGATTCTTGCGCCTTGACAATCTCGAGCTTTTGTTCCGGATAGTATATGAGGGTACAAAGCTCGCGTTTCTCCTGTTCGCGGAGTGTGTTGCCGAAGAGTTCATCAACTTTACGCCTGATATTGCCAGAAGCATTCTTTAAGACGTGCTGGAAAGCCTGGTGCTCTCCGTGCAGGTCGGCCAGAAAGTGCTCAGTGCCTTTGGGCAGATGAAGAATGGCTTGCAGATTGATAATCTCGGTGCTGGCAGCTGCGATAGTAGGGAAGTTCTGCGCAAGCAGTTTCATGTATCGCATGTCATCTTCGGTAGGGGTATTGTACTGTTTCATGTCAGTAAGGGTCATATATGAAGGTGTGGTCTATCATGTTTTGTCTATCGTCTTATGTCATTGTGTCAGTGGGCATGTAACCTTCGGAAAGTCCTGTGATTTCGGCCAGTTGGTCCATGAGGCTTCGGGCATAGTCGTAGAGCTGTTGGCCGATGAGCAGATGGCATAGTTTTTGCTCATCGTAGTCCCAGAAACGCAACATGCGGTGTATGTCTGCATAGTGGCATAGGGGAGCCTTGTGGCTCTGGGCTTCCTGCTTCAGGAGGGCGATGGCCTGACAGATGGCCTCCTCGGTTTTCCCATCTTCTGGCACCTTGTCAAGATTGCCTCCTGCGCATTGGTAGGGCAGGGGGAAGCGCTCGATGTCGGCAAGCTTAATCGTGGGCGGTGTGACATGCAACCGCTCCATCCCTGTTCGGATATCAGTGATGATACGTTGGTCCTTTGCATGGAGGAATAGCTGCTTCCATTCGTCAGGAGTAAGGGCTTGGAGCTGTTCGCGGGCATGTGCCACGAAGTCTTCCTGCTGCAGTAACAGGGCATCGATGCCAACCTGTAATAATATATATAAGGTGTGCCGCGTCTGCTCACTCATGATGGTGGCCACATAGGTATCTGCCATCTTCTGGTAAAGAGCCTGTAGTTGCTTAACCATCTCGGCTGTAGTGAGGGTTTTGGTAAGAAAGGCGTCGGCAATGCAGACGATATGCGGATGGTCAGTGCCATCGTGCAACCATCTGTCTTCCAATAGGCTGCGTGCATGTACAACGGATGCTTTCGCGACTACTTTCAGCTGTGCCTTAGTCAGTCTGCCGTTTGTATGCCACGGCATGAGACTGCCCATCGGCGAGTATAGGATGGGGATTCCTCTGTTTGCTGCGAGCCGATGCAGCCGTGATGCCGCCGCGGTCCATCCTCCAAGGATATGGACCACATCTGGTGTCTCTCGTGCGAAATCGGTGGGCTTGGTGATAATCTGCACATCCCCGTCCATCACGTCGCGTAGCGTGGTGGCCAACCGATTGGCAGACTTATCTTCATCGGCTTCGTGGGCTATGTACAGATAAACTCTCATTGCTTGTGCGTGGTAAAATCGCTTTTGTCTGTCCGCATGTGTCTGATTCGCGTAGCCAAGTCGCGCCAAACGAGACGCAACTCATACGGAATGATGCGCCATGCGGCGAAGTGTTCTTTGACAAGTTTGATAGCTTTGGCTGCTATATAGATACGCAAGACCAACGTGAGAATCAAAGCAAGAGCTGCTGCTCCGTAGACAATCCACTGTTGGCTGATGATTCCCCATGCAGCAGTGGCAATTATCGCCCAATAAGAGAGATGCAGCATGCTTTGGTCGAAGAGGTAGCTGATGTGCAACCAACCTGCATGGCGGAGATGTCGTCCGGCCTCGTAGTCATTGACCAGTTGGGTTCTTCGGCTGCGGCACGAAGGTGTCTGGCGGGTTATCTGACTGTCTGTATCGAGCGAAACAGCCGTATTTCCTTTACGGGCAAGCTTGTTGACAAGGAAGTCGTATTCTCCATGAATAAGATGGAGGTTTCCTTGATAACCACCAGCTTCCATGAATTGGCTCTTCTTAAACATCAGACTGCCCATCTGCGTGGTACAGGCAGTTCCTGTGCTGGCTTTGCGTAAGAGATAGAAAGCCCGGTAGAACTGTTCGAAGCGATGGTACGCTTTGCTGTCGTCTCCCAAATGCGTATAGCCCATGACGAGATCGGTATCGGAGTCTGTGCAGTGTGCTGCCAGTTGTCTCAGGCACGTTGGGGTGTCAGGAGCACAATCGGCACGGGTAAGCATCACCCACTCGTGGCGTGCCGCCTTTACGCCAAGAGTGACGGCCAGTTTGCCACGGCTCATGTAGCGCGAGGTGAGGGGGACGAATGTTGTGTAGAGTCGCTTGTCTCCAGCCAGTCGTTTGATGACATCCTCGGCCTGACTGTCGCCTTTCTCGGTGACAACGATAATCTGTAGGTCGGCAGGATAGTCTTGCGCTAACCACAAGGGCAAAGTGCGCTCCAGACTGTCTGCGTCAGAATGGGTGGTAATGACAAGTGAAAGCGGCGGACAGTCTGCCTCGGCAGGCTGTCTTTGCCGTGGTTTCCGTAACAGCGGGTTCATCAGCGATGCAAGGATGGCAAAACAGATGATGCCCGCTGCCACAATAATCGATACAGTATCGATGATCATAATTCTTCTGTGATATATCCTTGGGGAAGCCTCCTGCAGTTGTATTGGCTGGCCATAATCTCGCCATAGGCACCGGCACTACGGAGAGCGATAAGGTCGCCACGTCGGCATTGGTTAAGATCGATGGCTTTGGCGAACACGTCGCTCGACTCACAGATGGGGCCTACCACATCGTATGTCTCTTCAGGACGGTCACTCGAGATGTTTTCTATCTTGTGGAAAGCCTGATACAACGCCGGACGTATCAAGTCGGTCATACCGGCATCTACGATGGCAAACTGCTTGTGTGTTCCTTGTTTTATATAAAGCGTCTTGGTGATGAGCGAACCGCATTGTGCCACCACTGCACGTCCCAGTTCAAAGTGCAACCGTTGGTTTGGGCGCAATTTGAGATGGCGGGCATACGTGTTGAAGTAGGCTGCAAAGTCGGGAATGGGCACACGGTTGGGATGGGCATAGTCAATACCCAAGCCTCCACCGACATTGATGTCTTCAATGATAATGTGCTGACGTTCAAGCCTATCCTGCAATTCGTTGATGCGATTGCATAAAGCCTCAAAGTCGC
The DNA here is from genome assembly GCA_051869355.1 of Prevotella sp. Classification (GTDB taxonomy): domain Bacteria; phylum Bacteroidota; class Bacteroidia; order Bacteroidales; family Bacteroidaceae; genus Prevotella. The sequence goes on along the minus strand of JBJEAU010000050.1, from coordinate 8,808 downwards.
CCATATCCAGAATCTGTGAGCCAATGTGGAAATGCAATCCCATGAAGTGTACGTGCTCCATGTGCTGTGCAGCCTCAATCACTTGCTCCATATCGCTCATGGCAATGCCGAATTTGTTTTCGGCCAATCCTGTGGTTATGTGGGCATGAGTATGCGCTCCTACATTGGGATTGATGCGCAAGCAGACACCGGCAACTTTATTTTGCTGTGCGGCAATCGAATCGATGACCTCCAATTCAGCCATACTCTCCACGTTGAAGCAATAGATTCCTTTGTCCAAGGCCAACGTGATTTCCCAATCGCTTTTTCCCACACCGGCATACACAATTTTCGAGGCTGGGAATCCCGCTTTAATAGCAGCTTGAATTTCACCTCCGCTGACGCAGTCGGCACCCAAACCGGCCTGACTGATGATGTTGAGCACTTTCGGGTTGGCGTTGGCTTTGATGGCATAGTGCACACAGAACCGCTCATGCTTGCCGGCCTCCTGATTGATGGTTTTCAATGTCTCTCTCAGCAGGGCTGTATCATAATAGTAGAATGGCGTTTCCATGGTCTGGAAACGCTCTATAGGGAAGATACCTTTCACTTTACTTGTTTGTAATAAGGGTTACACATTGTTTGAGCCTCTCGTTTTTACTTGAAAAGCACATCGCTCAGGTTCTGCAGCGCACGCTGCTTGTCCTGGGCTTTGATGAGGAACGAGATATTGTAATTGCTTCCGCCATAAGAAATCATTCTCACCGGAATATTCTTCATGGCATCCGTTGCCAGTGTCTCGAATCCGAGGTTGCTCCAGTCGAGGTCACCCACTACGCATACAATACACATATTGGTATCGACGGTTACCGTGCCGTACTTCTTGAGTTCATCTACGATATCCGTGAGGTGCGTTGCGTTGTCGATACTCATCGATACACCAACCTCGCTGGTGGCCACCATGTCGATGGGGGTCTGATAGCTCTCAAAAATCTCGAAGACCTTGCGAAGGAAACCAGTGGCCAGCAACATTCTTGATGACTTTATCTTGATGGCGGTGATATTATCCTTGGCAGCTACAGCCTTGATTTTTCCCCTCATGATGACGTTGTCGATGATGGTGCCCGGTGCTTCCGGTTCCATCGTGTTCTTCAGTCTGACAGGGATGCCCGCAAATTTAGCAGGCTGCACGCATGTGGGATGCAAAATCTTGGCACCGAAGTAGGCGAGCTCTGCAGCTTCTTCAAAGTTGAGCTGGGGAATCGCCTCAGTGCGGTCCACCACGCGGGGGTCATTGTTGTGCATGCCGTCGATATCGGTCCAGATCTGTATTTCTTCTGCATCAATGGCGGCACCGATGAGAGAGGCTGTATAGTCAGAGCCACCGCGCTGCAGATTGTCTATCTCGCCATAAGCGTTGCGGCAGATGAATCCCTGAGTGACATAAATCTGATGTCCCTCATTTTCCTTGAGCGTGTCAGTGAGCTTCTCCTTGATATATTGTGGGTCGGGCTCCACATTCTTGTCGGTGCGCATGAAGTCGAGGGCGCACAGCAAGACTGCGTCGATACCTTGTTCCAGCAGATAGTTGGTCACCATGTTGGTGCTGATAATCTCGCCTTGGGCCACGATGGCTTTCTCTTCGAAAGAAGTGAAGAGGTCTTTGGTAAACGAACGAAGATAGTCAAACTCGCCATGAAGAAACTCTTTGGTCTTTTGTTTGTATTCGTCTGTGCTATAAAGTTCTTCTGCATGTTGCATATACTTTTTCTCCAGCCCGTTGATAATCTCATTGGCACCCTCTGGATTCTTTTTGTAGAGGTAGTTACTGATTTCTATCAGCGTGTTGGTGGTGCCGCTCATCGCAGAGAGCACAACAAAGGTGGGTTCGCCAGACTTTGTGACGAGTGAGGCTACGTGTTTCATGCGCTCGGGAGAGCCTACTGAAGTGCCTCCAAATTTCATTACCTTCATATTGACTAATCTTGAATGTTGAACGAATTGTAATAATATTCTAAAGTAGTTATCCTATCATCCTTTTTATTCTCCCTCTGCATCTTCCGAGAGGTCGATTTTGTTGTATTCCTTGGTCACATCATACACATGATGGTCCTTGCAGCGGTACACGATACCGGGAAACTTGTCAAGCATTGGTATGTTGTGGGTTGACATGACCACTGCTGTACCTGTCTGCGTGATATCTTTCAGGAGTTTGACGATATCCGATGCCGTATCGGGATCCAGATTGCCCGTGGGCTCGTCTGCTACAATCATCTTCGGGTGGTTGAGCAAGGCCCGGGCGATGACAATACGTTGCTGCTCGCCACCCGACAGTTCGTGCGGCATCTTCTCCTTCTTGTCCTTCATGCCCACACTGGCCAGCACTTCATCGATGCGCTGGTTGATGTCCTTCTTGTTCTTCCATCCCGTGGCCTTGAGTACGAAGCAAAGATTCTGATACACGCTGCGGTCGTGCAACAGTTGGAAGTCCTGGAAGATGATTCCCATCTCCTTGCGCAGCGCAGGCACTTCCTTTCGTTTCAGTGTGAGCAGGTTTCTCCCCAAAGCCTCGGCCTTTTGACATTCGTCGGCATAGAGGTCAAGCTCACAATAAAAGGTTTTCAGGAGCGAACTTTTGCCTGAACCCACCTTTCCGATGATGTAGATAAACTCACCATTGTCCACATGGAAGTCTACATCGCTCAGTACGATGGCATCCTGCTGGTATATATTGACCTGCTGATAATCTATTAGCATAGTGCGTATCGTCTTTTTGTGATAAACCTTGGTTATAGTTCTTTCGATTTCTCCATTCTCCGCTTCTTGTCCCAGTTGGGGTCGTGCCGCTTTTGGAGTTCTTCCACCACGTCTTCTATGCGCAATCCTTGATGGGTGAGCAGTACAATGAGGTGGTAAAGCATGTCCGAAGCCTCGTACACCAGTTGTTCACGTGTGCCATTGGTAGCCTCGATGACGGTTTCCAAAGCCTCTTCGCCCACTTTCTGGGCTATTTTGTTGACCCCTTTCTTAAACAGACTGGTGGTATAGCTGCCTTCGGGCATCTCCTCGTGCCGCTTGTCGATAAAGTCTTGCAGTTCTTTGAGGAAAGCCAGCCGGTCAGGCGTATTGGTTTCTCCCCAGCAAGTGTCTGTACCTGTATGGCAGGTGGGACCTTCGGGATGTACCTTGACCAGCAGCGTATCGTTGTCGCAGTCGTTCTGGATGCTGACCAGATGCAGGAAGTGCCCCGAAGTCTCTCCCTTTGTCCAAAGGCATTGGCGTGTGCGGCTCCAGAAGGTCACATGCCCTGTGGCAACGGTTTTCTCGTATGCCTCAGGGTTCATGAATCCCAGCATCAGCACGTTCTTGGTCTCCGCATCCTGGACGATGGCGGGGACAAGTCCACCGAGTTTGTCAAAATCTATCTTCATTACTTGTCTTTTTTCTTGTTTCAAAGTCTTACGTTCACGCCCTCTGTGCGCAGATAGCGTTTCAGTTGGGGGATGCCAATCTCGCCGAAGTGGAACACGCTGGCCGCCAAGGCCGCATCCGCTTTGCCGATGACAAACGCATCCCTGAAGTGTACCATCTCCCCGGCACCGCCACTGGCGATGATGGGGATGGACAGCCTGTCTGCAAGCATGGCCAACGCCTCGTTGGCGAATCCTGTCTTCACCCCGTCGTGGTTCATGCTGGTAAACAATATCTCTCCGGCTCCCCGCTTCTCGGCCTCCAGTGCCCAGTCTGCCAGTCGCAGCGGCGTGCGCTCGCGCCCACCCTTCACGTAGCAGTACCAGTCGTTGTCGTCCCAACGGGCATCAATGGCACAGACACATACCTGTGAACCGAATTTTCCTGTTATTTCATCAATCAGTTGAGGTCTGCGGATGGCGGCAGAGTTCACGCTCACCTTGTCGGCACCGGCATAGAGCAGCCTCTCCACGTCTGCCAGTTCATTGATGCCTCCACCTACGGTAAACGGGATGTTGATTTCCCTTGCCACTTGTGTCACCATCTCGGCAAAAGTCTTGCGGCCCTCGTAGCTGGCCGTGATGTCCAAGAACACCAGTTCGTCTGCCCCGGCGTCGCTGTAAGCCTTGCCCAGTGCCACCGGGTCGCCAGCCTGCCGCAAGTTGACAAAGTTGGTACCCTTGACCGTCATGCCGTCCTTGACATCAAGACAGGGGATGATGCGCTTGGCCAATCCACGGCTCAAGGGCAATCGGTCTACATCTATCCGACCCTCATAAAAGGCTTTTCCAAACACCACGGCCGGTATGCCGGCCTCGTGGAGCGCATAGATATCCTCGTTGGACGACACGCCGCCACTGGCTATTAGGTGCAGATGGGGATATTCGGCCATGATTTGCCGATACAGGTCGATGGCAGGTCCTTGCAGCGTGCCGTCTTTGCTTATCTCCGTGCAGAGTACATGGCGTACGCCGCGCTCTACGTATTGGCGGAGGAAGGGGAGCAGGTCTTCGTGCGAGTCGTCTTTCCATCCATTGATAGAGACCTTTCCGTTGCGCACGTCGGCACCCAGAATCAGTCTTTCGGGACCATACATGTCCAGCCATTGCATAAACAGCTGGGGCTGCGTGACCGCCACGCTGCCCACAGTCACCATCGATGCGCCGGCAGCAAAAGCTTTCTCTATGTCCTCGCTGGTCTTGATGCCGCCACCGAAATCGACGGTGAGGCCCGTCTGTGCTGTAATGGCGCGCAACACGGCATCGTTGACGATATGGTGCGATTTGGCACCGTCGAGGTCCACCACATGCAGTCTTCTGAATCCCATCCGCTCAAACCGTCGGGCCACCTCCACGGGATTGTCGGCATAGACCTTTTTCTGGTCATAGTCTCCCTTGGTCAGACGCACACATTGGCCGTTGATAATGTCTATGGCTGGTATAAGCTCTATCATAGTTCGAGAAAATTCTTGAGGATGGTTTCGCCCACATTTCCACTCTTTTCCGGGTGGAACTGTGTGGCATAGAAATTGTCTTTGTGCAGGCAGGCGCTGTAGGGCAGTATGTAGTCAGCCTCGGCAATGGTCCACGGGCAGACGGGCACGTAATAACTGTGTACAAAATAGGCGTAGGGCAAGTTGCCCAGCCCTTTCAGCAGAGGCTGCTGGCCCTTGATGTCGATGGTGTTCCAACCCATAGCCGGCACCTTGTCCTCGTGGCGGGTGGGGGAGAATCGCTTGACATCGACAGGGAAGATGCCGATGCAGTCGGTATCGCCCTCTTCCGAGTGCCGGCACAGCAACTGCTGTCCTATACAGATACCCAAAACCGGCTGGCGGAAGTCTTTGATGATACGGTCGAGCCCGTGGGCCCGCAGGTAGGCCATCGTGGTGCCAGCTTCTCCCTGGCCGGGAAAAAGTATCTTGTCGGCAGCCAGCAAATCATCTACGTTATCGGTGAGGAGGGGTTCCACGCCGATACGTCTCAGTGCATTGACAACCGAATAGATGTTGCCTGCATTGTATTTTACGATTGCTACTTCCAATTTCTATTACACTTGTTGAATGAAACAAGTGCAAAGGTACGAATTTCTTTTTAATATAAGGTAGGGAAGTGCGGATTTTTTACGCATCTTTACCATCCGGGGTCTTCAGGATGATGCTTGTGGCACCGATGGTAAAGAGCGTTCCGTTTTCTATCACGCGCCTTTCACGGTCGCCCAATATCACATTGTCTACAAAAGTACCTGTGTAGCTGGGGCCGTCGCGGAGGATATATTTCAGTTTGCCGTGCTTGTCGCGCGATACGTTGATGACGCAGTGGGTGATGTCGATGCTTGGATCCACCGTCTCTATCGGGCAGTTTACCCGGGCATCCTTCATGTAGCGGCCAATCACGTTGTCGCCCATCTGCAGGGGAATCACCTGCTTGTAATGGAACACATTCTCTATCACCACAATGACACCGCATGGCGTGCCTTCCACACTCTCGTCTGGATGCTCGTCACGCTGCAGGTTGCGCAGTTTCGAAACGCCGATGCGTATGCCAAACTGCTTGCCACACTCGTTGCACTCGAAGACCAGCGACTGGCCCTCAGTGTACTTGGTCTCATCGAAGAGGATGTAATGATCGCATTTGGGACATCTTACCCGTTTCATATTCCTTTCAGTTTGGTTACCCAGCAGTCCTTAAACTCCTCTTTGGCGTGCAGGCGCTGCATCATCCGGTAAGCCTCGGCCTCGGTCTCGTATCGGCCGTAGATTACCCGGGTGTACTTGCCGCTGTGATGTACCTCGGCCTCTTCATAACCATTTCGATGCAACTGGTCTGCAAAGGCCTGTGCGTTGCGCTTGGTGACACGGCTGCACAGTACGACACTGTAAAAAGACTGTGGCATACGTTCCAATGTGTCAGCCGTTATGGTAGCGGGTACCTCGGTGGCAGCCTTGAGCGTGTCTTTGACGGCTATCGCTTTTTTCAGGTCGGCGGTGCCTTGCACGGCTCCCTTGGGGAGGATGCGGTAGAGCATCCCGGTATCAATCATGCTTTGGGTGAGCGTACTCCCACCGTTGCCCACAGGAGACGGGAAGAGCAGGAATGCCAATACGGCGATGCAGGCCACGGCCACATTGCGTAGGGTGGTGATGGGAACTGTCCTTGCGCTGCGCGAATCGGGGTCGGGAACAAAGATGTTGGAGGTAAGCCTTGGTCCCTCTTCGGCTTCCGCACGGTTGGCTTTTGCCGGGCGCTTCTTCAATTCTACGGTCGTCACAACCTCTTGCAGCGGTGCCATCTCAAACGAACTGAGACCGTACAGTTCTGGCGTAAGAATGCCAGCCTCGCAGGGCTCAAACTCGTACTTCCCGTCCTCGTTAAGGGAAATGACACCCAAGTCGTTGAACTCGTAAAATCCCTTGTTCTCAATGTGTTGGCGAAGTTCCCTCACTTCATCGTTGATGCGCCTGATGGCCTCGGGATAACTGATGTCGTAAGCCTCGATATACGACTGTGCCAAGAGCGAATCGTTGAGGACAAGCTGCGGATTGAATCCTAAAGTGCGCTGCGGCGGCAAGTACGTTCCGTCCTTGTCGTCGTATCGGGCCTCTACATGATGAGCCATGAAGCCTCCAAAATTGGGGACTATCACACAATCGTTGCTCAAAAGGAGGATTTCGATATGCCTTTCCAATTCAATCATACTGCAAAAGTACGCTTTTTGGGTGGAAGATGCAAGCAAATCCACCTATTTTTTTTCACTCCTATTTTATATATTGTCCCCGTAGTTGCGCACGTTTTTTCGGGGAGTGCTGACTGCCAACAGTATAGGTGTCGTTTGGACACCGTATGGCATTTGGCGTACGCCCGTATCGCAAATGCCGTACGCCCGTACACCATTTGCCGTACGGTCGAATGGCATATGCGATACGGTCATCAGATGCCATGTTGGGAGGGCTGGTTTGCGGCTTCCGGGAGGAGGTTTTGCCTATATTTTGGTGTAATTTCGTCCCAAAAAGTTCAAAAAAGTGGATTTCCATGCAAAAAATAAGGCATTTTGTGAGGTAGATAAAGATATAATTACTATCTTTGTGGTCACTAATTTACATAGGAACAAATTTATACACTAAAACAAATAATTATGACGATCAAAAGAAGTTTTGTCGCAATTCTGCTCGGACTGAGCACGGTTGCAGCTGTAGCACAGAGTGGCTATGAGACACAGCAAGCTAACAATGAGGGTAAGGGTACGTTCGCACCGCATTGGTATATGCAGCTTCAGGCAGGTGCATCGCACACGGTGGGCGAGGCATCGTTCGGAGATCTTATCTCACCGGCAGCAGCGGTCAATTTTGGCTATCGTTTCTCTCCGCTTCTCGGATTGCGCTTCGGCGTTTCGGGTTGGGAAGCCAAAGGTGCCTGGGCATCTCCCAAAAGCGTTTACAAGTACAATTATGTGCAGGGTAATGTGGATCTGACGCTTGATATCAGCAGCCTGTTGTGCCGTTACAATCCAGACCGGGTGTTCAACACCTATATGTTTGCCGGTGTCGGCGTGAATGGAGGCTTCAACAATGACGAGGCTGGTGACCTGGTGAAAGCAGGTTACAACCTGCAGTATTATTGGGACAACAACAAGGTGAATGTGGTAGGCCGTGCCGGCGTGGGAGCCAACATCAAACTGAGCAAGAAGGTATATTTCAATGTCGAGGTAAACGGCAATGTGCTTTCCGACAAGTACAACTCGAAGAAGGCCGGCAATGCCGACTGGCAGTTTAACGCGCTGGCAGGTTTCACCATCAAACTTGGCAAGTCGCATAAGAAACCGGCACCTGTTTACCAAGAGCCTGCTCCCGCCCCCGCTCCGGCTCCCGCACCTGTCGTGAAGGAAGAGCCCGCACCTGCTCCGGCACCCGTAGTAGCCAAAGTGGAGCCGCTGCAGAAGAATATCTTCTTCCTGATCAACTCGAGCAAGATCCGCGCTACAGAACAGGTGAAGGTAGATGAGTTGGTGCGTTACCTCAACGAGCATCCCAATGCCAAAGTGACCATTACGGGCTATGCTGACAAGCAGACCGGTAATGCTTCTATCAACCGCCGTATCTCGCAGCGTCGTGCCAACAGCGTGGCCTTGGCGTTGAAGAACAAGGGCGTTGCTGCCGACCGCATCAGCGTAGATTTCAAGGGCGATACCGTCCAGCCCTTCGGTACCAAGGAGGAGAATCGCGTAAGCGTGTGTGTAGCTGAGTAAGTTTATCTATCCTTTTTATAATCAAGTCTCTGGCTGTATGTAATCACATACAGTCAGGGGCTTTTTGTTTGACCAGCATGTGTATCATCTAACGGGTGTAAGTCCCTAACGAGC
>JBJEAU010000049.1:0-14476 GCA_051869355.1 Prevotella sp. | reverse complement strand
CTTCCCAAAACAGGCATCATACTTGCGGAAGCCAAATGCCATGATTAGCGTCGTAAAGGTGGCATTTAGCCCTCGTAAATGCCACCTTTAGGTTGGATAAGTATATCTTATATGGTTTGCCGGAGCGGTACACTGACTTTGTTGCAAGGGATTGGCGGGGTGGGGGGGGAAGGGGCTTTGATGTGACAGAGACATTAAAAAAACAGCATGGGGCAAAAAATCATAACATTTGTTTTTTGCTTTCGGAAAAAAATCGTTATATTTGTTGTCGAAATAGGTAAAACTTAAAATCATTACTATAATGCTATCAGAAACAGATCTTAAGCAAATCGCTGAGCGAGGCATCAGCGAAGAGCAAGTACTTGGTCAACTTAATCAGATCAAAGAGGGTTTCCCGTTCCTTAAACTCGAAGCTGCCGCTTCGGTAGGACAGGGCGTGTTGGCGCTCGACGGCGAAGAGCGCGAGCACTACATCGAAGACTGGAACGAATACAAGGCACAGGGTCACAAGGTGGTGAAGTTTGTGCCGGCATCGGGTGCCGCCAGCCGTATGTTCAAGAACATGTTCTCGTTCTTGAGTGCAGATTATGACGTGCCGACCACTGACTTCGAGAAAGAATACTTCGACCACATCAAGGATTTTGCCTTCCGCGAGGCACTCTGCGACATGTGCAAGAAGAATGAGGGCAAATGTGTGAAAGAACTGATGGCCGACGGCAACTACAAGGCTGTGGTGGCCAACATGCTCGAGGCTAAGGGTCTCAATTATGGCCAGCTGCCCAAGGGCCTGCTGCTCTTCCACAACTATGAGGACGGTGCACGCACACCGATGGAGGAGCATCTGGTGGAGGCTGCGCTGTATGCTGCCAGCAATGGTGAGGCCAATGTACACTTCACGGTAAGCCATGACCATCTGGAGCTGTTTAAGAAGAAGGTGGCTGAGAAGGCCGACAAGTACGCTGCTGCGTATGACGTGAAATTCAACATCTCCTTCTCTGAGCAGAAGCCCAGCACCGACACCGTAGCGGCCAACCCCGACAATACGCCTTTCCGCAACGAAGACGGATCTCTCCTTTTCCGTCCCGGAGGCCACGGAGCGCTGATTGAGAACCTGAATGACCTCGATGCCGACATCGTATTTATCAAGAATATCGACAATGTGGTGCCCGACAGACTGAAGGCCGATACCGTATTGTATAAGAATGTGCTGGCCGGCGTGCTTGTGGCCCTGCAGCGCAAGGCATTCGAGTATCTGGAGTTGCTGGATTCGGGCGAGTACAACCACGAGAAACTGGAGGAGATTATCCGCTTCTTGCAGCGTGACCTCTGCTGCCGCAAGGCTGACATCAAAGAACTGGAGGATGCTGACCTTGTAGGCTACCTGCGCAAGAAACTGAACCGACCCATGCGTGTGTGTGGTGTCGTAAAGAACGTGGGTGAGCCCGGCGGTGGCCCGTTCTTGGCCTATAATCAGGACGGCACGGTGAGTCTTCAGATCCTCGAGTCTACACAGATAGACAAGAACAATCCTGAATACCTGAAGATGTTTACCGAGGGAACACACTTCAACCCCGTAGACCTGGTTTGTGCAGTGAAAGACTATCAAGGGCGTCCGTTCAATCTGCCCGAGTACGTAGATCGTCAGACAGGCTTCATCAGTTCTAAGAGCAAGAATGGCAAGGAACTCAAGGCGCTTGAGCTGCCCGGTCTCTGGAATGGTGCCATGAGCGACTGGAATACGGTATTCGTAGAGGTGCCGCTCTCAACCTTCAACCCCGTTAAGACGGTGAATGATCTGCTCCGCCCACAGCATCAGTAAACTATCCATCATAGAAAAGGCCGGATGAAGCTACCTGAGGTGCTTATCCGGCCTTTTTGTGTGTAAAATTATTCTACTTTTTAGAGGCTTACCGACTTGAGCAAGGTGCCGTCCAGCGTATAGACAGCTATCTTTCCGCTTTCATAAACGGCAAGGGTAGGTGGGTTCCCGCCCTTTGGGAAGGTAATGGAACCCGTGTTGCAGTATGTAGTGCCACCATTCTGCTCCAGTTCCCATAGGTGGGTATGGCCGGTAAACACGGCATCAAATTTTCCTTTGGGCATATTCACCTTATTATATATATGCCCGTGCGTGAGAAAGAGCTTCTTGCCCTCGTCCACCAGTAGGGTATAGTCTGCCAGAATGGGAAACTGCAGCAGCATCTGGTCCACCTCCGAATCGCAGTTGCCTCTTATGGCCACTATCTGATCGGCCATCGCATTCAGTGTTTCGGCAATGCCTTGGGGATTGAGGTCGCTGGGCAATCCGTTTCGTGGGCCGTAGTTCAGGATATCACCCAAGATACAGAGCATGTCGCATGATTGGTCAGCATAAAAAGCCAATGCTCGCTGCAGCGTTTGCAGTGATCCGTGAATGTCAGAAAGTATCAGGTATTTCATTTACTACAAAAATGAATAGTAAAAGTGGGTGGTGATGGATTCGAACCACCGAAGGCGAAAGCCAGCAGATTTACAGTCTGCCCCATTTGGCCACTCTGGTAACCACCCTTTATCGTTGAATCGGGTGCAAAGGTAAGGATAATTTTCTTATCTACCTAACTTTTTCCCAACATTTTCATCTCCCAGAGCGTTTTTTATGGTTGTTTGTGCCATATTGGCATTGTAATTTGTCATTATGGCGCATTCTCTTCGTAGGCACGGATATTGTATAAAGAGATGGTGTAAGCCGATGAGTCCCGAAAGACTCCAACGACTACCAACAACAAATATAAACAACAACTAAAAAATAAACAGGAGGTAACAATTATGATGTATCCAGTAATTCGTAACAATTGGTTGGACAATGCGTTTAAGGACTTTTTCGACACCGAATGGATGCCGCGCATGAACACTACAGCACCGGCTGTAAACGTGAAGGAAACCGATAAGGCGTATGTGATGGACATTGCTGCACCAGGACTGAAGAAGGAGTTTTGCAGAATCAACATAGACAAAGACGGCAACCTCGTTGTCAAAATAGAGAACAAGCTTGAGCACAAAGAGGAGGACAAAAAGGAGCATTATCTGCGTCGCGAGTTTTCGTATAGCAACTATGAACAGGCGTATGTGCTTCCCGAGAATGTGGACAAAGACCACATTGCCGCCAAAGTTGAGGACGGTATCCTCTCAGTGATGCTCCCCAAGCTCTCTAAAGAACAAGTAAGTGTAGACCGCCAAATAGAGATTGGTTAATTTAGCTATTAGTAAACTTTGCGATATGGGTCTCCAACCATCAGTGCTGGAGGCTCATATTTTCGTATTGGTATCATTCATATAATACGTATTATGATAAATATATTTTATGAAAATAGAAATAACAGCATGAGATATGCCCCACCTTCTCATACTTTACAGGGAATATGTCATTAAATAATGTTAGGAGAATCAAGTTATTAAGAATAATTTTGTACTTTTGCAAAATAAGAAACTAAATACATTAATAATATCAGACAAAACTCACTTTTTATGAGAAAAACCTTATTTACTTTCGCGTTGCTTGCTGCATGCGCGACGACCGTCATGGCACAGAAAAAGCCTTTGACCCATGATGTGTATGACAAATGGCAAAGCGTTGGCGCTACGAAGCTTTCTGTGCGGGGAACTTATACGCTCTACGAGGTAAATCCACAGGAAGGCGACGGTGTTTTGTATGTCCGCAACAACAAGACGGGAATCACTACCGCTGTGCCCCGCGGTTACAAGGCACAAGTAACTGACGATGAGCAGCATGCCGTGGCGCTGATCAAGCCTGAATTTGCCAAGACAAGACAAGCAAAAATCAAAAAGAAGAAGGCTGATGACATGCCTAAGGATTCTGTGGCCATCATCAACTTAGCCGATATGGCCATCACCAAATATGCTGATGTCACAGGATTCAAACTGAGCCATCATAATAATCACTGCGTGGTATTCGGACTTGGCAAAGAGAAACCGGTAACGCCGAAACCGACCGTTGATCCCAAGCAGGAAAAGAAGAAAAAGAAGAAGAAAAAGAATGTTGAAGAACCCAAACCGAAACCCGCTGTGAGCAAGGATGCGGCCAATGACATTGCCGTTTACTTCTTTGCTTCGGCAGACACCATGCGCATCAAACACGCTTCCGCATACGATGTCAACAATGGTGGTAAATGGTTGGCCTATATCCGTAAGACGGCGAAAAACAACCATGCCATGCAGTTGGTAGACTTGCAATCGCGCACGACCAATGCGGTGACTGAGTCCCTGCCCTACATGTCTACTCCTCAGTTCAGCCACAATGGCGATCGTTTCATGTTCTATTCCTCTAAAGATACTGTATCTTCGGGCAGCCAACACTGCGATGTGTATGAGTATCAGATAGATGAAGGATTAAGAAAGGTCATCGGCACTGCAGAGGCAAGTGCGCTCAAGGACAAATGGGGCATCACCGAAAAGTCTAACTTGAGCTATAGCCGCGATGGTAGAAAAATCTACGTGGGCATACAGCCCTATATCGCACCCAATGATACCACCAAGCATGACTTTGAGACGGCAGAGCCCAATATTTGGCGATACAATTCGGATTTGATTCCGCCCATGTTTAAGGTTGGAAACACCTATAGCAGCAAGGCTCAGATAGCATGTGCCGTGGAGAACGGCACGCTGGTGCAATTGGGCAACTCGATATTCGACCAAATCAGGACCTCAGACAGAGGGAACGGCACCTATGCCTTGTCATCGGATGCCACTGGTCGCATGGTTGCCACACAGTGGGACTACCAAGTGCCTACCCCACTCTATTTGGTCGACACACGCAACGGTAAGCGTGTCAAGATTACTGACGGAAAACTTCGCGGCGAGAGCATTGCTCCCGATGGCAACCACGTGGTATGGTTTGATTTGGAACAAAAACAATGGATGGTATGGAGCAGGGCAACTGGTAAGACAGCCAACCTTTCCCAACAGTTGAAAGTGAACTTGTTTAATGAGGACGATGACCATCCTATGCTGGCTGAACCCTATGGAGGTGCCAACTGGACAGCAGACTGCAAGGGTATCGTGGTACCAGACCGGTATGACTTGTGGTATCTTCCCGTGGACGGCAGTCAGGCCGTGAATCTCACTCAGGGCAAAGGGCGCAAGGACAGCATCCAATACCGCTATGTAAGTACCCAGAATAACGAGGACAAGATGGGCATCCGCAAAGATCAGAAAGTCTATCTGAGCGTATTCAACTATCGGACTAAGGAGTACGGCTATGCCACAACAGACTTCAGTGGCAATGTGCGCAACCTCGTCTATGGCCCCTACACGTACAATAATTTCGCCAAGGCCGATTCGGCAGAGACGATTGTGATGAAGAAGGGCAATTTCAACAATCCTATGGACCTCTACGTGTACAATGGGTCGCTGGAAAAGATAAGCAACATCAACCTGCAACAGGCTGATTATCTGTGGGGTACGCCCGAACTGTTCAAGTGGAAGGCATTCGATGGCACCCTGCTCGATGGTATCTTGTATAAACCGGAAAACTTTGACGAGAACAAGAAATATCCTGTCATGATTTATTTCTATGAGCGTCGCAGTGAGTCGCTGTACAACTACCTTACACCGGCGCCCAGTAGGAGTACGGTCAACATACCTTACTTTGTCAGCAACGACTATATCGTGTTTGTTCCGGATATTGTGTACAAAGACGGACACCCAGGAGAGTCTGCATACAACTGTATCGTGGCCGGTGCCCAGGCGTTGGCCAAGAACAAGTGGGTGGACAGCAAGCGGATGGCCATTCAGGGACAGAGCTGGGGCGGTTATCAGGTGGCCTATCTGGTTACAAGAACCGACATGTTTGCCGCAGCCGGTGCCGGTGCGCCCGTCAGCAATATGACCAGTGCCTATGGTGGTATCAGATGGGGAACGGGTATCAGCCGCCAGTTCCAATATGAACAGACACAGAGCCGTATCGGTAAAGACCTGTGGAGCGGTTACGACCTCTACATCGAAAACTCGCCGCTCTTCAAGTTGCCCAATGTGAAGACTCCGGTACTTATCATGCACAACAATGCTGACGGAGCTGTGCCTTACTATCAGGGCATCGAGATGTTTATGGGTCTCCGCAGATTAGGTAAACCCTGCTGGTTGCTCGAGTACAACCGCGAAGCCCACAATCTGGCCAACCGCAAGAATGCCAAGGACCTGAGTGTGCGTCTCTCCGACTTTTTCGACTATTATCTCAAAGGAACGCCGATGCCCGATTGGATGAAGCCGAATACTCCCTATATGATTAACGGAAAAGAATATACTGTGGAATAGTTGATAGAAACATTTGTTTAAACTTTCGTTTTTGTTGTCATTTTAAGAACTTTTGGTTGCCTTATAGCAATTATTTTCTTAATTTTGTACCGACAACAGCGAGAATGAATACAATACTGACTATCACAGGTTCAGATAGTACGGGTGGCTCTGGTGTTCAAGCTGACATCAGAGCCATCACTGAATTGGGGGGCAAGGCCGTTTCAGCGGTTACTTGCATCACCATTCAGAATACGCTCGGTATTCAGGAGTTTTATGATATCCCTGCTGCAGTGGTGGAGGCCCAAGTAGAGGCGATTGTCAACGACGTACAGCCCGAAATCATCA
Organism: Prevotella sp.; assembly: GCA_051869355.1. GTDB lineage: Bacteria > Bacteroidota > Bacteroidia > Bacteroidales > Bacteroidaceae > Prevotella. The sequence goes on along the minus strand of JBJEAU010000049.1, from coordinate 7,840 downwards.
AGATTGGCATGATTCGTAACGTCTCTATCCTGTCAGTCATTGTCGCTGTCTTGCGCAGATACACCCCCTCCTATGTGCTTTATGACCCCGTCGTGTTTTCCAGCAATGGAGACGTGCTCATGGAGAGCCACCTGCTTGGCCTGATACGGCAGCAGTTGTTCCCATTGTGTTCGCTGATTATTCTCCGGCGAACCGAGGCCGATATGATTTTGGGTCATAAGCATCCCGACAATGTCCTCTATCTGGAGGATTCGCCGGTTCACGGCCTTTCCAATAGCCTTTCCACCGCCATAGCGTTTCATTTGTCGCAAGGAGACACCTTGTCTGAGGCCAAGCGCAAGGCGTTAGACTATGTCAGTCTGCAACTTTCGCGCAGCGAGCATACCCATAGCCGGAGCCACGAACTGTACCGCGACTTCCTCAATGCTGTCAATGAGTTTTTCAAACAGCGCAGTGATGTGGCATATTATGCCAATTACTTGAATGTGAGTAGCCGTTATCTGTCGCAAGTTACCGCACGCATCGGCTCGCAGTCGCCCAAAAGTATCATCGAGCAGAAGTTGATTGAAGCCATCGAGCGGGATCTCCGTACCACGGCCAACACCATCCAAGAGATAGCCTACGATTATGGCTTCTCTTCGCAAGCTCACTTCACCAAATTCTTTAAGAGACATAAGGGATTTGCTCCCAGTGATTATCGTAAAAACCAATTATAGAAATGACAAAAGAAAGACAAACTTTGAATCGCAACTTAGCACAGATGCTAAAAGGCGGTGTAATTATGGATGTAACCACGCCTGAACAGGCACGTATCGCAGAACAAGCCGGCGCATGTGCCGTCATGGCACTTGAGCGCATCCCCGCAGACATCAGAGCTGCTGGAGGTGTTTCGCGTATGAGCGACCCCAAGATGATCAAGGGCATCCAGGCTGCAGTAAGCATCCCTGTTATGGCCAAATGCCGTATCGGACACATTGCCGAGGCACAGATTCTGCAGGCCATCGAGATAGACTATATCGATGAGAGTGAGGTACTTTCACCTGCCGACAACATCTACCATATCGACAAAAACCAGTTTGATGTTCCCTTTGTGTGCGGTGCACGCAATTTGGGCGAGGCATTGAGACGTATTGCCGAGGGTGCTACCATGATTCGCACCAAGGGCGAGCCCGGTACGGGTGATGTAGTGCAGGCCGTAAGCCACATGCGTCTGATGCAGAGCGAGATTCGTCATCTTACCAGTCTGCGTGAAGACGAGTTGTACGAGGCTGCCAAGCAGTTGCAGGTACCTTACGACCTCGTGGCATACGTACACGAGCATGGCAAACTGCCCGTTGTAAACTTTGCTGCTGGTGGTGTGGCTACTCCCGCTGACGCTGCCCTGATGATGCAGCTGGGTGCTGAGGGTGTGTTTGTAGGCAGTGGAATCTTCAAGAGCGGCAATCCTGCCAAGCGTGCGGCTGCTATCGTGCAGGCTGTGACCAACTACAACGATCCGAAGAAACTGGCAGAAATCTCAGAAGACCTCGGCGAGGCTATGGTCGGCATCAACGAGCAGGAGATTGAACTGTTAATGGCTGAACGAGGCAAATGAGAATAGGTGTATTGGCACTGCAAGGTGCCTTTATAGAGCATGAACAGATGCTCGACCGGATGGGTGTGGAGTCATTTGAAATCAGACAGTTAATAGATTTCGACCAACCAATCGACGGATTGATTATCCCAGGCGGCGAAAGCACCACGTTGCGCAAGCTCCTGAGAGACACAGGACTGCTCTCTCCCATTCGTGAAGCAATTGTAGAGGGACTTCCTGTGTTTGGCACTTGTGCCGGTATGATACTCTTGGCCCAGCGTATCGAGCAAGAAGAGGGTACCGGACTGGCTACTATGGATATCGAAGTACGCCGCAATGCATACGGCCGGCAGCTGGGAAGCTTCTATACCGAGGCTCCCTTTGCCGGAATCGAGCAACCGGTGCCCATGACCTTTATCCGTGCACCTTACATCGTGTCGGTAGGTGATGGGGTCGACGTGCTTGCCCGTGTCGATGGCAATATCGTTGCGGCCAAACAGGGTCGGCAACTCGTCACTTCATTCCATCCAGAGCTCAACGAGTCGGAGGCGATCCACCGCCTATTTCTCAGCCTGTGATACGTTGCAGGTCAGCAAACTATACAAGAAAGCCTTTAGCAAGTGTCGCCCTTACAGGCTATCTCACCTGTTAAGGGCTTCTTTTTCGCCATTTCATCGGCTGCTCCCTCTCCTATTAGTTTCTAACGAAGACATACACAACAAATGGAATATATCGACATCAGAGGCGTAAGGGTCAATAATCTGAAGAACATCAGTCTGAAGATACCGCGCGACAAGTTTATCGTCCTTGCCGGAGTGAGTGGCTCGGGCAAAAGTTCCTTGGCTTTCGACACGCTCTATGCCGAGGGTCAGCGTCGCTATGTAGAGTCTCTCTCCAGTTATGCCCGCCAGTTTTTGGGCCGCATGGGCAAACCCGAGTACGACTTTATCAAAGGTCTACCGCCGGCGATAGCCATCGAGCAGAAAGTGATAGCACGCAATCCGCGGTCCACTGTCGGTACTTCCACCGAGATTTATGAATATCTGCGACTGCTGTTTGCCCGTATTGGCAAGACCTACTCACCCGTGAGTGGCCAAGAGGTGAAGAAGCATAGTACCGAGGACATTCTGGCATGCGTTCGCCAGTTCTCTGTGGGTACCAAATTCATGATTCTGGCTCCTTTCCATCTGCCTGAAGGCCGAACGCTGGCCAAACAGTTGGAGATGGTGCAGCAGGGAGGCTTCCAGCGTGTGTGGCTCAATGGAGAGGCCCAGCGTATCGACGATTTGCTGGCCAATATGGACGCAACGGCCGACTGCAACCTTACCCCCGCACAGCTGTCAATCATCATCGACCGCCTGAGTGTGTCGGAAGAGCGCGACCAAGTGTCTCGCCTGCTCGATTCTGCCGAAACGGCCATGTACGAGGGCGACGGATGCTGCCGATTGCTCTTCCTTCCCTCCATGCTTACCTACGAGTTCTCCACCCGTTTCGAGGCAGACGGCATCCAGTTTGACGAGCCGAGCGACAACATGTTTTCCTTTAATTCGCCCCTTGGTGCTTGTCCCACGTGCGAAGGTTTCGGCAGCGTCATCGGCATCGACGAAAAACTGGTGATTCCCAACACCACGCTCAGTGTCTATGAAGGATGCGTGCAGTGCTGGCACGGAGAGAAGATGCGCATGTGGCAAGACGAATTTTGCAAACGGGCGAAAGCCGACGATTTCCCTATCTTTACACCCTACTACCAGCTCACCCAGCAGCAGAAAGACATGCTCTGGCACGGTCTGCCCTCCGACAAGCACCGCGACAGCAACGAACAGGTAAGTATCGATGCCTTCTTCCAGATGGTGAAGGACAACCAATACAAGATACAGTACCGTGTGATGCTGAGCCGCTACCGCGGCAAGACGCTTTGTCCCGACTGTCATGGAAGCCGGTTGCGCAAAGAAGCTTCGTGGGTGAAGATAGCCGGTCGAAGCATCACCGATCTGGTGCAGATGCCCATTCTCAATCTCGCCCAATGGTTCAAAGATTTGGAGCTGGACGAACATGACCGTACTGTGGGCAAACGATTGCTGACCGAAATCAACAACCGGCTGCATTATCTCTGTCAGGTAGGACTGGGCTACCTCACCCTTAACCGCCAGTCCAACACCCTTTCGGGCGGCGAGTCGCAGCGTATCAATCTCACCACCGCCCTCGGCAGTTCGCTGGTAGGCTCGCTCTATATCCTCGATGAGCCCTCCATCGGTCTGCACAGCCGAGACACCGATAGGCTCATACAGGTACTCAAAGACCTGCAGGCACTGGGCAACACGGTGATAGTAGTGGAACACGACGAGGAGATGATGCGGGCTGCTGACTATCTGATCGATGTGGGACCCGATGCAGGACGCTTGGGTGGAAAAATTGTCTTCGAAGGCGACATCGACACGCTCTCCCAAGCCACCGTGGCCACCCATCCCCAGTCGTACACCGTGCGCTATCTCACAGGTGTCGACACTATTCCCACCCCACTGTCACGCCGCGCATGGAACCATGCCATCAGGCTGCGGGGAGCAAGGATGAACAACCTACGGGGTATCGATGTCGCATTTCCCCTCAATGTGATGACCGTAGTCACCGGTGTGAGTGGGTCAGGCAAGAGTTCGCTGGTCAAGGGAATCCTCTACCCTGCCCTCAAGCGTCATCTTGACGAGGTGGCCGAGTTGCCCGGCGAGTATCTGTCGTTGGAAGGCGATTGGGAACAGATAAGACATGTAGAGTTTGTAGACCAGAATCCGATCGGCAAGTCTACCCGGTCCAATCCTGCGACATACGTCAAGGCTTACGATGCTATCCGCCAGCTCTTTGCCGACCAGCCTTTGTCGCGCCAGATGGGCTTCACGGCCCAGCACTTCTCGTTCAATGCCGACGGTGGACGATGTGAAGAGTGCAAAGGGGCCGGCGTCATCAATGTCGAGATGCAGTTTATGGCCGATCTTGTGTTGGAGTGTGAAGCTTGTCACGGCAAACGGTTCAAGAAAGATATTCTCGACGTGCGTTTCCACGACCGCAACATCTACGACGTACTCTGTATGACGGTCTCAGAGGCCATCGAGTTTTTCGGCAAATACGGGCAGACGACCATTGTGTCACGCCTCAAGCCGCTCGAAGATGTGGGTCTGGGCTATATCAAGCTCGGCCAAAACTCCTCTACGCTCTCCGGCGGCGAGAACCAGCGTGTCAAGTTGGCTTACTTCATCGGTCAGGAGCGCGTGGAGCCATCGCTATTCATCTTCGACGAGCCCACCACCGGACTCCACTTCCATGATATCCAGCGTCTGCTTACCGCTTTTGACGCACTGATAGCCCGTGGCCATACCATCTTGGTGATTGAGCACAACATGGAGGTAATCAAGTGTGCCGACTGGGTAATCGATTTGGGTCCCGAAGGCGGCGACAAGGGCGGCAATCTGGTATTTGCCGGCAAACCTGAAGATTTGGTGCTATGCAAGGCCAGCATCACGGGGCAGTTCCTTGCGTCTAAACTCTGATGCCACCATGTCCGATACGCTATCCATCCTCATCCCCGTCTACAACTGTTCGGCGCTGTCGCTTGTCCAATCGCTGGTACAGCAGACAGGCCTGCGCCGACTGCGGGCATGGGAGATTGTGGTGGCCGACGATGCCTCTACCGATGCCCACACCATCGCCGACAACCAATCGGTCGGAGCCCTACCCTGCTGTCGTTACTTGCGCCTGCCGCACAACGTGGGTCGGGCTGCCATCCGCAACCGTCTTGCCCAAGTGGCCGCATACGACCGACTGCTCTTCGTAGATGGCGATATGAGTGTGGTTTCTGCCCATTTCATCGACAATTATTTGGATCATGAGGCACCTGTGGCCTATGGCGGCTACACCCTTGTGGGGCATCATCCCCACAATTTGCGCTATCGCTACGAGCAAGCCGCTGCCCCCCATCATCAGGCTCACTGCCGAGCCACTCATCCCTATCTCGATTTCCATACTTCCAATTATGCCATCTTCCGAGACATCGCCCTGCAATATCCCATCGACGAAAACTACCAAGGCTACGGCTACGAGGACGTGGCCTATGGTGCCCAGTTGCAACGAGCTGGCATACCCATCTGCCACATTGATAATCCCGTGGGCTTCTACGACTTCGAGTCAAACGACGCTTTCCTTGCCAAGACCGAGGAGAGCCTCCGCACACTGATGCTTCACGCCGACCAACTGGCCAATCATTCCCGCATGCTTGCAGCCGGGCATCGTCTGCACCGTCTGGGTCTCCATCTACCCCTTCGTTGGGCCTACCGCTTGATGGGCAGCAGATGGCGCACCCATCTTGTCAACCATCCCTGGCTATGGAGCTTCAAACTCTACAAGCTGGCTTTTTTTCTCTCGCTGTACGCCAAAACCTAATGCCATTACTACGGTAATATCATTTCGTGTTTGCCCTCACCCTATCCCTCTCCCACGGGGCGAGGGAACCCTTGCTCACATCTGTAATAAGATATTTATAATGGGTTAAGACAATGACAGACAGAGGACAAGATTATTCATCCTTTTAAGCGCGTTTATTCACCTTCCCGCAAATGCCGTACGGGCGTATGGCATTTGCCGTTCGCCCGTATGGCATTTGCGAGTAGCCCGTATTCCATTTGCGGGAAGGTGAATAACTATGGTTTAGAAGCTTAACAACAGTTGTATGCCCATCTGGAAAGGTGCGCCCTGCTGGGCAAAACGCAGCGCCTCGCCGGTGGCTGCGCTCTCTATAGCAAACGTGTTGTAGCGGGTGGAGGTGAGATTCTCACCCCACAGTGTGGCCGTGAGTTGGTGGCCCAACTGGGCCGATACCCTTGCACCTACAACCGCATAGAGGGGCTGGGCAAAGGTATCGGCGGCGTCCCATGTGGTGGAGCCTGCCGCCTGCAGGTGAGCCCCTACCGTGATGCTCGGGCACCAAGACGAGGGTAGGTCTATACGATAGTCGGCTGTAGCCGACATCGTGTGGCGTGGTACGTAGGGTACACGGTAACCTCGGTAGTGGATGGCGGTATTGCCGGAGGTGGTAGAGAGACTGTCGGTATAATCGCGGAAGGTGGCGTGGGTGTAACCGTAAGTGGCCGACCAAGCCAATCGGTTATCCAGCACATGGCCGCGCAGCGTGGCCTCGAAGCCCAGACTGCGACTGCGCCCTGCGTTGACCATCATACGCCCAAAGCCGTAAGTTCCGGCCATGACAGAGAGTTGCTGGCCATTGACCGTGGTGTGGTAGGCAGCCACATCGAGTGTCAGTGCACGGTCGAAGAGATAGAGATGGCTTCCCAACTCGATATTCCATGTGGTTTCGGGTGCATAGGAGATGGTGTGGCGTATGCGGTCGTAGTCGGCCTCGGTGTGAGGGATATCGTAATCGCCACGTTGGGTGGAGTTCTGACTCAGTTCGGTGCGCAGGATGTCGGAAAACATCTGGTGATTGAATCCGCCGGCGCGGTATCCCTTGGCCAAAGACATGTAAATATTGGAACCATTCGTATCGGTCTGCCAAACCAGACCCAGTTTGGGTAACAGTTGGCGATAGCTGTCACGACATTTGCCGTCGAGCACGGAGGTGAGCACGGTGCTTGCCTGCTGCCCCATCACATTGACATCTACCTGCATGCGCGATGCAGTGTGATAAGTAAGCGATACCCGACTGTAATCGAAACGCAGGCCAAGGGTGGCGGTGAGTCTCGGGGTGAGTTGGAGGGAAGTTTGGTGATAGGCAGCCAAGTTCAATAATGGCGTACGGAATGTGCCGGGAATAGTCGACAAGTCAGCCACCGCGGTAACGCCACCCGCCCGTTCGATGGTTTGTGCAGCCATGCGCGCTGCCTGTTCTTCAGGCATGCCCTGCATGACAAACCGGGCTGTCATACTTTGCAACATGGCCCTGTACATGCCCGTCTGTATGCCATTACCGATCGTTTGGTCTATCTCTTGGTCAAAATGCACGGGGGCATCGGCGCGACTCCAATGGTGGGCGGCAAAGGTTCCAAACGTCCAGTGCCATGTACGGTCGCTATTCCACGGCTTGCTGCCGCGTATCACCATCTCTTGCGTGAACGCGGTTTGCTGTTGCCACTCTTCCATGCGCATATAGTCGGGTGCCATGTAGTCTATATCCATGTGCATGTAGTCGCGCAGATACTGGTACGATGTGCTGGAGGTAAACGTTCCCCATGTGCCGAGCAGACGGGTGAGCGTAAGCCCGGCGTT
>JBJEAU010000048.1:0-14535 GCA_051869355.1 Prevotella sp. | reverse complement strand
GTTCCAAACAAACACCGCTCCCCCTTATTTTTTTTCGTTTTCAATACACTGGAAACATACCCTTTGTTTTTGCCTTGTCTTGCATCCAGTCAACACCTACAAAAAGAGCTTCGAGAATTTACATAAATTACCCATTTTGCCATTAATCCAAGAAAATAGGCAAATGATTGAATGTTATTTCACTTATGACCCCATTTATAAAACTACACGCACATTCAGCCAGTTAGAAAAAAAATCGTTTCACTTTTGCAAAGTATCAAAAAAAAGATGTATCTTTGCAGCGATATTAACAACAAGTGTTCATTGAGAATTTGCCAAAAAATTTGCCTTTTTAAGCAAGTAGATTTGCTAAACCATTGATTTTAAGGCAATTGCAAGTATATTGTTTGCGCCCTATCAGGCGCACACAATGCTAAAAGCCGGGCAACCTCTCATTGGTTTGCCCGGCTTTTTGGTTATACCTTCATTCTCTTTATTGTGCCGAGAGGGTGTAGGTGCTTCCGGCCTTGGTGGTGAACGTACAGATACCGGCGCGAGTGGATACAGCCACACGCTTACCGCTGGTCTCCACCACCAGCGTCTTGCCCGGCCACGGATGCTTGATGCGACAAGTGGTACCACGGTCGCTGTGAATGGTGAGCGAGGTGACCTGACGGCCATCATAATCGGCCGACACCACGAAAGCACCCTTGGCTCTCAGACGGGTAAACGATGCAGGCTTGGCTGGCCAGCAGGGGAACAGATACAGGATGTCGTCCACAGACTGGAGCATCATCGAGTTGACCGTCTCTATCACTGCCGTTTTCTCGGCGCAGTGGTGGCCGTCGATAACAAGGAAGTTAGGTGCAGCGGTGCGGATGATGGCCCGCATGCTGTCCAGAAGCACCTGGGGCTTGTAGCCAGCCCTCGCCCCCATGACAAACGCACTCAACCCCAACTCGTTCATAGTCTCTGTAAAGCCACGCTGGTCCGCCTCGTAATACTGGATGGTGTTACGGGCTATCTGCAGGGCAGCACTGTCGGAGCGCAGGCGCAGCACCTCGCACGGATAGAGCGCATGCAGTTGGATGGCGTGTGCCGGCAAGTCCCATCCGTCCTCATTCTTGGCATAGACAGGTTTCCCCTCGTTGGGTGTCTTGGTGGGCATGATGACCTTGTAGGCCGGCATGTGCGACACAATGTCTGCCCACAGCTTGCGGCGCTGCTTGTCCACGCCCAACACCTGACTGTATCGGAGCAGCAAACGGAACGTCTGCTCCACGAAAGCGAGATCGGAAGGCGGGTTGACATCCCATGAATTCTCGTGTCCACCCGTGATGATGCTATAGCGGTAGCTCTTGCCGTAAGGCTCACGTTTGAGGTAATCTTCATAGAAATCGCCACACAAGCGGATGTAGGGATAGGCATGCTGACGGAGGAAATCGAGGTCGCCTGTGTACTCATAGTACCAGCTGAAGAGAGGAATACAAAACGGAGCGTCCATCGTCTGCTGCCAATAGTAATTGTAAAAGACACCAATGCCGAGCGCACCCACGGGGAAGAGGAGGCCACGGCACGACTTGCCCTTCCACGAGGGATGCATCACGCCCATTTCTTCGCGTGCCCGACGCTGTCCCTCGGGTATCAGCATCTCGATGGTCTTGTAGAAAGGCAAAGCCAGTTCCGGACGGTTAGCAGAGAAGACGCTATAGAATCCAGCCTGACTGTTGTAGTTGAGATGGATATCGCCGTGGTACATCATACGGTCCTCCATATTCCACACACCGTACATACCGCCGCACACGGGCGAGTGGCGGTTGTAGCCGGAGGCGAGCAGATAAACGGACGACAGATAATGACGGTCCAAGAGCGAGTCGTGGGTCTCTACATACGAGCGTGTCCACATGTCATGCCACCACGATTCCTTGTCTTTCTTGAGTTGCTCCACCGCACCGGTCGACGACAACTGCTGCAGCCGCTTGCCCGACTGGGACAACTGGGCATCGTTGGCCGTGCCGGCACCCGACACACACACGGCAATGCGCACCTTACCCTTGGCCGGCACCTCAAAGGTAGACCGCACCATGCACCCATCGAGCCGCCCCACACGGGCTTTGGCTCCGATGACACGGGTAGAGATACCTGCCTGGCACACCCATCTCACCTTCTCGGTCTTGGTCTGGCGCGAAACCTGTGCCACATCGCCCACCACGGAAGCGGTAGTGGCATACACTGGCGTAAATGTGTCGGCGTAGGTGTCTACAGTAAGATGCACCGGACGATCAGACGGATTGCTTACCTCGGTCACGATGATATTCTCATCCATACTCATCCAGCTCGTCATCTGCACTTGGGGCGCAGTGGCGGTGGTCATACGCAACTCGCTGCGCAACTGGTCCATCTCATAACAGAACGCCCGCTTGTCCGGACGATTGATATCGTAATGGCCAGGACGCAGGGGAGCATCTACCGCAATACGCACGCCGCCCACCGGCAAGGCTGCGGGGCCACTGCCCGCCCAGTCGGTCCATCCATCGGTGACAAAGTCGACCTTCGAAATCTTCAGCGTCTGACTGTTGTCGGATGTGAAGGCCACCACGCCCACATCGCCGTTGCCCATATACGGACCCATCGGGGCATGGTTGGTACGGGTATCCACATAACTGAAAGGGCTGTGCCATGTTGCCGTGAGCATCTTGTGCTTACGGGCAAAATAAGCGGAGTCTGCAGCACTGTCGGCTGGAGCTCCTACTGCCGGCGCTTGCCATGCGAGGCCGGCCATCAACAAGTAAAGGGTCTTGCTTAGCTTCATGTACATAAACTGTTTTATCGATGCCTATTTTCGTGCATACAAAGTTACGCACAAAAAATCATTTTCCTGCCATTCAAAGAGAGAAAAATGAGATTAGGTACCATAAAAATCCCCCACAGTCCTCTATTTGCAAAAACGAAAGATATCCTCTGAAAACGTAAATGCCGCATTTAGGCCACCTAAATGCCACAATTAGCGCGCCAAAGGTGGCATTTACGGACACAAGATGAGATATCGGCACTATGTCTCCCTCGCCCCGCGGAAGAGGGATGGGGTGAGGGCACTCACATAAGACCTCTCCGATACCGCTATCCTCCCACTCGAAAATCAAAAAACTTATGATTGTTTTTGCATTGTGCCAAACTTGCACTATCTTTGCAGAAGATTGGCGGCACCTCAGCAATCGGAACAAGTTCCATTGCGTTCGGTTTGCTCAATCTTTGCAGAAGATTGGCGGCACCTCAGCAATCGGAACAAGTTCCATTGCGTTCGGTTTGCTCAATCTTTGCAGTCAAAAAAAATGACATATAAGACATCTGGAGAGAAAGCATGATGAATCTCGACGAATTTTATAAGGCACGCTATGTGCTCAGTAAGATATTAAGACGCACCGAACTGGTGCATGCACCCAAGCTCAACCCGGCAAGCGACATCTATCTGAAGCCGGAAAACCTACAGATTACCGGCTCTTTCAAGATCAGGGGAGCCTATTACAAGATTTCACAGCTGTCTCCCGAAGAGCAGCAGCGAGGCGTAGTGGCCTGTTCGGCCGGCAACCATGCACAGGGCGTGGCCCTGGGGGCTTCGGCCAACGGCATCAAGTCGCTCATCTGCCTGCCCGAGGGCGCTCCCATCAGCAAGGTGGAGGCCACACGCCGTCTGGGAGCCGAAATCTGTCTCGTACCCGGCGTGTATGACGATGCCTACGCCCGGGCCCTGTCGCTGCGCGATGAGCATGGCTACACATTCATCCACCCCTTCGACGACCCGCTCGTCATCGCGGGCCAAGGCACCATCGGTTTGGAACTCCTGGAGCAGCTGCCCGACATCGAGGCGGTGGTAGTGCCCATCGGTGGAGGCGGACTCATCAGCGGTATCGCCTTCGCCATCAAGACCCTCAACCCCAAGGTCAAGGTCTACGGCGTGCAGGCAGCAGGCGCACCGAGCATGTACGACAGTCTGCGTGACGGACATGCCGAGACGCTGCGCCGCGTGTCGACCATTGCCGACGGAATCGCTGTCAAGACACCGGGAAACCTGACCTACGACATCTGCTCGACCTACTTGGACGATGTGTGCGTGGTGACAGAAGACGAAATCTGCGCCGCCATCCTGCGGCTCATCGAAGAAGAGAAGATGGTGGCCGAAGGTGCCGGTGCGGTGAGCGTGGCTGCAGCCATGTTTGACAAGATTCCCATCCGCGGGAAAAAGACGGTGTGCCTGGTGAGCGGCGGCAATATAGACGTGACCATCCTGAACCGTGTCATCAACCGCGGTCTGGCCAAAGACGGCCGTCTCAGTCTGCTCACGCTCGACCTCGACGACAAGCCCGGACAACTGTTGCAGGTGAGCGAGGTCATCGCCGGACTGGGCGGCAATGTGGTGAGCGTGATTCACGAGCGGAGTACCGACCGCGAAGACATCAACGCCTGCGAACTGCGTATCAAGATCGAGACCCGCAATGCCGACCACATCCACCAGATCAGAGAACAGCTCATCGACCGGGGGTTCCACATCAAGGCTTAGGGGCGCATCCGACAGCTATGTATTCATTTTAATCCATCTAATTATATATTACAACGTATGAAAGCAATCCATTCTGACAAGGCACCCCAAGCCGTGGGTCCTTACAGCCAGGCCATCGTGGCCGGCAACCTGGTTTTTGCATCCGGACAGCTGCCCATCGACCCGGCCACAGGCCAGTTTGCCGAGGGCGGAATCGCCGAACAGACCCGCCAGTCGCTCACCAACGTATCTCAGGTGCTGGCCGCTGCCGGAACAGACCTGTCGCATGTGGTGAAGACCACCGTCTTTCTCTCCGACATGGCCAACTTCGGTGCCATGAACGAGGTGTATGCCACCTTCTTCAACCAGCCCTACCCTGCCCGTTCGGCTGTGGCTGTCAAGACTTTGCCCAAAGACGCAATGGTAGAGATTGAGGTGGTGGCAGCGCTGTAAGCACTTTGCCACACTGAAGACAGCGGGAAGCCATCCGGATAACATGCCAGCATCGATTTTTGGCATATTATCCGCATGGCTTCCCACCTTTATGCGATATCATTTACGCAACAGTCTCCTCACAAAGATATTGGGGATAGCGACACCCATCGCGATAAAAAGAATGATCAACGAGGCTCGGATGGCATTGTTCATGGCCACAGTCACCTCACCCACCACACCGTGCATATCGATAAACCCAAACAGGGCACGATACATCAGCACCCCGGGTATCATAGGTATGACCGAGGGGATGGATATGCAGTGATGGGGCACATGAACCACATGCACCACCCGTGTACAGAGCAGGCTGGCAAGGGCTGAGCCTACAAACGATCCTACAACGGGACCCATGCCCAAACCTATGTTACCACTGTCGGCTCCTAAGCTCACCAGGTTTCGGGCACACACGGCCACCATGCCGCCTACTGCCACAACCCACCATAGATGGCGCGGTGTATTGAATATCATAGAAAAGCCAATGGCCGACACAGCAGCAGCAAGCATATACTCATTGTAACTATGATGGGGCGTCATCGAAAGATCACGTACAAAATTGTCTATCCCCAGCAACTGGATGGCAAATGCGATGCCAAACGACATGGCCAATACGATAAGCAACGTACCCACAGCCCGCGTGATGCCCGTCTGCACATACCCATCGAGCATGTCGCACACAAAGTTGATAAGCGGCACTCCCGGCACGATGAACAGAGAACACGCCATAAGCGGATGCCAGGGCGTGGCACTCTGCATGCAGGTGCGTACCAGCTGTGGGCAAGACTCGCAACCGCCTATCCTAATGGAGAGCATGGCACACAACCAAGCCATTAAGGTAGAAAAGAATGCAGCCATCCCAACACCAATGAGGGGATGGCAACCTCGCTCACCCAACCATCCGCGCAGTCTGAAACCAAGCATAGCTGCCACAGAAGCATAGAAAAAAGCTACCCAGTCGCATCCGAACTGTACACAGAATCCGCCACAGGCAAATCCGGCTCCTATTGCCACTTGCCATGGTGTGAAATGGCGTCGCTTATACCGTATCTCTTCCAGGCCAGCCTCGTATCTGTCTGTGGGCCAGTCCTCACGAAGAGCTTGCCATGAAAGACGACTCACTCCAGCCAGAACATCCATATTGATACCATGCCGTTCGCAGCGTTGGAACTTGGTATACGACCGACCGTCAGACACCACATTGGCCATCACCATATTGTAAGTCACATACAGCTGCAGGCAAGTTTCCGGCAGACGGAGCCAGACAGCCACCCGCCTCATATTGCGTATGACCCGGTTGGTGTCTGCAGCACTCTCCATCAACACTTTTCCAGTCTGCAGCAGCAGGTCCATCCTGTACATCAGGTCATCCCTACTGTCTGTCGGTCTGCTTGGCATAATCCTTTGGTTCTTGGGCTTTTTTCTCACATGCCCGATAGTGCAGAAAAACTGCAAAGCCATAGGCCACCAGAGCAAAAAGTATCAAATCAATCACAATTGTCTTCATACCGTCTTTATAAAAATTAGATTCAACCTAAGGCAAAAATCAGAATCTGAATGCTGACAATGCGCAAAAACATGGCAAATGGATACACAGAAGCATAGGCCACAGCCGGGGCATCGCTGGCAGTGGTGCGACCTGCATAGTTGAGGGCTGGCGAACTGGTGTATGCACCGGCCAGTACACCAATGAGTGTATAATAATTCAGGTGCAGCACCCACCTTCCAATCAACCCTCCTACCAGCGCGGGCACCATGGTTATCAACGCACCATAACCCATCCACTTGAGCCCTTCAGAGGTTGCTACGATATGCAGGAAATCATGTCCACAACTCAGTCCTACACAGGCAAGGAAGATACAGATACCTATCTCCCGCACCATAAGATTGGCAGAGATAGCATTGTATGTCACCATGCGGTATTTGGGTCCCAGATAGCCCACCAAAATGGCTATGACCAGCGGACCTCCAGTAAGTCCGAGTTTGAGGGGAGCACCGATTCCAGGCAACACAAAAGGTATATTGGCCAACACGCAGCCCATCGCGATTCCGAGAAAGACCGGAATAAGGTTGGGTATATTGAGTTGCTTCATCTCATTGCCTAATATCTTCTCAGTATGCGAGATATTCAGTTCGGTACCCACCACCGTAAGGTCGTCGCCCATCTGCAACCGTAGGTGGGGAGAAGCCACCAGCTCCACCCCGGAGCGGTTGACACGAGATACATTGACCCCGAACTGGGTGCGTATCTTGAGACTTGCCAACGTTTTCCCGTTCAATTCTGGCCGCGTGACCAATATCCGGCGAGCCATGAGATGGCCTCCACATCGTTCCCAATCCACTTCACATGGCCGCCCAAGAAAAGCAAAGATGGGTTCAAAATCCTTAGGATTGGCGATGACGAGCAGTCGGTCACCAACGTGAAATTGGGTATTGCCCCTCACCACCGATGCGAAGTCGTCGCTATCGGCGCGCAAGATGCGTGACACAACAAACTCGCGCTGGATAAGATGCTTGACATCGCGAAGCATCATCCCATCTATGTTCTCATTCTCCACACATACGGTAAAAGTGCGTACACTCAGCTCCTCCGTAGCTCCCAATCCGCGACGTGCATCTGCTTCCTCGTGTCGGATGTTGATACGCAGGACATAGCGCAGGATAACAAATGCCAATATCACACCTATCACACCCATAGGGTAAGACACGGCATAGCCCACGGCTATATCGGGTACATCGACACCCCTCAGGTCGCTGTAAGCCTGCTGCGCCGCGCCCAATCCCGGCGTATTGGTAGACGCACCCGACAAGATACCCACCATGGTGGCAATAGGTATGCCCGTGCCTCCATACAGGCAAATCATGACCACGATGCCGGCAAGGATGGTACCCACAGCCAGCAGGTTGAGCCGCAATCCTACACGCCTGAAAGAGGAAAAGAAACTTGGCCCCACCTGCATACCAATGGAATAGACAAAGAGGATTAAGCCAAACTCCTTGAACACGTGCAGCAGATGGGCATCTAACCCGAAAGAAAAATGGCCGAAGACGATGCCGACAAACAGCACCCAGGCCAACCCTAATGATACGCCAGCCACATGCACCCTACCCAAGATAAGGCCCAATGCGATGACCAACGACAACACCATGACGGAGTGAGCCACTCCGCCTCCCCACAAATCGGGGAACCCGACAAACAAATTGTGAATCAGTTCCATAATCTCTTACTTTTGATGATCTACATGGCGTACCACTACCCATGTTACACAAACAGCGGCCATAACCTCTACCGCAATCCACCAGTATTCCATTTTCTATTATTTATATTTTTATACGTACCCGGTACCTTACCGAATACGTCGGCAAAGGTAAAGAGAACCTGCCATAACGTTTACCTGCAGCTATGGATTGTAACGCACACAGCTATCGGCAACTGCAAACGCCAAAACACAAAAAAGGCGGGACAAGGGTACTCCCCCACATCTATAAATTAGGAAAGCGGAAAACTACATACTACACAAACGATTGCCGCTATCGAAAGTATTGTAAGAAAACTAATTTGGATATGGAAAAAATCGATTATCTTTGCGTTCAAATTATCGCTATAATGGAACTAAGACAATTGCGTTACTTCGTCAAAGTGGCAGAGACACTGAATTTTTCGATTGCCAGTAAAGAACTGTTTATCACTCAAAGTACACTATCGCAGCAAATAAGACAGCTGGAACACGAACTGGATCAACCACTATTCCAACGCAACAGCCATGAGGTGGTGCTTACAGAAGCAGGTGAGACGCTGTTACCCTATGCACGCGAAACCATCAATACCGCCCAGACATGTGTAGAACGCCTCCAAGACCTGAAATCTCTTATGGCAGGCGAGTTGAACATCGGTGTGACATTCTCTTTCAGTTCTATCGCCGCAGAGGCACTCATATTGTTTTTGAGGAAATATCCTGGAGTAAAGATGAATGTCGTCTACTCGCCCATGTCTGAACTTATAGATAACCTTATCAACCACAGACTTGATATGGTGATGGCCTTTCGCCCCTCTCAGCCAGACACACGCATCGACAGCCACGTACTTTTCAATAACCGGCTGGCTGTCATCGCAGATGCCAACCACCCCATTTGCCATCAGCAGCGTATCACACTTGACGAGCTCGAAAGGTACGACCTTGCGCTACCTGCCAAGGGTCTCCAAGCGCGCAATGCCTTCGAACAGATGCTCCAAGGAAGCAATCACCACTACAGGGTCAAGGTCGAAATGAACAATGTAGACATGCTCTTCCGGGTTATCCGCTTCAGTCGCTATGTCAGCATTCTTTCCGAAAGCACGGTTGTCGACCAACCCGACCTACGCGCCATCCCTATCGACGTGCCATGCAACGACATGGAGGGCTGCATACATCTGCTAAGGGGAGCATACGTCAAGCAAGCCGCACAGATGTTTATCCGCATGGTCAGCCAGTCTACCTCCATTTACAAAAACACGTTCCTGCAACAGTTGTAGAAACGTTTGTCGCCCGTAAACGCCATCATTAGCGCGCTAATCATCACCTTTAGGCGGCTAATCATGGCATTTACGGGCGACATCCGACACCTACGCCGAGCATAGATATATTACTTCTTAAACAGATATTCGGCTATCTGCACCGCATTGAGGGCTGCACCCTTGCGTATCTGGTCTCCGGTGAGCCAGAGGGTGATGCCATTGTCGTTGGCCAAGTCCTTACGCACGCGGCCTACGTAGACATCGTCCTTGCCGGCGCTCTCCAGCGGCATGGGATAGACATAGTTTTGGGGATCGTCCACCAACTGGCAGCCCGGCGCTGCGGCTATGGCTTCGCGTACCTCTGCCACGGTGAGCGGACGCTCGGTCTCGATCCACACAGACTCAGAGTGTGAGCGCAGCGAAGACACCCTGACGCACGTAGCGCTGGTGCGCACGTCGCTGTGCATGATCTTGCGCGTTTCATGATACATCTTCATCTCCTCCTTGGTATAGTCGGTATCGGTCATCACGTCGATCTGCGGTATCACATTGTATGCCAACTGGTGAGGGAACTTGCAGATGGTAGACACCTTGCCGTCTGTAAGCATCTCGCGGTACTGCTGCTCCAGTTCGGCCATGGCTGCGGCTCCAGCGCCGCTGGCACTCTGGTACGAAGAGATATGGATGCGGCGGATGTGGCTCAACTGCTCGATGGGCTGGAGCACCACGACCATCATGATGGTGGTACAGTTGGGGTTGGCAATGATGCCACGGGGACGGCAGAGCGCGTCGGCGGCGTTGACCTCGGGCACTACCAGCGGCACATCGGGATCCATACGGAAGGCACTCGAGTTGTCAATCATCACCGTACCGTGCTTGGTGATGGTCTCTGCAAACTCTTTGGACGTACCGCCACCGGCAGAAACAAAGGCCACGTCGATGCCACGGAAATCATCGTTGTGCTGGAGCAGTTTCACCTCATACTCCTTGCCCTTGAATGTGTACTTGGTTCCGGCACTGCGCTGCGAACCGAACAGCACCAACTCATCAATAGGAAACTCTCTCTCTGCAAGGATGCGCAGGAACTCTTGCCCCACGGCGCCACTGGCACCCACAATAGCTACTTTCATTTTTTTGATAGTAATTTATTTTGTATATATGTTATGTCTAAAATGTATTTGCTGTGCAAAAGTACAACTTTTAGACCTATTATCCGTTAATTTTTAGGGATTTTATCGATATATGTGATATTTTTTTTGCACCTTTGCACTGGAATAGCAATCATATCTGACATTTATGCCCGACTTCTCACATTGTTTTCCCATTACCGACCCGACACTGATTTTCTTTGTCGTGCTGCTCATCATCCTCTTTGCCCCTATCATCATGGGCAAGTTGCGCATCCCGCACATCATCGGGATGGTGCTGGCTGGCATGCTGATTGGCGAACATGGACTCAACGTGCTGACACGCGATGCCTCTTTCGAGCTTTTCGGTAAGGTGGGACTCTACTATATCATGTTTTTGGCCGCCTTGGAGATGGACATGGAGGGGCTGAAAAAGAGCAAGAAACAGATGGGGATATTCGGGTTGCTCACCTTTGCGGTGCCGGCTGTGCTTACTTACCTCGCCATGCGGTTGGGACTGCACTATCCCGTCACCACCAGTCTGCTGCTGGGCTGCCTCATGGCTTCCAACACGCTGATAGCCTACCCCATCGTGGGCCGGTATGGCCTGCAGCGCAAGCCCAGTGTCGCCTTGAGCGTGGGCTCGTCCATGCTCTCGCTCTTCATTGCACTGATGGGACTGGCAGCCATCGTTGCCGCCAGCCAAGACGATATAGGCATCGGATTCTGGGTGGGCTTTGCGGCCAAGACAGCCCTGTTCTGCTGCGCTCTGGCTGTGGTTATCCCTCGTCTCACACGCTGGTTCCTGCGCCGTTATAGCGACGCCGTGATGCAGTTTATCTTTGTACTGGGTATCCTCTTCATGAGTGCGGCCCTGTCTGACGCGATACGGCTCGAAGGCATCTTCGGAGCTTTCCTTTCCGGCCTCATCCTCAACCGCTATATCCCCCGGCTGTCGCCACTGATGAACCGCATCGAGTTTATCGGCAACGCCCTCTTCATCCCCTACTTCCTGATTGGCGTGGGCATGCTCATCAATGTGCGGTTGCTCTTTGCCGGAGGACTCACCATCTGGGTGGTGATCGGCATCACGGTGGCAGGTACGCTGGGCAAGGCGGTGGCCGCTTACGTGTCGGCCTTTGTGTCGAAACTGCCCATGTCTTCGGGCAATATGATGTTCGGCCTCACGTCGGCACATGCTGCCGGAGCCATCGCCATGGTGATGGTGGGCATACGGCTCACCAATCCCGACGGCTCCCCGGTGATAGACGACGCCATCCTCAACGGTGTGGTCATCATGATTCTGTTCACCTGCATCATATCGACCATCGTCACCGAATCGGCAGCGCAGCAGATCACGTTCAGGGACAAGGAGTTTGCCTCTGACGAGCACCATAAGGACGAGGAGAAGATGCTGATTCCGGTCAAATACCCTGAGTACGCCGACAGGCTCATCCACTTGGCGATGCTCATGCGCAATGAGAAACAGAAGACTCCTATGGTGGGGCTCAACGTGGTGTACGACGATGCCAACGCTTCCTACAACCAGCGCGAGGGCCGCAAACTGCTCGACCACCTGACAGGACTGGCAGCATCGGCCGACGTGGCCATGCAGACGCAGGTGCGTATCGCGGCCAACATAGCCAACGGCATCAAGCATGCATTCAAGGAGTTTCAGGCCTCTGAGGTCATCATCGGCATGCACATGCACCCCAACCGTTCCAGCAAATTCTGGGGAGATTTCCACCAAAGTCTCTTCAACGGGCTCAACCGGCAGATTGTGATGGCCCGCATCAACCAACCGCTCAGCACGCTGCGGCGCATCCAGGTGGCCGTGCCGTCACGGGCACAGTATGAGCCGGGATTCTACCGCTGGTTAGAGCGCCTGTGCCGCATGGCAGGCAACTTAGAGTGCCGCATCATCTTCCACGGACGGGGCGACACGCTCGCCATGATCGAAGCATTTGTGAAAAATCACCATGCAGACGTGCGCATGGAGTGCATCACGATGGAGCACTGGAACGAACTGCCCCGCGTGGCTGCCACGATAGCCGAAGACCACATGTTTGTGGTGGTCACGGCGCGCAAGGGTACCGTGTCGTACAAGTCGGCACTGGAGCACTTGCCTTTTGAAATCAAACAGCACTTCAATGGTAAGAACCTGATGATTATCTTCCCCGACCAGTACGGTGGCAGCATGGACGAGATGACCTTCGCACAGCCCCAGCACACGGAGGAGCAGAGTGCTTACGAACTGGTACGTGAATGGATACACAAAAAGCTACATAAGTAAAATTTAGATATGATAGACATCAAAGGCATCACCAAGAGTTTCGGCTCGCTGCAGGTGCTTAAAGGCATAGACCTGCACATCGGCAAGGGCGAGATACTGAGTATCGTGGGACCCAGCGGTGCAGGCAAGACCACATTGCTGCAGATCATCGGCACGCTCGACAAGGCCGACACCGGTTCGGTGGTGATTGGCGGCACCGATGTGGCCTCGCTGTCGGCACGCAAACTGAGCGAGTTTCGCAACAAGCATATAGGATTCGTGTTCCAGTTTCACCAACTGCTGCCCGAGTTCACCGCCCTCGAAAACATCATGATTCCGGCATTCATAGCCGGAACCTCGCGCAAGGAGGCCAAGGCCAGGGCGATGGAGCTGCTACAGTTTATGGGACTGGAAGACCGCGCTGGGCACAAGCCCAACCAACTTTCGGGCGGCGAGAAGCAGCGGGTGGCCGTGGCAAGGGCACTGGTCAACCGCCCCGACGTGATTCTGGCCGACGAGCCCAGCGGCTCGCTCGACAGCAAGAACAAGGAAGAGCTGCACCAACTGTTTTTCCAACTGAGAGAGACGATGGGACAGACCTTTGTCATCGTGACTCATGACGAGGGACTGGCCGCCATTACCGACCGTACCATCCACCTGAAAGACGGCATGGTGACACAACCACAAACAGAAACCAAGACTATCATCGATGAAGAGCGTGAAACTGGGAGCCTATAACAGGCTGACCATCGTCAAGGAGGTGGACTTCGGACTCTACCTCGACGGCGGAGACGAGGGCGAGATATTGCTTCCCCGCCGCTATGTGCCCGAAAAATGGGCTGTGGGAGAAACACTTGAGGTGTTTATCTACCTCGACCAAGAGGAGCGTCTGATAGCCACCACCGAGCATCCCACCGCCAAAGTGGGCGAATTTGCCTGTCTGCCGTGCACGTGGGTAAACGAGTACGGCGCATTCCTCGACTGGGGACTGATGAAAGACATTTTCTGCCCGTTCCGTGAGCAAAAACGGCGTATGGAGATAGGCCAGTCGTACGTGGTCTACATCACCATCGACCCCGACAGCTACCGCATCATGGCCTCGGCCAAGGTCGAACACTATTTCGCCGACGACACACCCAACTACCCACATGGCCAAGAGGTGGACATCATGGTCTGGCAGAAGACTGACCTCGGTTTCAAGGTCATTGTGGACAACCGCTACCCCGGTCTGGTGTACCGTGACCAGATCTTCAAGCACATCCAGACGGGCGACCGCATGAAAGGCTATGTAGCACAAGTGCGTCCCGACGGAAAGATAGACCTCACCCTGCAGCCCACGGGACGCAGGCAGACGCTCGATTTCTCGGAGACGCTGCTGCAATACCTCAAAGCCCACGACGGATATTGCCCATTGGGCGACAAGAGCGATGCCGAAGACATCAAGCGCCTCTTCTGCGTGAGCAAGAAAGTGTACAAACGAGCTGTAGGAGATCTCTACAAGCGACGCCTCATCACCCTCGAGGACGAGGGCATCAAACTGAATCCTGAGGTTTGATTTTTCACCGACCGCATCCCTATCACAAATAAGAATAATCATTCTGTCCGTTTTGTCTACGAATCTTAAAGCAAATGGACA
>JBJEAU010000047.1:0-2847 GCA_051869355.1 Prevotella sp. | reverse complement strand
GTACAACCGTCCGCGATGGCGTATTGCGCGGCGGCGGGGTTTGTTGTACCTTTGCACAAAAATTCTTTTGTTATGGATAATGTCGATGTTTATAGACAGGTGTATGCTTCGTTTAAGGAGTTGTGCGCGCAGGGTAAGCAGCCGTGCTCGTTTAGGGCTTTCTGCCGTGATAATGGCGTGGAGTCGCAGTTGATGCCGAAGGTGTTGGGCAACGAGTTCGAAAGGGTTAAGTCGTTGCCGGGGTATCGGCCGATGGGTGAGGTGTACCGTGAGATCTTTGAGGAGTTCCGGCAGGTTTGTGCTAAGGGTGAGCAGTGTTGCTCGTTTGCTTGCTTTTGCAGGGATCGTGGAGTGGATCATAATCGGATGCATTATTATATGAAGGATAATGGGTTGCTGGTGTTGGGAATGCCGGGGCATTCTTGGTTCCATGGCTGGGGACGTGCGCCGAGCGTTGAGGTGCCGGCGGAGGATGTGGTCTTTCAGCGGGCGGGACGTGCCGAGAGTATTGAGGTGCCGTTTGAGGATGTGCTTTTTCAGGAGGCGGGTTTTCTGCCGGCTGATGGAGGGAGTGTTATAACGGTGCGAGTTGATGGGCATGTGGCGGTGAGTTTTCCGGCTGACACTGATGTGGCGGTTGTGGCTAAGTTTGTGCGTATGATTGGAAAGGAGGGTGGTGATGTGGTCGCTTGATCAGGGGCTGCGGCTGTGGGTTTGCCAACAGCCGGTGTCGATGCGTTATGGTATTCGCGGGTTGAGTCAGCTGGTGTGGTCGTGGAAGGGTCACTCTCCGGCATCGGGCGATGTGTATGTGTTTTTTTCGAGTGATCGAAGGTGTATGAAGGCTCTTCGGTGGGATGGAGATGGTTTTTTGATGTATACTAAGAAGCTGTCGCAAGGGCGTTTTCGGGAGCTTCAAAGAAGGGGCGCAGAAGGTGTCTGCAGGCTTCTGTGGGACGACTTTTATTTGTTGATGAGGGGCCTTACACCCGTGAAGGTGGTGGTCGAGAAACGCTTCCGTATGGCCATTAAATAGCATCTAACATTTTGATTATCAGCGAAGTAAATGCGAGAAAAATTTGGTAGTCTCAGATTTTTTTCGTAACTTCGCAGCATGAATGGTTATAAAGAGATAGTCGAATTTCTGCAACGTCAGAATGAGTTTCTGCAGGGCCAGCTCGAGATTGCGAATCGCCAGCTCGAGGCCCTGCGGGGCAATTTTGATGCCCTGCAGCAGAAGTTCGACGCTCTTCAAACCTATAGTGAACAAAGGGATATACAACAGCAAGCGACCATACAAGCGTTGCTCGAAACTATCGAAGAGCTTCATAAGCAGATAGCTTCGCAGGACGCCGCATTAGAAGGCAAAAGTGCGGAGCTTAGTCGGCAGAAGACCATGAATAAAGCTCTGCAACGCTTGCAAGGATCTCAGTCAGAGCAGCAGTCAAAGCCTCAAGCCGACGCCAAAGCGACATCCACTTCAGAGCAGCCCACTTCAGAGCAGCCGAAAAAGCCCCGCACCAACAATGGCGCAAAAAAGAAAGAGCATCTCGAATGCCAGGAAATCCGCAAGCAGATACTTCCCGACGGTCTTACCGAAGAACAGCTCAAGGAAGCCGTATTCTTAGGAATTAAGGAGTCAATCCGCTACGAGTTCATACCGGCAGTCGTCCGCAAAGTTATCTACGAAGTACCCAAATACCTGTACAAAGGCAAGATCTACAGCGGACACGCGCCGGCCACACCGCTGCGCAACTCACAATACACCTCATCATTCATCGCCCACATTGCAGAGATGCGCTACCGCTACGGCATGCCCATCGAAGCCGTCGTCGAGCACATCCGCTCCCACGGCTTCGACCTCGACAAAGGCACAGCCCAAAAACTCATCACCAAAGTCAAACAGATACTATTCAACCTCTATCGCGCCATACACAAAGCCGTAACACAAGACTCATACATCTGCGGCGACGAGACCTACTACAAAGTACGCCTCCAAATCCCCACCACCTCAGGCAAAAAAATCAAAAAAAGCTACATCTGGGTGTTCGTAGGCATGACCACCAAACTCGTATACTTCTTCTACGACGACGGCTCACGCTCGGCACAAGTCTTCGAAGAACAAATCAAAGACTTCCACGGCACATTCCAATGCGACTGCTACTCAGGCTACCGACACATCGGCATGGGCCAAATGTCCGACATCACCCGAATCCCCTGCCTGCAACACATCAAACGCAAATTCCTCGACATCGCAGACAATCCCAAAGCCAAAGAAATCGCCCAACTCTTCGGCCTACTATACCACTTCGAACACCAACACACCATCGGCCAAGACCAATGGACCATCCACGACCACCTACTGTGGCGCCAACGATACTCCAAAATAATACTCGAGCGCATCCACCGCCGCCTCATAGCCATCAAATCCCGCACCGACATCCCGCCCGACGACCCACTAAAAGCCGCCACCGAACACGCGCTAAAACAATGGCACCAAATCCCCGCCATCTTCGCCTCACCCATCCTCCATTTGGACAACAACGAAGTCGAGCGCGTCAACCGCGCCATCTCTCTCGCCCGCCGACGCCTCACCATCGGCTCCCACACCGGCGCCGAAACAGCCGTCCTCTACCACTCCATCGTCAGCAGCTGCCAGCGCTGCGGTGTAAACATCTTCCAGTACCTATGCGACATCCTCGACCGATGTGCCGCATGGCCGCCCACCACCCCACCCGAAAAATACCGCGAGCTGCTGCCCGACCGCTGGCAACCCGCCCAATGACAGCCGCGCCCACCGACGCGGCTACCTTTTTCAGAGCCCGACGCCCATGCGGACGGTTGTAC
>JBJEAU010000046.1:0-14708 GCA_051869355.1 Prevotella sp. | reverse complement strand
AAAATAATCGCCTCCAGAAGCGCGCTTGCTACTGGAGGCGATTTGTTTTTTGCCCTAAGATCGGTGTTTAGCCGCGTATCATATACTTATGTAACGTGATACCGATACGCCGCGGTATCAGACAGGCAATGTCGAGGGGAGCCAAAGGCAGATAAGTGAGACAATGGCGCATGGCAATGCGGGCTGTCTCGATGCTCTTGGCTTTACCATCGTGCTGTTCCTTTCGTCCTGCCCTGCCAAAATTGCCGCAGGCCATCACTTCTTGCATCAACTGGTCTGCCCATCGGTTCCACTGCTTGTCCAATGGAAACGGGAAATCTTCGACAGGCAGTGCCAGATGACGCACCAGCAAGGTTCCCATAGCCTTGAAGGCACGCAGATAACCCACCTGATGCAAGTGGCTTTCCAACTCCGACACATCATATTGGCCACGATAAGCATGCAACAGTATGGCCAAATCGCACACCTGACGCATGCCTACACCCTCGACCAGCAGATGATTGAACAGGTGCTTAAACACAACCACCAGATCTGCAACGGGGCATAATACTGCCACCTTTTCACCCGCCACTTCCCTATACGTGACAGAATCAACCATCTTTTTGTCAACCATCTGGTCGAACCGATGCTGATGCCCCGTATAACCGAAGGTTTCGATACGGTGATGCATCTCGTACCGCGTGCCACGATAAGAGAAAGAAAAATGTTTGTCGAGCTTATCGGCATCGATGACTACATTCAACCGCTTATGGATGACATTCACGGCACGCATAAAGTGCGAATGGGGTACGTAGAAGTCGATGTCGCCAGTGCTGCGCAATGCCGGTTGGGGATAGTGAGCGGCCACCACTTGTCCCTTGAAGACCACGTAGGGTATCTGCGCCTCATGAAGCACCCGCACCAGCACCAACAAGTCTTCATTCATCTTCTTGTACTTGCGCTGATGACGGACGATGGCAGCCATCGTGGCCATGCTGCAATCGTCATTGGTCTTGAAATCGTTTCTCACCAAGGCATCAGCCACCAATGCCGGCACCGCCTGCTGCTTGGCCAACTGCATGATAGCTTGGTATTCGGCCACCTCGAGCGACTGATGAGACAGTCCGGTATGCCAAAGCGCATCACGCAGCAACTGCAGGAACCGCTCCTCCGTCTCTTTCATGCTTTTATCCATAATACATTGATAAATTGGGGTATTTTCCATGCCATCTTCATCAGTTTCATCGGCACCGCCGGCAGACCGTATGCCCGAAAGATAGCCAAATCCTCACGCCACATCTCCGCCCGCTTCTTACTGTCGGTCGACAGACCTCCCATCTCCATGCGCACCAAATACCGATGGAGGTAAGTTACCGATAATCGGTGTACTGTCAGACACCTGAGAAGCATATCGGTATCGGCCGCAATGCGATAACGATCGTCATACATCCCAATGCTTTGCAGAGCTTCACGCCGCATGTAGCAGGTGGTATGTAGCGGCAACCATCCCATCCGCAACTTCCATTGCCTAAACGGGCCACCCTGCCAGTCACGCACTACACGGTTGCCACGCATGTACAGTCCGTCGCCGTACAGCATATCGGCCCCGCTGCGCACGATAGCTTCCACCACTGCCGTAATGGTATGGCTGTCATACAGCACATCGTCTGAGTGTACCAGTCCGATAAGGTCACCTGTGGCCATCCGTAGCCCCTTATTGATGGCTTCGTACATACCGCTATCGGGTTCGGAGACAATATGGGATATACCCTGATAACGACGAATCACCTCCAGCGAGCCATCCGAGGAAGCACCATCCACGACAATGTATTCGATATCGGGATAGTCCTGTCCCAGCACACTCTCTATGGTACGCCCGATGGTTGAAGCCCTATTAAAGCAAGTGGTGATGAGCGTAACTTTCATGCGTTATCAGTTGGTGTTAGCTGATCGACAAGCCTTTGTATCTCTTCTTTGATACATCCAACATCTCCTCGACAGCGTTTTTTGATTTCATAAACCTTGGCATCGGCCAGTGTCCGATACCACCATCCTTGGAGGAAATGCCACAAGAATCCTTCCTTGCCATCCAGAAAACCAAGCCGGAAGAAATAACGATAGACAAAAAAGGAAAAAGCCCGCCAAAAGATAGGCAACTTCAGATATTTCTGTTTGCGTTCCCTGATTTTGGCAGAATGATCACCCATATTGTGAACCGCCGTCCCCTGCCCGATTCCATACTCCATACAGAGCAGTTCGATGGCCTCACGGGTAGCATAGCCATTGTGTTTTTGTGTCCATTCGGTCAGCGTCATCAGACTGTCATCAAAAAACGGATGCCGTAACGAACCTACTTGCCCTTCCGTCAGCCATATATGTTCATCCATCAACTTATTCTCGATGCGTGCAAAACGGTATTTGAACAGCCTCAACAAGATTAAGGGGACGATACCATGCTTGATATACCGTCCCATAAACTTGCGCAAACACGGGGCGGTAAGTCCATTGACATCTTCGGGCAGTCCCGGCAACACCTCGTCTATCTCAGTTATCAGCGCATCCGTCAGATACTCGTCAGCATCCTGTTTCCACACCCACTGTGTCTGTATGGGAAGATGTGCCAATGCCCACTGAAACTGCGCAGAATGGGTCACAAACTCATGCTGATAGACGTAGGCTCCCATCTCATGGGCTATCTCCACAGTACGGTCGGTACTGAAACTGTCTACCACGAATATTGCTTTGGCAAACTTTCGGGCATTTTCCAACGCTCTTCGGATATGCCGTTCCTCATTATATGTGAGTATGATAACCGAAATATCTTGCATAGCAAATCAATTTTGTGGTCACCATCAGTGGCGACCCTCATCCACGGAGCACCCTTTTCTTGATAAACCGAGCCGGATTGCCGCCCACTACGGTCCAAGCCTCAACATCCCGAAACACACAGCCGCGGGCACCGACTACAGCTCCTCTGCCGATATGCACGCCCATGCCGATAAAACTATCGGCGGCCACCCACACACAGTCGTCCAATACGATTGGAGCTACCACCAACGAGTGACTGGGGTCAGCTATGTCATGCGAAGCGGTGCATAGAAAACTCCCCTGCGAAACGACGACATTGTCTCCCAAGGTAATCTGTGCCTTGTTATACAACTGGACATGAGGGCCTACACAACTGTTTTTGCCAATCTCCAACAGCCACGGTGCCCATATCTTGCAGGAAGGATACACGATAGAACCCCAACATATCTTTGCGCCAAAAGCTCGAAGCAAAAGATTACGCAAATCGCGGAGAGGGCTTCCTACCAATATTCTGAACAATGTGGCATTGACCACCCTCCACAAAATCTGTAACGCTCTACGGGGCTTCGGTTCGTGATAATTAGACAAATCTATTTCACACATTTCCGTTTTTGTTTGATTCTTTTTCCTTACTCTATACCGCCCACATTTTGGTAAAGGCTCACCATCTGCCGTGCCACTACATCTACTGCAAAATGTTCCATGACCAGTCTACGCCCATTCCTGCCCATGCATGCCAACTGACGGGTATCCATAGACAGCATTTTTTGCAACGCATCTACCAGAGGTTCTGCGCCTACCTTTATCCACAATCCGCACGCATAGGTTTCTAACCATGACCACGGCGTGCCTTGCGTAGTGATGACCGGAGTGCCCGAAGCCAATGCCTCGGCAACGACAATCCCAAAGTTTTCTGTATAGGAGGGAAGCACCAAGAAGTCAGATTCCTGATACAAACGCCACTTTTCGTCCCCGTAAACGCCACCTTTAAACTTGCAAAGGTGGCATATACCCAAATCCTGTACACGCTGCTTCAGATGGTTCATATAATCGGGATCTCCATCGCCGGCAAGAACTATCTGATAATCTGCCAGATTCTCCTTTAGGCGGGCCACCGCCTCTAACAGGAAGTCGATTCCTTTGACAGGATGCAGTCGGGAGAGGAGCAATATCTGCTTGCGTAGTTGCCATGAAGTCTTCATGCCGATTGCTTGCACATCCACCGCATTGGGAACGATGGCCACCTCGCTATTATACCCCTGCTCCAGCAGATGTGTCCGCTCCCTTTCGGCCGTTGCAATCAGACTATCTGCCGATGCCAATGCCCTACGCTGGTACAAGTGCAACGCTGGCCACTTCTTTCGGTAATAGTTGTGCTTCATGATCCAGGGTTCAAGCATGCCATGTGTGGTATAGACAGTGGAAATGCCCACCGATTTTGCCCAGAAAAGGGTAAAGGAGCTCAAAGGTTCCCAACAACTGTTGGTATGAAAGATATCAGGATGCAAATCATCGATGAGCCGCATGAAACTTGCCTTGGTCTTCCATGGAAACCAACGGCATACAGGCAGATAGTGCAGCGTGCAGTTTTCCAACTTTACCTCGTGCACGGAGCGATGGGTAGCCACATGCAGTTCTACCAGCTGCCCCAAACCACGCGCCAGCAGTTGCATATAGGCGGCTACTCCACCCGATGCACGGTCGATACTGGGAATGTAATGCAGGACTATCATCGGTCTTGTCACTTGGCTGTCGCCTGTCTATAAATGACGTGCCAACCAGCGCCGAACGTAGACAGGCAGGTTACCGAATCGGAATCTGGCCACGGCACACCATACGGCCCACCACGGGGAAGGCGGGAGCATCCGCAGCATATCCCTATGCTCTTGCAGTTGCAACACACCATCTTCTGACAACTGTCCGGGTTGGCATGTGTAGACGGCACAAGGCCGGTCGACAAAGTGGTAAGTCACATTCCGGACACACAACTGTGCCCACAACTTGGTATCGGAAACCAATTGATAATGCTCATCGAAACCTCCTACCTCGAAAAAAACAGCCGGCCTTACCAATGTGGCTTGCTGAGAAGAGAGTACAATGCCACGATGGAGCAACACCGCAAAGTCACAGAAGCGACCGCTGCATGCCACATCCACGCGCTTACCATCTTTTTCACAGCATATCCGGCCATAGACCAGTTGGCTGTCACTGTCCAAAGCCTCCCGAATGAGTTGGGTATAGGCAGGGAGCCAATAATCATCGTCGTTGATAAAGGTGATATACCGGTAGCCCATACCCTGCTTTCTGAAAGCATAGTTGAGTGCCGGGTAGATGCCTTTTGCCCCCTCCGGCTCACCGATACACTCCATCTGGTACTTGGCAGCAAGTTCCTCCCTCTTATCGCGAGGACAGACCAGCACATGCCTGACCATATCTCCGCCATACTTTTTGACCGATTCTATCGTCCGTCTGATAGAGTCGCGCTTCCCCACCGTAGGGGTTACGACCAATATTTGCGCGTTTTCGCTATTCTTTGGCATACAGTTTCATATAATAGGGATTCTTGCTACATTGATACACATAATACATGTAGGCGAAATAATAAGCAAACATATACCTCATGGTACTAAGTGGTGAGAACAGGCTGTCCCACATTACCGCCATCAGACATGTTGCCATGAGGTACATATGGATATTCTTGCTTCTCAGTGCCACGAATCCCTTTCTTAGGAAAAACACAATAATGGCCAAAACAGCAAGCATGGCAAAAACACCATTGGCCACCCCATAGCCAACCAGTATAGAGTGCGTGGGAATCTTCGTGTTCAACAATTTCTTTCGTGTGATACGGGCATCCTGTAGATAGTTGGCCAGAAAATTGTACTGCCAATTGGGATCTTCAGCCCATGCTCCCCACCCTGTCCAGGGTTTCTCCACCATGGCCACTCCTCCCACAAAGGTCTCCGTACGGCCAAAGACCAACAAGCCCAACGGATTATAGGGGTCGTCCATTCGCTGCAGCTGTGCCTTGGAGTTGCCGCTTGCGATGTCGCCTTCGAGCACACTGTCTACATATTTGCGATATGCCCAGTTGAACAGCAGCACACCCAATACCACACCAAGCAGCACACGCCACTTGGTAAAACGCAACTTCACCTTCAACAGCAGGGTCAGCACACCCGCCCCCACCATCACCATGCCGCCGCTACGGGCTCCCAACAGCACGCATAGCAGACCTACGACGATAAAGACAAAAGAGAAATTGGCCCGTCGCATCACCAGCGTCAGAATGACAAGACCACTATTGATAAGCGGACATATCTTGAACTTGAAATAGGCCATCGCATCGCCTTCGCCCTGCGCTATCTCTTCCATAGAGACATCCATCTCGCCCAAACCGAAAGCATCGTTACTGGCAAAAAACAGGATATTCGAGACAAAAGTGCAGACCAGAAAAATCAGCAGATTATGGTGACTACGATACAGGAAGCCCAATACAAACAAGAACTTCATGTAGGTCAATCCCGTCACGGCCAATCCCTTGGCCGTATTAATCATGGCATTGCCCACAATCACCTCTGTCACCACCTGTATCAGCAACAGCAGGGCAAACAGTTTGGTAACCAAACGTATCTCTTTGTCCTTGGCAAACTTACCCAGTCCTCTGTTTACCACCACGTAGACGATGCCAAAGCCAATAATGAACAAATCTGATACTGACAGATGCCCGATCAGATCCACATAGATTTGACTGCCAATACATAGCAAGAAGATCAGTATCAAGTCTACCACTGCTGTTACTCCTCCGTAAGCTGTGCTTTAAACATGTCCATATCCGTCAGCAAACGCCAGTTTGCCTGCAACCACCCGATGGGCCGATTCCACCATTTCACCCGCAACAAGAATTCGATGGTTTCAGCATCATACCTGTATCGGATGACACGTGCTGGAACTCCTCCCACAATGGCATAGGGAGGGACATCGGTTATCACAACCGCACCTGCATATACCACCGCGCCATCGCCGATGGTCAAACCTCCTCCTATAAACACATTTTCGCCTATCCAACAGTCATTTCCAATATTGATCTTTGGTTTGGTTTCTTCAAACAGTTGCTCTTCGGCAAACGACCCTTTGCGTACGGAGTAAAACAGGGGTGATGTCGTGGCGTAGGGAGCACCTGTAGGATGAATCCCCAAACTGCATTTTACATGCTGGGCAATAGAGGTAAATCTTCCGACGTTGCCCGGAATCACACAGTCGTCACAGATATAGGAGCCATAGCCCATCGTTCCGGAAAATACAGACCGCCGACCCACCCGATTGTTGCCCTCGAAGCAACTCGTCAAGTCTATCATGCTACTGAAAGCTGCCTGCAACCGATTGCCAAAACGAACCTTCAGATATACGTACTTCAGCAATTGCACGATCATATTCATCACATCAACAGTTTACGATACAATCCACACATCTTACAAATAAGCCACGATTCTAAACTACGATAGTTTCCATAGCGCTTCTTGCAACCCTCAGGATAGTCTCGAAGAGCTTTACGATACATTTCATACTCCCAAACCCTCGCCCAACCTTTTTTTGACACGACATCAAGATGGCCCAGATAATCTTTTTCCATATCTATGGGCTTACTCGCCTGTGCATTTGTGGTATCATACACCATCACTGGAAACGGACTTCTAACATAATGATAAGCATCCAACACCCTAACTATGTGTTGGGCATCCTCATAACGGCGTAGGGATTCCTTGTATCGGAATCGTTCCATAACACTCCGATGATATAGTGCAGCACCTGCCCTTGGCATACATTTACCCAACAGCCAATCTTTATACCCATTTTTCACCAATCCCTCTTCATAAATTCTCGAATAAAGCGAAGAGCCATTAACTGTCTTACAGATATAATTACATACGAAACACAAAGAGTCGGGATACCGTCCTATCAGATTTTTAAAAGTTAGCAAAGCATCATCAAGCAACCAATCATCTGCATCAAGAAACATTATCCAAGGATACCTCGAACAATCAATACCATGATTGCGTGCACTTGATATTCCTCCATTCTGCTTCCTGAAATATTTAATCCGTGCATCGGCATAACCTTGTACTACCGCAGCACTATGATCTGTAGAACCATCGTCCACCACGACAATTTCAAATTCTGCAAACGACTGGGACAAGATAGAATTCAAGGTCCTTGCCACCGTATCTTGCTTATTGTATAGCGGGATAATGACGGATATCATTGTACACTGTTTTTCCTGTTCTTCACCAACGCCCGCATATAGGCCCACTCCTTACGACTGAGGCCCAACAGCACGAAAACGACGGGCACCACTGTCACAACCAGCAACAAGACGATGGCCAGACCAGCCAACCCATCGCCCAATCTGCCAGCCACTTCACGCATCAACAGATACGACACAGCCGTGACCAAAGCCATGCGCAGCAGGATATTCCTAAGATATAGCATGCTGCTAACATGCAGATACCGCTCCATAAACACCACCCTCACCCCCTGCGCGACAGCCACCATCACCAAGAGCACCCCGTAGACGCTCCCGGCACCATAACCACAGCGCAACATGCCATAGGCCAATGGCAACACCATAAACAGCACCAGTGCCTCAGCCATCTGGAAATACTTGATACGCCCCGTAGCCTGGACGGCTGTCATCACCGGCATAGCCAAAGAATTGACTATCGAAATCCACAATATGAGGCACATCAACAGTGCCGTCATGTCAGGAACCTCTTCCAACCACAGAGAGAGGATATAATCTGGATAGACCAGGAAAGGAAGGGCTATCATCAACATGATCAATACCGAACACTTGGAACTTCCCATCACCAGATTCAGCATCTCTTCACGGTCGCCATTGGCATAACTCTTGGTAATCTGGGGCTTGACCGCCATCATAAAGTTGGCCGAAAAGGTAGACAAAGAGGCATTGACCTGCTGCGCCAACGCATTGGCCGCATTGACCGTGGGTCCGAAAAACACATTCAGCAATACCGGTATGCCCTGCGTATAGGTCATATAGGCCAACGTACCCGTCAACGACCATCCCGAAAACGCGGTCATCTCCCTGACCAGTGGCCAATCCACCGCTTTGGTATAGCCCACGGTAGCAAAATGGCGCTTGCAATACCCACCATAGAATATCCGTACCATCAGCAACACCACCACCATGAGCAAGGCATAGGCCACCAAGCGGTCGAACGGACAGTAACATACCGCCAGCGACACACCCAATATAGCCACCGACTGGGCGATGGCCACATACGCAAACACCGTCATACGTTCGTAGGCGATGATGAGGGCATGATAGGGCATGCTGACGAGATTGACGATCGCCGAGAAGACTGTGCACTGAAACACCCAGTTGGCTGCCCCCATCCGCTCTTCGGGCACACAGAGCACAGCGTTGACCAGATAGAGGCCCACCGTCTCGCCCAGCACCAAGACCACCAAGGCCATAGCGGCAAAGACCTGCACGCTGGTGGCAAACACCCGGCCTACCATCGCCTCGTCCTCCTTGCCCATATAGTAGTTCAGATAGCGTTGGGCACCATTGACCAGCGAGGCATCGATAAAAGAAAAAAACACGATGATACCGGCCACGACGTGATAGATGCCGTAGTCGGTCACTCCCAACCCCTTGAGCAACACCCTGCTGGCATATACGCCAATCGCTATCGTCACCAGCATCCTGGCACACAGCGCGAAAGTGTTGACCAAAATCCGTCGGTGGTTGGAAGCAGTAGGAGTCTCCAAGTGTGAGCTAATTGATAGAAGGGTAAAAGTTACAGGTGCATTTTTCATGCAGGCCATTGCCGCTATTCATCCACGCACGCCTCCACTCCTTGCCGAAGTTCTTAATAGGTTCTGCAAGGTATCTATATTAAGGAGGCATGTCGATGGCGAATGGCGGCCGCCTCAGAGGCCAATGCCTCGCAGCGCCATCACCTATGCCGTAAAGGTGATTATATGCAAAGGTAATATTAAATTACGACAAAAAATATTTTTTCCTAATTTTTCCTCTTTCATTCGCTCAGTAATTAACATTATTTTTAGTAACTTTGCGAACAAACAATCAGACAAATGGATAAAAAAGACTTACGAATCGTGTTTATGGGTACGCCTGAGTTTGCTGTCGAGTCGCTGCAACGGCTCGTTGAGGGCGGCTATCAGGTAGTGGCAGTGGTGACACAGCCCGACAAACCCGTAGGCAGACATCAAGATACGCTACAGGCTCCACCCGTAAAGAAATATGCAGAGGCCCACGGCATCCCGGTTTTGCAACCCGTCAAGATGAAAGACGAGACCTTCGTCGAGCAATTGCGCAGCTACCAGGCCGACATACAGGTGGTAGTGGCCTTCCGCATGCTGCCCGAAGTGGTATGGGACATGCCCCGCTTCGGCACCTTCAACGTGCACGCCGCCCTACTCCCCCAGTACAGGGGGGCAGCGCCCATCAACTGGGCCGTCATCAACGGTGAGACGCAGACGGGGGTCACCACTTTCTTCTTGGACAAGGACATCGACACCGGCAGAATCATCGACCGCAAGACATTCGGCATCCCCGACGAGGCCGATGTGGAATATGTGTACGAAGGGCTGATGCGCTTGGGTGCCCAACTCTGCATCGAGACCATCGACAAGGTGATAGCCACCGACGGTCAGGTTCCCTCAGTGCCGCAAGAAGACAACGGAGCGCTGAAGAATGCGCCCAAAATTTTCAAGGAGACATGCGAGATAGACTGGGCACAGCCCGCCAAGCGGGTGTACGACTTCATCCGTGGGCTCTCTCCCTATCCCGGTGCGTGGACCCCAACCAGTCTGGCAGACGGCACATGTGGCACGGGCGCACAGACGCTCAAGGTCTTCAAGAGCATGAAGACCGGATGTGCCACCAACGAAGCACCCGGTACCATAGATGCTGACGGGAAACAGCTACTGGTGGCCTGTGCCGACGAGTGGCTGGAGCTCACCGAGGTACAGATATCCGGCAAAAAGCGCATGACGAGCCGGGATTTTCTCAACGGAATGAAGAACTTAAGAAAATAACAGGATTACCTACAGGATACCATCATCATAATGAACCAAGCAGAAGATATCAGAAACGCAGTGGAAGTGCTGCGCAAAGGAGGGGTGATACTCTACCCCACCGACACCGTATGGGGGATTGGCTGCGATGCCACCAATGCGGAGGCCGTGGCCAAGGTCTATCGTATCAAGCAGCGCGACGACACCAAGGCCATGATCTGTTTAGTAGACTCCGACGCACGCCTGCAGCGCTATGTAAGAGAGGTACCGGCGGTGGCATGGGACATTTTCGACATGGCCATCAAGCCCACCACTATCATTCTGGACGGTGCGGTGAATCTGGCACCCAATCTGATAGCCGAAGACGGGTCAGTGGCCATGCGTATCACCCACGAAACGTTTTCCAAGGAACTCTGTTTCCGGTTCCAGAAAGCACTCGTGAGCACCAGCGCCAATGTGAGCGGACAGCCTGCAGCTGCCAACTACTGCGACATAGCACCCGAGATTATCCAGGCTGTGGACTATGTATGCCACAGCCGGCGACAGGAACACAAGCCACATACCCCCTCGAGCATCATCAAACTGGGGTTGGGGGGCGAAGTGAGTATCATCAGGAAGTAACATCGTAACCAACTGTCATTATGGATTGTGTTTCAGGAAACAACCCTACCCCGTTTGAACGACTTCTTGCATGGAAAGACCAGCACATAGGCGACCGGCAGATGATGATCATCCTGTCGTTTGCCATTGGTTTCTTTGCATCGGTGGCTGCTTTTGTGCTCCACTGGATCATCAAGCAGATCCAGATGCTCCTCACCACGGGGTTTACGAGCACCAGCTACAACTGGCTGTACCTGCTCTTCCCCATCGTGGGTATATACCTCACCTCGCTGTTTATCAAGCATGTGGTCAAGGACAATATCTCACACGGTATCACCCGGGTGCTGTATGCCATATCGTCCAAGAACAGTCATCTGAAGGCGCACAACTGCTGGTCGTCGGTCATCGCCTCGGCCATTACCATCGGGTTTGGCGGCTCGGTGGGAGCCGAGGCACCCATCGTGCTCACGGGTTCGGCCATAGGCAGCAATCTGGGACAGCTTTTCAAACTGGACAAACGCTCCCTCATGGTGCTGGTGGGCTGTGGTGCGGCGGCAGCCATCGCCGGTATCTTCAAGGCACCCATCGCCGGACTGGTCTTCACGCTCGAGGTGCTGATGGTCGACCTGTCTATGGCCTCGCTCCTGCCTATCCTCGTGTCGTGTGTCACGGCCACCTGCTTCTCCTATATATTTGTAGGCGACGCTTCGCTCTTCACCTTCAATCTGGACAACGCCTGGCTCTTGGAGCGCGTACCTTCCAATCTGCTGCTCGGCGTGTTCTGCGGCGTGGTGAGCCTCTACTTCATGCGTACCATGACAGCCTGCGAAGACGGATTCGCCAAACTGAGCAAGCGCCCTTACCTGAAATTGCTCGTGGGCGGTCTGCTCCTGAGCACCCTCATCTTCTTGTTTCCCTCGCTCTACGGCGAAGGCTATGCCGCCATCGACATCCTGCTCAACGGCAAGACCGAGGCCGACTGGAATGCGGTGATGAACAACTCGCTGTTTTACGGCAACGGGCACCTGCTGGTGGTCTATATCGGACTGGTAATCGTGACCAAGGTCTTTGCGACCTCTGCCACCAACGGTGGTGGCGGTTGTGGCGGTACCTTCGCGCCCTCGCTCTTTATCGGAGGTTTCAGCGGTTTCTTCTTCGCCCGTCTCTGGAACATGTACGAGGTAGGTCCGTATGCGCCCGAGAAAAACTTTGCCCTGCTGGGTATGGCCGGAGTCATGGCCGGAGTCATGCACGCACCGCTCACAGGTATCTTCCTCATCGCAGAGCTCACCGGCGGCTACCAGCTCTTCATGCCGCTGATTATCGTGAGCGTGGTTTCCACCCTAACCATCAGCATCTTCGAGCCCCACAGTATCTATGCGATGCGACTTGCCCGTCAGGGCAAGCTCGTCACCCACCACACCGACCAGTCTGTGCTCACCCTGATGCGGCTCGACAGCGTGATCGAGCGCGAGTACACCGCCGTCACCCCCGACATGCCGCTGAGCAAACTGGTGAGGGCCTTCAGCGACAGCCATACCAGTTTCTTGCCCGTGCTCGACAAGGCCGGCACGCTGCTCGGCGAGGTCGACATGACCAAGAACCGGCACATCATCTTCCGCACCGAACTCTACAACAAGTTTACGGTGGAGCAACTCATGACCGAATGTCCCGCCAAAATCGGTGCCGCAGACCCGATGGGCGAGGCCATGAAACTGTTTGAGAAGACCAGCGCGCTCTATCTGCCCGTGGTGGATGTGAGCAACAGGCTCATCGGCTATATAGACCGCTCGCGGATGTATTCGATGTACCGCAAGCTGGTGGCCGATTTCTCTGCCGAATAACCCCCATTTACACGTCCCATCAGCCCCTTTTACGGGCGTATGGCAAATGCGATACGAGCGTACGGCAAATGCAATACGCCCGTATCGCATATGCCGTACGCCCGTACTCCATATGCCGTACGCCCACTAACAGCATCCTTTGCCACGGCTATCCTATACTTTAATATATATATGGTAGCTCTCGTTGTAACAGACATAGGATTACACGCCATGCGGGCAAAGATAAAACACAGGGGTATGACATAACGTGTTTAACTTCCGTTAAAGTAGCTCGGCAACAAATACCATGAAATTAATGGGGCGTTTGAAACGACTCCATCCATTTATTTGAGATTATTGCAACCTATCATCAATATTGCCATAAAGGCTCATCTTTCCATCCTTTAGGAAATCCGAGAGCTGCCAAATCAATCTCTGGGAACTTGCTAAACAAATCATTCATCTTATCAAGCATATCGTTGTTGGGAGAAATGATGTCAAGGAAATACTTGATGATGCACATATCAAAATACACTTTCAAAGAATCCGTTGAAAGTAAAAGCCATGGACGCACCATTCGGATAGGCATTGTGGCACGAATAGAGAACGTCCTGTTCCAAATGCGAGCATGGTGGCAGCAGGAGTTTCTCGTTACCCCTATAATGGTAAGCCACGATTCAAAAGGAGCTACTTGTAAACCGAACGACTGTGCTATACGCTTCTTGATTTTCTTGTTCTTAATATTGGAGTAAATGTTGGTTATAACGCCAAATGGCAATATCTCCGTCAACATCCATGCTGGTGGATATTGATTGCTATACGTTTCTTTGAAGTGATTGATAAAATCCTCTTTCGAGTGACCAAGTTCTTCCTCTATCAAATGTAGTGAACGATGAAACTTCTGGGGATTGGAAAAATTAGTTGAATGGGTCAACCAGAATGGGTCGCCAATCATCTCTGTTCCGAAATTGACAACGGCACAACGCACAGCTATTTCTATTTTCTCAATCTCATTGAACAGCAACAAACGAAGTTTTTTGTCAAAGCGGTATAGCATCATGACTTTGCAAAATGATGTCCCTTGCTTGAACAGATGTTGATCTTTCGGAAAAGAAAGCAATGGATACATATAGGCAGACAAACGATAATAGCCGATATGCGAGAGATAATGTTTTGCCTTTTCTTCATCGGTTATTACCAATCCTCGTGATTGAAGCAACTGTACCAAATCGCTTGGCGAAGAGTACTTTTTTATAAATGGAATTCTTGTTGCCATACACCTATAAACAAAAACGACCCGCACATTTGAGCATCGTTGAGAGGCTTGGCGGGTTCTCGTGCTGCAAAGATACGAATAATCATTGATAATACAAACTTTTTGAATGAAAAAACACGTAAAAGTGGATTTGTTTTACATATTTAACGTGAACT
>JBJEAU010000045.1:0-2915 GCA_051869355.1 Prevotella sp. | reverse complement strand
GGATGCTGGCCTTGCTCAACAGCTATGCCTTTGAGCCGCAAAGCAACGAGTATCTGCGCATCGGCCTCGATGCCTTGCAGGACATACAGCGCACGGGCGACATCTTCTTCCCGACCAATTGGCTGCACGCTCTGCTTGGAGGACACGTGAGCGAGGAGGCCGGAGACATCGTCAACTATTGGATCAAAGGGCGCACCGGCTATCCCGAGGCGCTGACGAACAAGGTTAAGGAGTGTGCCTATCCCCTACTGCGTGCCAAACGTGGCATTTAGCTTATGCAAATGCCACGTTTACACACGCTAAAGGTGGCATTTACAAAACAAGACATGACATCCATCCACCCAAAGAAAAACAAATTGATACCCATGAAAACGTTTGCAAAATGGCTCTTCCCCCTATGTGGCACACTGCTTGCAATGGGCGCACAGGCCCAGCGACGCACGCTGATTTTTGACAATGATGGCTCGGAACTGCTGCTCAACACCTACTGGAACGAGCAGCCCCTCACACTGTGGCAGTTGGACTCGCTGGTAGACATACAGCGCGACACCCAGGTGGGAACCTATGCCATCTGCGCGGGGAGCGACTTCTTCTATTATCGTTCGCAATACGGACGGCTTTATGGTGACGATCTGGACGGACAGATTCCACACGGCAGCAACGAGACACTGTACCGCACGCTGAAAAAAAGCTACGACAATGCCGTAAGACTGGAAAAAGAAGGCACAGATCTGATACGGGCCACGCTCACACGGGCCCGGAAAAGCGGCATGCAAACCATGCTCACCCTAAGAATGAACGATTTGCATTTCACAGACACGGCCATAGACTGTCCTGTGGCTTACAACGAATGGTGGGCGGCACATCCTGAGCTGCATACGGGCGACCCCTCGCAAGGATGGCATAGTGCCGGAGCCTACGATTTTGCCCACAAAGAGGTGCGAGACCGAAAAGTGGCGGTCATCAAGGAGCAGATAGCACGTTACGGGGCACTGACAGATGTGTATCTCGTGGACTTCATGCGGTTTTTCTGCTATTTCCGCCGGGGCGAAGGGGCAAAGCACGCCGACGACATGACACAGATGATGCGCGAGATAAGACAGGTGATACAGTTGGAGGGACAAAAAGCAGGACATCCCATCAAACTGGCCGTGAGGGTGGCTCCCTCTATCGGGGAAAACATGGAGAAAGGACTTGACATCAGGCAATGGCTGCGTGAGAATCTGATCGACCTGCTGAGCGTGGGCATTCATATACGGATCGAGCCCAATATGCCCATCCGCCAATTGAAGGCAGATTTGGGCAACGACCTGCACGTACCGCTCTATGCCAGTACCGACATGGTGACGTATCAGGAAAACGAACCGGTGTCGGAGGGGATGATGCGCGGATTCTGCATGCACGCACTGGCTCAGGGGGCCGACGGCGTGTATCTGTTCAACTATTTTTTCAACGACTACAACCGCGGGCGCTATCACACAGAACCCGGCGGACAGACCTGCAGGGTACCCCATCCGCGTATGTTGCACGAGTTGGGAAGCCGAGAGACATTGGAGGGACGCAACAAAATCTATTGGCTGTCAGACGGAAAACGCGAATACGGGCTTCGTCCGAACACACCTCTTCCCCTTCGCATCAAACCGCAAGGAGGAGACGTCGTATCGCTCTTTGTGGGTGACCATGTAGACAGCATCCGACCTAAAGAGGTTATACTCTTTTATCGTACACGCCAACCCGCCTCACTCCGCTTATGGCTCAACGGCAAGAAAGCTATGAAAATGGTACCCGATTATGTCTCTATATATAATAAAGGTGTAAAATTACAAGACGGAGAACAGCAGTATGCGGTTCGTCTCCCTGCCAAAGCCTTAAGACAAGGCGACAATGTACTACGCATAGAAAACGCCGATACGGCAAGCGAAGTCACCATCAAACGCATCGAACTGGCCTTGAAATACGGTTCAGTAGACACGCATGGCTATTTTTGATGTTAAATAAATATAAATATACAAATCTGAATCATCGACAGGATGATTAATATAAAAATAATGTGTAATTTTGCAGACCGATTATTTCGGGGATGTACTTAGCGTCCCCTGTGTGGGCGTGTTAATAGTGGCACTTTTGGCCGAGTGTCATGGTTAGTGAATCGCTTGCACGCGACAGAATTAAGTATAAAAACGTTTTTTAGTAGTAAATTTCAAATTTAAAAATGAACACTTTAAGTTACAAGACTATTTCGGTGAACGCCGAAACAGCAACCAAGGAGTGGGTCGTAATAGACGCAACAGACCAAATTGTGGGTCGCCTCTGCTCTAAAGTCGCCAAATTGCTCCGTGGTAAGTACAAGCCAAACTTTACACCGCACGTAGATTGCGGAGACAATGTAATCATTATCAACGCCGCCAAGGTACGTTTCACAGGAAAGAAAGAAACGGATAAGGTTTACACTCGCTATACTGGTTATCCCGGTGGCCAGCGCTTCACTTCTCCCGCCGAGCTCCGTAAGAGCAAGAACGGTGTGGACAAG
This sequence comes from Prevotella sp., assembly GCA_051869355.1. Taxonomy (GTDB): domain Bacteria; phylum Bacteroidota; class Bacteroidia; order Bacteroidales; family Bacteroidaceae; genus Prevotella. Next base: position 385 of record JBJEAU010000045.1, on the reverse strand, counting down.
ATGATTCGCCACGCAGTCAAGGGTATGCTCCCCAAAGGTCCTCTGGGTCGTTCGTTGATGGACAACCTGTTTGTTTATGAAGGAACCGAGCACAAGCAGGAGGCACAGAAGCCCAGAACTATCGATATCAACCAGTATAAATAATATATACATTAAGAAAAGATGGAACTTATTAATGCAATAGGTCGCCGCAAGAGCGCAGTAGCTCGTGTTTACCTCACAGAGGGAACCGGTAAGATCACAATCAACAAAAAAGATTTGAAGGAATTCTTCCCTTCTGCCATCCTGCAGTACGTGGTTACACAGCCCCTGCAGTTGCTGGAAGTTACAGAGAAGTATGACATCAAGGCCAACCTCGACGGCGGCGGTTTCACTGGCCAGAGCC
>JBJEAU010000044.1:0-15114 GCA_051869355.1 Prevotella sp. | reverse complement strand
CTATCTTTGCATAAGATAGGCGGCACCTCGGAAATTAGAACAAGTTCTATTCCGCTCGGTTGGCACTATCTTTGCAAAAGACAAAAAAGCACAGTGGAAAATCTGAAGCAAAAGACAATAGGCGCACTGATATGGAATTTGGTCGACAGGTTCGGCCAACAGGTGCTGCAGTTTGCCGTGGTCATCGTGGTGGCTAACATCCTGTTCCCCGAAGACTATGCGCTCGTGGCCATGCTGGCCATTTTTACCGCTGTGGGCAACCTTATCATCGAGAGTGGCTTCGGAGCGGCTCTGATACAGAAGCACGATGCCGACGACCTCGACTTCTCCACCGTCTTTTGGTTCAATCTGGCCATGAGTGTGCTGCTCTACGGCCTGCTGATGGCTGTCTCGCCGCTCATCGTCGACTATTTCGACGAACCCAGGCTGACGGCTATCGGGGCAGTGGTGTTCTTGGTGTTGCCCATCAATGCCTCGATGCTCATCCAGACCACCTTGCTCAACAAGCAGATTCGCTTTCGCCAACTGGCCAAGATCAATCTGGCAGCGATGGCGGTATCGGCAGCGGGAGCCGTGGGCATGGCCGTGGCCGGATGGGGCGTGTGGACGCTGGCATGGCAGCCCGTGACGCTGGCCGCCGTCAAGAGCATGCTGCTATGGGGCACCAGCGGATGGCGGCCCTGTGCCCGATTCAGCATCGCAAGGCTACGCAGACTCTTCGGATTCTCGTCCATGCTGTTGCTGTCGGGACTCGTCAACACATGTTTCATCAACATCTACTCGCTCGTCATACCCCGTCTCTATCCCAAACGCGAACTGGGACTCTTCACGCAGGGCAACAAGATCTGCGACCCCATCGTCAGTCTGGTCTATGGCAGCATACAAAATGCCACTTACCCCATCTTCAGTCATATCCAGCAAGACCGTCCCCGGCTCATCAATGCCTACCGCAAGTCGATACGTTTCACCGCCTTCCTGACCTTCCCGATGATGGTGGGAGGCATGGTGGTGGCACCATCGCTCTTCAGATTGCTGTTCAAGGAAGCATGGTGGGATGCCGTGCCTTACTTCCAACTGCTCTGCTTAGGAGGATGCTTCACGGTGTTGACGGCCATCAACAACAACTTTATCAAGGTGAGCGGCCACTCGGCCGGCATCTTCAAAATCGAGTTGTACAAGATTGCGTTCACCGCAGCAGCCATCGGCCTGCTTTGGCAGCAGCGTGTGCTGGCGATGGTGGGCGGACTGATGGCCGTGAGGGTATTGCTGCACTTGGTCAACATGGGCTACACGCAGCAGTACACGGGCTATAGGTTCATAGACCAGGCCAAGGACACGCTCCCCTACGTGGTTTTGGCGGCTGTCATGGGCATAGCCGTCTATGCGCTGTCATGGCTCATCAGCGCCCCGCTGCCCTTGTTGGCCGCACAAGTGGTGACAGGCGTGGCGGTGTATGTGGCACTGGCTTATGTCGCAGGCAGCAAGTTGCTGAGAGAGGCCCTACAACTATTGAGTAAAAGACAATGAGAAAAGTATATCCCATCAAAGCGAGCGTGCTGATGCTCGCCTACAACCAGAGACCCTACATAGACGAGGCCATACGCAGTGCGGTGCTGCAGGATACGACCTTCGACTTCGAACTGATTGTGTCTGACGATGCCAGTACCGACGGCACCGCCGACCGCTGCAGGTGGTGGCAGCAACGCTATCCCAACCGCGTCCGTGTGGTCAAGGGCGACCGCAATGTGGGATTGGCGGCCAACTTTGTGCGCACGTACCAGGCGGCACGGGGCGAATACATCGCCGTATGCGAGGCCGATGACTTCTGGACCGACCGTCACAAGCTGCAGATTCAGGTAGACTTCCTGGACACGCATCCCGATTACTCCGCCTGCTTCCACCGCGTCATCAACTATTACCAAGCCGACGGAAGCAAGAGCCTGTCGGGTGGTCCGGCACGGCGCACAGTGACGCTGTCCGACCTGTCGCTGTGCAATCCCATCACCAACGTTTCGGTGTGCTACCGCCATGCCGTAGCCGACACGCTCCCGGCATGGATGGATCAGGTGACCAGCTACGATCTGGTGATGCACATCTTGTGTGCAGAGCACGGAGACATCTACTATATGCGCCGTGTGATGGCCGTCTACCGCAAGTTGGAGACGAGTATCTGGACCGGAGGCGACAAGGCCAAGCGAGCCATGATATCGCTGAAAAACCGCGACTTGCTCATCGCCTACTTCCAAGACCGTAACCGGGAGGTGTGCCGAACCCTGCAGACAGCCAACGCCCGCAACCGCATCGACATGGCGCTCTATTACGAGGCGCAAGGCATGGCCGACAAGGCCCAGGAGTGCTGGCAACAGGTGACCCTCTACCGCCCCGACTGGACCACAGACGACTTGGCCCGCGAGCGCAGGAGCCTGGCCGTGGCCGCACGCCGCCCCAACGCCCTGCGCAGGATGCTTACCGTCTGCCGCAGGGGTATCTCCAAGTGGATTGCCCTGCCTCATGTCAAAGGAAAAGCATAAGACAGCAAGATGGACAAAACCTAACAGGTGAAGAAAATGACCAACCAACCTACAGCGAAAGCCACCCCCACCCTCACGTTTGTTCCTGCCGGAGGCATGGGCAACCGCATGAAGGCCATCTCGGCCGCCATCTCGTTGGCCCGGCAATGCCACAGTCGTGTGGAGATAATCTGGTTCAGGGATGGTGGATTAGGATGCCGCTTCGACCAGTTGTTCCTGCCATTCAATGAGCCGGATGTCACGCTGCGCGAGGCCACGCTGACCGACCTGCTCCTGCACGACCGTCCGCGCCGCCGCAACTTCTATGTACCGCTCTGCGCCCAACGGCTGCTCTACGAGGGTCGGATGGACGAACAGGCATGCACACAGGGCATGCGTACGCACTTCGATTTTGCCCAATGGGCCACGGGCAAACGGGTCTGGATGTCGAGCCATGTCTACTTCATGGCCGATGAGCCTCCCACGGGCACCTACGACCGATTCCGGCTGGTTCCCCAGCTTCAGCAACGGGTAGACCACACGGTGGCAGAGGCCGGAGCCAACGTGGTAGGCGTACACATCCGTCGCACAGACAACGAGCGGAGCATCGCGGAGAGTCCTACCGAGGCTTTCATCGCCCGTATGCGGCAGGAGCCTGAGGACACCCGCTTCTTTCTCGCCACCGACAACGAAGAGGAGAAACAGCGCATAGCTGCCACTTTCCCACATCGGGTCATCACATCGACACGCCCCGCCGACCGGCAGACGCTGCAAGGCATGGAAGATGCTGCTGTGGAGATGTTTACGCTGTCGCGCACACGCCTCATCCTGGGCTCGGCATACAGCACGTTTTCCTCTGCGGCCGCAGGCATCGGCCACATCCCACTCGAAATCGTCAAAAAGACCACTATATGAAACTGCTGACCATCATTGTATCATACAATTTTGTCCCGTGGATAGACCGCTGTCTCGGGTCGCTACGCCAGTCGCAGACACCCACCGACGTGATGGTGCTCGACAACGCCTCAGCCGACGACACGGTGACCCGCATCCGTCGGGACTACCCCGAGGTGATGCTGGTGGAGAACCATCGCAATCTGGGATTTGGCCGTGCCAACAACATCGGCATGCTCCATGCCATCGAGCACGGTTACGATGCGGTGCTGCTGCTCAACCAAGATGCGTGGATTGCGCCCGACGCACTGGGCAAGTTGGTCGAGACCAGTAGCCGGCACCCCGAATACGGCATCCTCTCCCCCATCCATCTCACAGGAAGCGGCAACAAGGTGGAACAGGGGTTTGCCACATACAGCGGAGTCAGCGACCTCGACCAACAGCCGGCGGCTGAGGTGGTGACCGTACCGTTTATCGACGCGGCCATCTGGTATATCCCGGTGAGTGCGTTGCGGCGGGTGGGGCTCTTCGAACCCATCTTCTACCACTACGGAGAAGACAAGGACATGGCCAACCGCATGTGCTACCACGGCCTGTGCACGGGTTATCTGCCCGGGGTGTACGGATGCCACGACCGTGAGTTCAGACAGCAGACCCGTGATCGGATTATGCGTGCCGAAAGGGTGTACCACCTCTCCGAATATGCCAACATACGCTACCCCATGCCCCGCGCCTTTGCCCTCGGCGTGCTGGCGGTGGGCAAGAAAGCCCTCAACGCCTTGTTACACGGACGCGGACGCGATGCGGCAGACTATCTGCTGATGGGTGGGCGACTGCTGATGCGCAGCCGGGAGATTGCCCGGGCGCGGCGTATGTCCAAACATGTAGATCTCAACCATTACAGACCATGACGCTATCCCCTATCCTGCTCTTTGTCTACAACCGTCCGGCGCACACGCGCAGGGCCTTGGAATCGCTGCTCCGCAATGCTGAGGCAGCCCATTCTCGACTCATCGTCTATTCGGATGCTGCCAAAACAGCAGCAGACGAACCGTTGGTGGCCGAGGTACGCCACTTGATTCATGACACCAAGGGCTTTGCCGAGGTGGAAATCATCCAACGCGAGAAGAATTGGGGCTTGGCGCGCAACATCATCGACGGTGTGACACGCGCCACCGACATCTACGGACGGGTGATCGTGCTCGAGGACGACTTGGTGGTGGCCCCCTACTTCCTGCGATTCATGAATGAGGCATTGGAGGTGTACAAGGACGAGCCCAAGGTGGGCCACATCCAGGCATGCGACTTCACGCAAGACCCGTCGCTGCCCGATACCTTCCTCATCCTGTTCACCGGCAGTTGGGGTTGGGGCACGTGGCAGCGTGCATGGCAGCATTTCTGTCCCGACGGACAAGCCCTGCTGAATCAGTTGGAGGCACGCCACCTCACCCGACGCTTCGATTTCGGCGGCAAATATCCCTTTACGCGCATGCTGCGCCGACAGATAGCCGGGCGCAACAACTCGTGGGCGATACGCTGGAACGCCTCGCTCTTCCTCAAAGGCATCCTGTCGCTCAACGTGGGACGCTCCCTGGTACAGAACGAGGGATTCGACGGTTCGGGAACCCACTGTGGTGGCGGAGGACTGTACAGTTCGCTCCTCTACCAACAGCCCCTGCGCGTGACACGCATCACCCCGGCGGTGGAGAACGAGGCGGCGCGACGCGCCTTTGCCCGCTACTATGGTCGCACCAACTCATTCTGGGCCAAAGTCCGCCGCCGACTGCTACGTACCTTACGCGGAGATTTTGGTGCCTGACATCTTTCCCAAACACAAATGCCACCTTTACGCACGCTAAACATGGCCTTTAGCTTCCGTATATGCCATGATTAGCCACGTAAAGGTGGCATTTGGGTTTGTTATCTGTTACACCGGCTATGCGCCCATCAACGTATAAAGCTGGTAGGTGTCCACGCCTCCAGTTCGGGACGGCCGTCCTCACCCGCTGCATGCAACTTGTCGAGCAGCCAGGCCATGTTGCGTGCCAGCGTGCGCATGGTCTGCATGCCCTCGGCATCGTCGGCAGCCTCACCGGGATTGCGCCCATAGGCGATATTCCAATACTGCGAGGTGACGATGGGCATGTTCATCATCTCGAAAGCCATGTTCATGGTCTGGAAAGCAGCAGTGGCTCCTCCCCGGCGGCACACAGCGACATTGGCAACAGGCTTGAAGCGCATCTGCTGACCATTGCTGAAGAGCAAACGCTGCACCACGGCGAGCAGAGCGCCGTTGGGCTGACCGTAAAAGACGGGAGAGCCGAAGACGAAGCCGTCGGCTTCGGCCAGTTTGGCAGAGATGGCGTTGCAGACATCATCATCGAAGACGCAACGGCCGGGATTGTCGGTGCGGCACTTGCCACAGCCGATACATCCCCTGACGGGACGGTTGCCAATATGCACAATCTCTGTCTCAATGCCCTGTTCGCCAAGCGTCTTGGCCACTTCGGTCAGGGCGGTGAAAGTGTTTCCCTCGCGTCGGGGACTTCCATTTACCAGTAATACTTTCATATGTTTCTAATATTTGTGAATCCTGTTATGTCAGATAGTTTACAATAAGCATGCCATTATAGGCGGCCAGATAAAGCACGAGGGTCAAGACGACCGTGCGCCACACCCACTGCAGCCATTGGGGCGACCGATATATCAGGCAGGCGATGGCGATGGGGATGACAAAGGCCCACTGGGCAGTCATGATGTAGACCTCGTTGATGCCGAAGCCCAAAACCACATGGATGAGCATATCGAAGAGGAACCACGAGAACACCAACCAGAAGAACTTGCTGCGACGCCCACACCAGATGCCGGCCACAAAGAGTGCCGCTATCAGCGCCTCGACCCAGTAATAATAGTCCAACTCGTAGGGTACAATCATCGGCCGGTTGTCTTTGAGGATGTCTTGGAGCAGGCAGGCACGGTGCAACTGGATGGATTCGCCGAAGAGATTCTCAACGATGCTGTCCCATCGGTCGGTCGTGGCATCGGTCCACGCCATAAAGCCCGTCTTCGACATGGGGTCACCTATCTTCGGGTTGGCATGGTTGCGCCGATATTTCTCCACCGCCATCCTCTGTATCCGCTGTTTGACACACCGGCGGATGAGGGCGGTGTCTTTGCTGTGCAGCGAGTCGGCACACACCTGGAAGAGGCTGTCTCTCAACTGCCGCTCCTTGGCCTTCATCTGCTCCTTGGCAATCTTCTCCATCGGGGCGGCCCATGTCTGGAACTCGGCCACGGCGATGCCCCACATCAAGGCCGACGGCAGGATAACGGCCAGCAGCATGAAGCGCGGGCGGAACATCTTGCGGCCATTGGTGAACAGCACGGCGAGGAAAATCTTGATTCCGTTGTTGAGGGAAACGCCTGCTGTGAAGAAAAAGAGCAGCACTGTCTGCCAAATCTTCATCAGATGGCGGTTCTTGAGTCTTCTTCCTGCGATGTAGAGGGTAATCATCATCATGCAGAGGGTGAGGTTGAAGTGGTCGGGCACCATCACCGTGAGCATCATGTAACCGAAGGAGAAAAAGAGGGCGGTGAGCAGATAGGCGTCGGTAGGCTCCAATTCCATCACCTCGTGCAACACGCGATAGAAAAAGATGATGGCGTAGAAACCACAGAACACTTCGATGGCACCCACCACAAAGATGGCACAGTTGATGCCCGTCATGGCGATGAGCAACTGGTTGAGGAGATACGGCACAAACATGAACACAGCGAGCAGGGGATGCCGGTAGATGTTGTACTCCGGTCCATTCCAGCGCGACACTATCGAATAGCTCCACGCATCAAAGCCCGAGATATGGAAGACATCGCGGGCAAGCGAGTGATAATCGTCGGCAAGCGGCGTAAGCTGGTCGTAGTATTGGGCTATGACCATCCCATTGAGCGTCAGCACCACCAACAGGGCAACCAAAACCAGCCACCGCTCTTCGGGTTTCAGTCTAAAGATTCTCAGCATAACATATAGTCGATGATTAGGTACACATTATATATATACAACCATGCCGTGAGCGCCACGATGAGCGACCGCAGGGCAAACAGGCTCCTCGCCCGGGCTCGGTGGAGGGCATAGGCCACAGCAATGGGCACGACAAAGGCCCAGTGGGCGGTCATGATGTAGACCTCGTTGATGCCGAACCCCAGTCCGATGTGCAGCACCATATCGAGCGCAAACCACGACAGCGCCAACCAGAGGGAACGATTCCTGTGCCCACACCATATCCCCACCAGAAAGAGGGCCACGATGAGGGCCTCAACCACATAGTTCACTACCCATCGGTAGGTCACAATCATGGGGCGATAGCGGAACTCGTCTTGCAGCAGATAGTCGGGGTGAAGCTGGATGGATTCCCCCAAAAGATTCTCCACCACCGAAGAAGCCCTGGACGTGGTGATGTCTGTCCAGCGCATAAACTCTCCCTGCATCAGGGGTGCGCCCTTCTGGGTTCCCCGCTTCTTCGGCTTGGCCTTGGGCGGTTGCTGCGCCTTGGCAAGGGTGTCGGCAACGGTCATCTGGGCAGTCTCCGCTTTCTTTTTCTCGGCCTGTGCCTGACGGGCAGCTTTCTTGGCAGCATGGCGGGCTATCTCTCCCGGTGCCACCAGGTACCGATACTCGTACCGGCAGCCCATCCACAGGAGCAGTGCCGGCAAAGCAATGGCCAGCAGGAGGTAGGCGGGGCGGAAAAAGCGACGGCCATTGGCGAAGAGGGCAGCCATGAACACTTTCAGACCATTGTTGAGCGACACTCCGGCCGTCGCCACAAAGAGGCCGACGGTGAGCAACTTGCTCAACGGCTGCCGCTGGCGGATGTGCAGTCCCGTCACATAGAGCGTGAGCAGCAACAAGAACATGGAAAGGATGAAATGGTCGGGCACCATGGCCGACAACATGACAAAAGCAAAACTGTACAGGAACCAGCACAGCAGCGAGGCGTCGCCGTGGGCAAGTCCTACTACCTCGCGCAAGATACGATAGAGGAAGAGGAAAGCATAAAAACCGGCAAAGACCAGCATCACGGCCATGATATAAGGGGCACAGTTGACTCCCAACAGCGACATGCAGGCACGGTTGAGGAGGTAAGGAGGCCCCATGACAAAGGCCAACAACGGATGCCGATACACATTGTAGCGCGCCTCCCAATGCGACAGCACGTAATAGGAGATGGGATCAAAACCCGAAACATGGAACTTGCCGACAAAAAGTCGCCAATAATCGTCTGCTAACGGGGTGAACACGCCGTGATATTTGGCAATGGTGAGGAGATTGAGCGTCATCAGGAGCGCGAGCACCATCCACGCCATCCTCCGCTCTTCCCGACGGATTCTGAAAACAGCAAAGAGATTCATCTTTTCAAAAAATATCTTACCAATATGAAGTTGACGGGCACACAGATGGCAAACATCGGAATGGGGGCAAGCTGACGACTCACGCCCAGACTGATGAAGAGGTTGAGCAACGCCATCTGCAGCAGATAGTTCACCACATGCGAGAGCGCAAATCCCACTCCTCGCTTGGCATTGGCCGCCACGCGAAACGTAAAGCGGGTGGAGGCATAAAAATTGAAAGCGAAACTCACGCCATAGGCTACGGTCATGGCCAACGTGGGTACCGCCACTGCGAGCAAGAGCCAATATACGCCGTACTGGATGGCCGTGGCAGTGACTCCCACCACTCCAAAGCGCAGCAACTCGCCCCACCGGCCTTGCCAATGCCTACTCAAACGGTCTGAAATATCCCTTGTCCGCATACGCCAACAGTTCTTTGTCGCCCCGGCTGTCGCCATAGGCAACCAGTTCGTAGTTCTCACGATCAGGGAACCGCTCCCTGAGCCTCCTCACCTTCTCTTCGCCATAGCAGTTGTTGCCCACAAAGCGGCCTGTGAGCATTCCACCTTCTGTCTCCACCCTTGTGCCCAGCACCGTGACAGCCATCGGTTCCTTGTCTGCAAGGTTCCGGAAGAATGGAGCCACCCAATTGTCGATGCTGGCACTCACCACCACCACCGTGTCGCCCTGTGCCAGGGCTGCCCGAATCGCTTCCACAGCCTTAGGCCGCATCAGCGTGGCATGGGTGGCGGCAAAGCGGCGGCAACAGGCATCAAAGTCGGTCTGTGTCCATCCCTTGAAGAAGTGGGCAAACACTCGTTGCTTGGCTTTCCAGTTGGGATAGAGTCCCAATTTCATCAACACCAACCACGGACTGTACCGCAGGAACCCGACACAGAATGCCCTGTCGCCCTTGGCAAAGCGGATAAAGGCCAGCAACGTATCGCAGGTGGTCACCGTGCCGTCAAAATCGAAAGCGTGAATCCGTCTCATGCCACATAGATGATAAAGAGGAACGTCACTATCCAAGCCAGCACAATCACCTGAATGGCCCTGTCTTTGAGTATCACCTTGGTGGGGTCGCCACTCTGCTTGTCTACCACCGCTATCTGCATGTAGCGGAGCAGTCCCACCAGCACATAGACACTGGTGAGATAGAGATAATCGGTGTGAAAATGCTGTTGTGTTTCCGGCGACACCGTGTACATGATGTAACACACGAGCATCACCGAGCCCGTCACTGTGATGGCCTGGTTGATGAAAGTGAGATTGTAGCGAATCGTGTTTTTCCGCGGCGGCACTCCTGTCGCATCCATCCGCAGGACATCATCCCTACGCTTGGCAAAACTCAGGAAGAGGGTGAGCAAGAAGGTCATCAGCACGATCCACTTGCTCAAGACGATTCCTGTGGCCTCACCTCCGGCCAAGATGCGCAGCACAAATCCGAAGGCGACGATACACACGTCCACGATAGCACTGTCTTTGAGTTTTACGCAGTAGCCCACATTGAGCAACAAATAGGCTGCCACCACGCCTGCAACCCGCCAGCCATGCTGGGGGAGCAGGAGCAACACGCCCGCCGACAGAATCATCATCAGCACCATGAGCATCCATCCCGCGCCGATGCTCACCTCGCCCGAGGCTATCGGCCTGTTGCACTTGACGGGATGCTGCCTGTCGGCCTCCACATCCACAATGTCGTTGAGGCAATAGATGGCCGATGCGGCGAAACAGAAAGCGGCAAATGTGACGATGCCCGCCCACAGCGCCGCCATATCCATGATGGCACCGCCAAAGAATAGCGGTACGAAGACGAAGAAGTTTTTCACCCACTGGCGCACCCTGATGATGCGCATCATCCCTGATATTGTCATTGCTTATACATGATTGAGGGTTAAACAGGTTTTGCCTTATGGCTCCGGGTCGCCATGTCGATGAGCCGTTCGAGCACCGTATGCAGCACCCAAGCGACGGGGAGCGTGACGGCGATGCAGGCCAAGGCCGTGGGCCAATAGCCCCAGCCATACTTACAGATAGGAAGAAGCACAAACTGGCAATGGATAAGATAGGTCTCCAGACTGATGGCCCCCACCCAAGCGAGGGCCGAGCGCAACCGTTGCGGCCAATGCTCTATCCACTGTGCCAGCAGCATCAGTCCCGACAGCGTCATGGGGATATAGACCATACGCTCCAAGAAGAGGGGGAAGCGCCCATGCCGCTCCTGCTCCAGGTAAAGACACAGCGACAGCGTGGCCACGAGCGTAAGCACCAGCATGCCGCGTGCCGAAGCATCGACAGACTGCCCCGTCCGTATGCGCTCACCCAGACCAATGCCGATAAAGAAGATGGGGACGCGACTCCAGAATATCTCGATATGTCCCACGGCGGCATGCAAGGGCAGCACATACTGCACGGCCACGCACCACACCACCATCAGCACAGGCAACCAGCGATAGGCCGGCCGTGATGCGATGAGCCGCATATACCACGGCGCGACCAGATAGAGCGCCAGCGTGGCAGGAATGTACCAGAAGGTAAGTTCATCATGCAGCCAGAAATCCCAGTTGATGGTGATATCGCCAATCAGGTCGACAAAACTCGACGAGAAACGTTGCGCTCCCTGCCAGTCGGGGAGATAAAAGGCCGTGGCCACCACCATCCATGCCGGCATGATACGCAGCAGGCGCCGGCGGTAGAAGTGCATCACCGAGGGATTCTTGCCCCAAGCGAACCACAGTCCGATGCCACTGAGCAGGAAGAAGACATCCACACCCACATTGCCCATACGCTTGAGACCGAAAAACAGGTCACCCCGCGAGAGGGGTACATGGAAGAGGATGATGCCGATGATGGCCAATCCCATCAAAACTGCCCGATGGCGGGAAATGGAGGAGTAATTCATTCGACGTAAGTATCTTTATGAAAGGTGAAACGAAGTTCGGCGATGCCAATAAATAACTATGAAACGAAATTCGGCGAAGCCAATTATGAATTATAAATTGTGAATTATGAATTATAAAAGTTTTATGGCTTTGGATTCGGAATCTTTTTCATCACCTCCCTGAACAGCCAAGCCACGCAGACCGAGGCAATGATGTAAAGCAGCAGCCCGGTATAGACATCGCCCTGGCGACTGATGGGGATGAAGACCTTGCGCAGGATGGGGTGACAGACAAACAGGGCGGCCGATATGTCTCCCATCCACTGCAATGCGGAGGTAAGACCGCCTGCCCAACGGACCGACATGAGGGCCTTGACCCCACTCACCCCCGCCACACAGACGGCAATCGGGGCAAATGTCCATGCCACGGGATGCAGGCTAAGCACATATACCGCCACCGTAGACACTGCCGCCCACAGCCATACACTGCCCCCTATCCTACCGCGCCACTGCTCGCCGTAGCGTGCATAGAGCAATCCCAAACCGAAGGGCAGCATGCCGCCCATGAAGTTGTAGCGATACCGGTTGATGGCATCGCCATCGCAGTCGAGGAACAGCTGTATGCCCACACAGACCGCCATCCATGCCACTACCGTGCGCCACGACCTGCGGCACAGCGCCACCCGATAGACGACATACAACTGCAACATGAGGCCGAAAAACCAATACGGTCCCGGCCAAATCTGACGGTCGGGGTCGGGCAGGAGATTGTTGACCATCGCCATCTGCGCCACTACCTGCGTGACCGTATAGTGCCAGCGCCCGGGGGTAATGGCGTCGATGACCGTGAAGCTGACAAAGCCCACCACCATCATCTTGAAGAGTTTCAGGAAGTGATAACGCACAAACCGCCACGTCCCCGGCAGTTGGCCTCCGCTCCGCTCATACTTGCAGACCAGTCCGTAGGCACTCAGAAAGAGAAACAACGGCACCCCATAATGGCCGAAAAACGACACCAAGTGCAGGGGCAGCTGGCCATCGGGGGCAGCGAGTACCTGCTGGAGCACATCCACATGGTGCTGGGAGTAGGTATATTCGTTTTCTTTGACGATAGGTCCCAGCCAATGGCAATAGTTGTGGAGGAAAATGCCGATAATGGCAACCCCACGGAGGACCTCACAAGTTCGGTAATTCATCTCTTGTCAATTGATTGTTTCATCATTCACCATTGAGAAAGGGCGAAGGCCACGCCGTGCCGCAGCCTTGATGCCCGATGCCAGCCTCGCTCCGCTGCCCCATGAGAGATTGCGACACCTCTTTGCCGGCCTCTTCCACCAGTTGGTCATAGTCCGCGCTTCCCTTGAGCATTCTCGGACGGTGCTCGTCGTAGTCGGGACTGAGCACATTGTAGGCATCGCGATAGTCGGGAGAGGCGATTCCGGCCAGATAGAGGAGCAGATGGGGCAAGGCATCGATCATGTAAGGACGGTTCTTGGCGGCCACCACCTGACGGAACACATCCCGATGGCGACGCACATAACTGCGTGTGCAGTAGATCCAGAAGGGTATCTCAAACTCGTACTTGGCCAGTCCGCGGTCTATGGCTGCCGAATGGTTGCGGCAGATGATGCCGCGCTGCTCCTCATAGCACTCCTCTCCGTGGTCAGGGACATACACCACAATGGCATCTTCGCGGTCGAAACGGCGACAAATCTGGTCCACGATCGAGTCGTTGTAGAGGGTGGCATTGTCATAGTGGCTCACCATCTTGCGCTGCTTGGCCGACAGTTCCGGCCGCCACGACTCATAGTCGCTGGCAAAGAAGTGCACGCGGTTGCGGGGATAGCGCTCCTTGTAGCTCACATGCTGACCCAGCAGATGGAAGATGACCAGATTGCCCGGTTGGCCGCCCTCGAGCGTGCCGGCCTCACGAATCTTGTCAAAATCGGCCAGCAAACCGCTGTCATAGCGGTGCAACTCGGTATTGCGGGTATCAAACTGGGCTTCGCTCAGCTGCGGATTGTTGAGGAAGAAACCGCCACTGAAGTCGTACACCGCCTCCTTGGCCTGCGGCAAGAACTGGTTGGTGAGGAAGGTGACGTGGTAGCCGGCCTTGCGGAACACCTCGGCGAAGAGGGGATAGTCGCACCACTCGCCCTCCTGCCCCTCGACATGCAGGGAAAGCATGTTCTTGAACACAAAGCTGGTCAGATTCCACGGTGTCACCACATCGGTAAACTTTACCAGCCTGCCACTGCGCTCCCGAGCCTGCTGATGTGGCGTGGTCGGCATGCGATAGCCGTACAGGGACGAATGATGGCGACTGTAACTCTCGCCGATGATGAGCACGATGGTAGGAGAACGGAAACTGCAGCTGTCTATCTTCACACGGTCGATGCCTTCTACCAAGCGGTTGATCTGCTGGGCAGCCAGTTTGTTGGCATACATGCTGAAAGTGAGTCGCCAGAGCGGCGAATAGAGCACGGCATGGTCGCGGTCGGTGAGCGTATGCTCCACCTCGCCGATGCTTCTGCCCGTCATCAGTTTCCACAGTTTGGCCTTATTGCCGGCACTGCTGCACACAGACCAGATGAGGAGGGAGACCATGACCACCAAACCCAATGCGGGAATGAGCAGCCGACGGCTCCCGGCAAGGGTCAAGGCCAACTGCCGGCTCCATTGGACAGTCGCCAGCCTGCGCTTCAGCCCCCGTAGCCATCGGCCTATCTGCTTATGACCCAGAGCCAGCAACACGTGCAGCACCATCAGGGCCACAATCCATCCCACAGGACCCGTCAGCAGTTCCCACGACAGATAGCTCTGTACAAACTCGCCTGCCTCTCTCGAGTCGGTCTCGCCCACGAGCAGCAACATGGTGGGGGTAAGGGTGGACTTGAACTTCCAGAAACAATAGACATCGACCATCGACACCATGTAGGCCACTACGGCCAGCAAGGTGCGCCCCCACCGTCTCACCCACCAAGGGAGGAAACTGAGCAGCACACCCACCACATAGAGATCCAGAAACAACTCCAGATACAGGTTGTCGTACACATGCGCGCCCCGCACAGCGGGCAGCGTAAGCACTTCGGTGAGCACTCCCAGCACATACATGGCCACCCAAAAGAGCGCATTGGTCTTGATGGGCAACCACAACGCGGCGCATACCCTACGCAGGATATCCATAGCTTTCATACTGTCGTTGTTATTCGTTTCCGTTTGCAAACTTACACATTTTTTTCCACAATCGCGTAGGCGCGCACGCATAAAATGTAAAAAAACATCGCACACGCCGTCATGGCATACCCAAGAGCCAAATGCCGCATTTAGACCTGCTAAATGCCACCTTTACGACGCTAATCATGGCATTTACGAAATACAGAGATGGCCAAGTGACTTTGACTGATTTTACTTTACACTTTTCTTGTTGTTTTACTAAATTAC
>JBJEAU010000043.1:0-15323 GCA_051869355.1 Prevotella sp. | reverse complement strand
GGTTGATGCCTCTGCAAGTTAAGCCATGCTCAAAAATTATTTAGGACAATATTGGTTTCGCACAATTATGAATTTCTTTACTCGAAATCTACGCAAGGTGCAGACAGAAAAGAATTTCAATTCCATCGGTGAACTGGAGATTCCTTATGAAAGCCTTATCGAATATGTGGTTAATGCGCTTGTTCATCGATCGCTGAATATCAAAACCCCGATTCGGATTTTTATCTTTGACAATCGTGTAGAGATTCACAGTCCGGGAACACTACCCAATGGATTGACAATAGAAGATATTAAGAACGGCACTTCTATGCCACGAAATATGTTCTTATTCACAAATGCCAACTACCTGCTGCCCTATACAGGAGCCGGTAGTGGTGTACGTCGTGCACTTGAATACGATCCAAATGCAGTTTTTTACAATGGTGTAAATGATAAGGAAATCACTCATTTAGCAAATGAATTTTTGATTACTATTCCTCGCAAAACCGACCAAGTTATCGACCAAGTAACCGACCAACTTCAATCGAAAACCGACCAAGCAACCGACCAACCTCGGCAGGATGCTGCTAAGGTCAAGATAATTTTGTCTAAAAAGCAGCAGGATATCAGGAATTTTTGCACAGTTCCTCGAACAGCAAAAGAGATTCTTCAAAGAGCTAAAGTATCTGCACACTTCGATAATAGAAAGAAGTATATTTACGATTTGGTAGAAGCAGGCATTCTTGAACGTACTATTCCGGAGAAGCCCAATGATCCCAATCAAAAATATCGTCGCAAGAAATAATGCTGGAAAGGGGACTATCATTATATGTCTGAAAATAGACAGATAGTCCCTAAACATTTACTATATATCTTACTTTTACATTTCCCCGCTTTTCGTTTGTCCTCATTTGGCTTTACAAATGTCTAATCAGCAGGCAATATAAAGACATTTGTCACTTTTTATTTGCCTTTTCCATTTTTTTATGTAATTTTGTTGCATGTAAATATATATAACCCATAAATAAAGATAATGATGGATAAAATAAAGATGGATTTTGCATCCAAGCTCCTTGACATCAAGGCAATCAAACTGCAACCGAAAGACCCGTTCACTTGGGCTTCCGGATGGAAATCACCTTTCTATTGCGATAACCGCAAGACCCTTTCGTTCCCCGAAGTGCGTAGTTATGTAAAGCTGGAGCTGGTGCATGCCATTCTGGCCAATTTCCCCGAGGCTACCGCTGTGGCCGGTGTGGCTACAGGAGCCATTGCGCAGGGTGCGTTGGTGGCCGATGAGCTGAATCTGCCTTTCTGCTACGTGCGTTCGAAACCCAAAGACCACGGTATGGGCAACCTGATCGAAGGCCAGTTGCCCGAAGGGGCCAAGGTAGTGGTGGTAGAAGACCTCATCTCTACGGGCGGCAGCTCGCTCAAGGCTGTGGAGGCATTGCGCCAGGCTGGCTTTGAGGTAGTGGGTATGGTAGCTTCGTACACTTACGGATTCCCGGTGGCTGAGGAAGCGTTTGCTGCGGCACAGGTGAAGCTCGTCACCCTGACCGACTATGAGCATGTGGTGAGCAAAGCCTTGGAGACTGGCTACATAGCTGCCGAGGATGTAGAGACCCTGCACCGCTGGCGCAAGGATCCGGCACACTATTCACTCTGATTGGCACCACGAATATGAGCAGTAAGTTTGAGAGTAGCATACGCGAGATACCCCACTCGCAGGAGTCGGTGTACCGTTGTCTCAGCGATTTGAGCCATCTGGAGCGCATCCGCGACAGGATTCCGCAAGACAAGATAGAAGATTTCTCGTTCGACAGCGACCATATCGCCATCAAGGCGCCCATGGTGGGTGATATCAAGCTCCACATTGTGGACCGGGAGGAGCCCAAGACCATCAAGTTTGAGACTGAAGAGAGTCCTCTACCTTTCAATTTCTGGATACAGCTGTTGCCGCTGACCGAGACATCGTGTAAGATGAAACTCACCATCAAGGCTGAGCTGAATCCCTTTATCAAGGGAATGGTGCAGAAACCGTTGCAGGAGGGAATGGAGAAGATTGCCGACGTGCTGCAAATGATTAATTACGAGTAAAAGAACGAGATGAACAAACTCTGGGAGAAAGATTTTGAGGTAAATAAAGAGATAGAGCGGTTTACCGTAGGGCGTGACCGCGAGCTCGACTTGTATCTGGCCAAGTATGATGTGATGGGCTCGATGGCCCATATCACCATGCTTGAGTCGATAGGGCTGTTGGAGGCCGATGAGTTGGGCCAGTTGCTGGCCGAGCTCCGCAACATCTACCGGCTGGCCGAACAAGGACAGTTTGTCATAGAAGACGGAGTGGAAGACGTACACTCACAAGTGGAACTGATGCTGACCCGCAAACTGGGCGATATGGGCAAGAAAATCCATTCGGGCAGGTCGCGCAACGATCAGGTGCTGGTCGATCTCAAGCTCTTCACACGCCATGAGCTGATGGAGGTGGTGGAGGGTGTCAAGACCCTGTTTGACGAGTTGCAGCAGCAGAGCGAGCGTTACCGCGATGTGCTCATGCCGGGCTACACGCATCTGCAGATAGCCATGCCGTCGAGCTTCGGACTGTGGTTTGGTGCCTATGCTGAGTCGTTGGCCGACGACATGCTCTTCTTGCAGGCTGCCTACCGCATGACCAACCGCAATCCCCTCGGTTCGGCAGCAGGCTACGGCTCGTCGTTCCCGCTCAACCGCACCCTGACCACGCAGCTCCTGGGCTTCGATTCGATGGACTACAATGTGGTTTATGCCCAGATGGGCCGTGGCAAGATGGAGCGCAATGTGGCCTTTGCCTTGGCCACGGTGGCGGGGACGGTGGCCAAGATGGCCTTTGATGCCTGCCTGTTCAACAGTCAGAACTTCAACTTCGTCAAGCTGCCCAAGGAGTGTACCACGGGGTCGAGCATCATGCCTCACAAGAAGAATCCAGATGTGTTTGAACTCATCCGTGCCAAGTGCAACAAGCTCCAGAGCCTGCCGCAGCAGATTATGCTCATCATGAACAATCTGCCTGTGGGCTACTTCCGCGACCTGCAGATCATCAAAGAGGTGTTCCTGCCAGCCTTTGAGGAGATGAAGGACTGCCTGCAGATGGCTGCTTACATCATCAACAAGATGACGGTCAACGAGCATATACTCGACAATGCCCTCTACGACCCCATGTTTTCCGTGGAGGAGGTCAACCGTCTGGCAGCGGCCGGCATGCCGTTCCGCGATGCCTACAAGAAGGTGGGACTGGAGATAGAGGCCGGCACCTTCCGAGCCGACCGCAACATCCACCACACCCACGAGGGGTCTATGGGCAACCTGTGCAATGAGCAGGTGGCTGCCCTGATGCAGGAGACGCTGTGCGGATTCCACTTTGAGCAGGTGACCGAGGCCGAACAAAAACTGATCGGGGAATGACAAAGCGTGTAGCCCATATCCTGATGGTGGCAGCAGCCTGGGTGATGCTCGGTGCCTGCGGAGATACCGAGTTCAGATACAGCAACTACCATTGTAACCTGACCCTCGACAATGCCATCCACCAAGATGCTACACTGGCTTCGGCGATGGATTCCAATGCTCCGGGTACCTTTTGTGCCATCGGCTGCAAGATGGAAGGCGGTGCCAAGTATTTCACGTTCCGCAATAGCCACGGTGCCGCTACGCAGAGCATCTTCAAGGCCATCGACGACCGTCTGGAGAGCCAGCTCCATCTGGGTCTTAACGGCACGGTCATCGTGGGTTACGGCAATATGGACTACCCTGCTCCCTTCTACGCCTACGACGGTGAGTGTCCCAACTGCTTCAGTCCCGATGCGCTGCCTGTGCGCAGCTATCCGCTCAGCATGTCTACTGCCGGCATCGCCACCTGTGGCACCTGCAAGCGGCAGTACAACCTCAATCTGGAGGGGATGGTGGTAAGCGGAGGTGGCAAGCCGCTCACACTCTACCGGGCATCGACCACCGGGCCCACGGGCAAGTTGCAGGTCTATTGACCGGCATCGTCATCTACCTCTTATTGTATATTTTCAGGACTGCCTATAGTTACCGTTCCGGCATGAGCGACGGTGGCTATAGGCAGTGTTGTTATCGTATGTAAGAGCTAAACGTGGCGTTTAGCCCACCTAAATGCCATGATTAGCGTCGTAAAGGTGGCGTTTAGGTTTGCTGTATGCCATCAGGGGCTCACAGTGTGGCCCGATGAAAAAATGCGGAGAATGTTTTGGAGTGCCGCGAATTATTCGTAAATTTGATGCCATGTAAATCATCTGAACGTATAACGAGTTATGAATAGACATTTTTTAGTGACAGCGGTGCTGCTGTGGAGCTGTATGGCCATCGGTTTGGCTGCCAAACCCAAAGCCAAGCATGTGGTGTATATCGGGTTAGACGGCTGGGGAGCCTACAGCGTGGCCAAGGCCGATATGCCGGCAGTGAAGGCACTGATGGAGCAGGGTTGCTATACGCTGCAGAAACGCACGGTGTCGCCATCGTCGAGCGCTCCCAACTGGGCATCGATGTTTATGGGTGCCGGACCCGAGCTGCACGGCTACACCACGTGGGGCTCTAAGACACCGGAGATTCCCTCGCGCGTGGTGGCCAAGCACAATATCTTCCCTACCATCTTCCAGGTGTACCGGGATGCCTGTCCCGAGGCAGAGATAGGCGTGCTGTATGAGTGGGAAGGCATCAAGTATCTCATCGACACGCTGTCGGTGAGCCACTATGCGCTGGCACCCGACTACAACAAGCATCCCACTGCCCTGTGCGAGATGGCCGAGACCTATATCCGCACGGCGCATCCGGCACTGCTGGCCGTGTGTTTTGACAATCCCGACCACGTGGGGCATCAGCAAGGCCACGACACGCCGGCCTATTACGAGAAACTGAAGGAACTCGACGGCTATGTGGCACGCATCGTGGCGGCCGTACGCGAAGCCGGCATGGCCGATGACACCGTCTTCATTATCACCTCCGACCACGGCGGCATCAACAAGGGGCATGGCGGCATCACCCTGCAGGAGATGGAGACCCCGTTTGTCATTGCAGGCAAGGGCATCCGTCAGGGAGGCGAGTTCTCCGAGAGCATGATGCAGTATGATGTGGCTGCTACGATGGCCTATATCCTCGGCCTGAAGCAGCCGCAGGTGTGGATAGGGCGGCCTATGATGCAGGTGTTCAAGTAAGTCAGAAATCGTCTAAATGGGGTGCGCACAGGGCTTTTTGCTGAAAACAGAACTGTTGAGTGTGAGCAAAAAGCACTCATGCGCGTTCATTATATTAAAATGTGCAAAAAACTTTGTTAATTCGACAATTTCACGTAACTTTGCACCTCGAATTATCCAAGCATGCGGCAATAGCTCAGTTGGTAGAGCACGACCTTGCCAAGGTCGGGGTCGCGAGTTCGAGTCTCGTTTGCCGCTCCAGATATACTAAAACATGGTTTGCCGCAATGGTGGAATTGGTAGACACGAGGGACTTAAAATCCCTTGGCCAGTAATGGCTGTGCGGGTTCGAGTCCCGCTCGCGGCACAGGAATAAACTTTTTTTTTCATTATGCGCAAAAATCTATTTTTTTCTTTGTCAGCATGTTCGCTGCTGATGCTCTCTTCGTGCTCGAAGATGGGTCCCTTGTCTGCGGACAACTTTTCAGTAAACCCGACACCCCTTGAGACACAAGCCGGACAGGTTCCTGCAACTATCAACGGTACTTTCCCCGAGAAGTATATGAAGAAGAAGGCCGTGGTTACAGTTACTCCTGAGCTGCGCTATGCAGACGGCAAGGTAAAGCAGGGAACCAGCGCCACATTCCAGGGCGAGAAAGTGATGGGCAATGACCAGGTAATCTCTTACCGCATGGGTGGCCATTACACCATGAAGACCGTTTTCGGTTATGAAGACGAGATGCATAAGAGTGATATGTACCTCACATTCAAGGCCAGAAAAGGCAAGAAGGCTGTGGAGATTCCTGCCGTAAAGGTAAGCTACGGAATCATCGCTACCTCCGAACTCTATAAGAAGGCTCTGATGAACGCTGGCGGCTGCATCGCCCCCGACTCTTTCCAGCGTGTCAAGGAGCGTAAGCAGGAAGCTAACATCAAGTTCCTCATCAATCAGGCCAACCTCCGCAAGAGCGAGCTCAAGAACAACTCTGTACAGGAGTTTGTACGCATGCTCCAGCAGATCAACGCCGACCGCGAGGGTCTCAATCTCCAGAACGTAGAGGTGCTGGCTTATGCTTCTCCTGAGGGTGGTTTCGCTTTCAACGACAAGCTGGCCAACAAGCGTCAGAATACATCAGAGGGCTATGTGAAAGAGCAGATGAAGAAGACCGGTGTAGAGGGCAACATCGACGCTCACTATACCGCTCAGGACTGGGACGGTTTCCAGAAGCTCGTTCAGGCCAGCAACATCCAGGACAAGGATGTCATCTTGCGTGTGCTCAACATGTACAAGGATCCGCAGGAGCGTGAGCAGCAGATCCGCAACATGAGCGAGGGCTTCCGTGAGCTGGCCGACGGCATTCTTCCCGAGCTCCGTCGTGCTCGTCTGATCATCAACTACGAGACCATCGGCCGCAGCGACGAGCAGATTCAGGAGCAGTACAAGACCGATGCTACCAAGCTTTCGGCTGAGGAGCTGCTTTATGCTGCCACCTTGGAGGACAACGCTGCCAAGCAGGAGGATATCTACAAGACTGCTGCCAAGTACTACGACAAGGACTACCGCGCTTACAACAACCTCGCTGTCCTCGCCTTCAACCGTGGCGACGAGGCCAAGGCCAAGGAGTACATCCGTCAGGCTCTGAGCAAGAACGCCAACGCTCCCGAGGCCAATGCCAACCTGGGTCTTATCGCCCTGAAGAATGGCAACATTCAGGAGGCTGAGGCTTATATCGCCAAGGCTGCTGAAGCTAACGGCATCAACCAGGCACTCGGCAATCTCAGCATTGCAAAGGGCAACTACGCACAGGCTGAGCAGTATTTCAAGGACAGCTACAACAACAGCGCTGCGCTGGCACAGATCCTTAACAAGAACTATGCTGCTGCCAAGGCTACGCTCAACAACATCAAGAATGCAGACGGACTGACCAGCTACCTGCACGCTATCACCAGCGCACGTCAGGGCAACAAGTATGCTACACAGTCTTATCTGAAGGAAGCTCTCCAGAAGGATTCGTCACTCAGCAACTATGCTGCAGAGGATTTGGAGTTTGCCAATATGAAATGAGAAAACTGACAACGCTTATATTACTCACCCTGGTTCTTGTGGGATGTGGTACTGCCGGAAACCGGTTCAAGGTCGAAGGCAGAATCCTCAACATGAACCAAGGTGAGTTTTATGTTTATAGCCTCGACGGAAGTATCAATGGCATTGATACCGTCAGGGTAGACGGAGGCCGCTTGGCCTACGAGACGGTGTGTGAGCGGCCTACAACACTCATCATGGTGTTTCCCAATTTTTCGGAGCAGCCCATCTTTGCCGAACCGGGCAAGACAGTGAAGCTCTCGGCCGATGCCTCGCACCTGAAGGAACTTGAGGTGACCGGAACCGACGAGAACAAGCTGATGAACAAGTTTCGCAAGCAGATAGCTTCCGCTTCGCCGCCTGAGGTGGCAAAGTATGCGGAGCAGTTTGTGCTCGACCATCCCGAGTCGGCCGTCAGCGTGTATATCACGAGGAAGTATTTTGTCGCCACGGCACAGCCTGACTATAAGAAAGCGGTCAAGCTGCTCAAGGCCATGCGCCAGGCCCAGCCCAAGAATGGCATGCTCACGCAGTATGAGCGGCAACTGGCCTCGTTAGGGAAAGTCCAGAAGGGCAAACCGCTGCCTGTATTTTCGGTTAAGGACATTCATGGCAAGACCGTCACCAACGCCTCGCTCAAGGGACATACGGCCGTAATCACCGTTTGGGCCACATGGAACTATGACAGCCAGAGTTTCCAGCGCCGACTTCAGGATTTGTACAGGCGGGCCAACGGCAAGCTGAAGATTGTCAGCATTTGTCTCGACCCGAGTGTCAAACAGTGCAAGCAAAACATGGAGCGCGACTCTGTGAAGTGGTCCGTCATCTGCGATGGCAACATGCTCGAGACCCCGGTGTTGCAGACACTTGGGCTACACGAGATTCCCGACAATATCCTGCTGCAAGATGGCCTTGTGGTGGACAAGGGAATGAAAATCAAAGACCTGCAAAAACGAATCGAAAGCCTTATCTAAAGGTTTTCGATTAATTATATATATACTTTTTACGATGCTGGTAAAGACTTATTGTGCAGCCGTCAATGGCCTCAATGTGACGACTGTTACCATAGAGGTGAATCTTAACAGAGGCGTCATGTATCATCTTACCGGACTGGGCGACTCTGCTGTGAAAGAGGGCAAGGACCGTATCGCCGCCGCGATGCAGAACAATGGCTACCGGTTTCCTGTAGCCGACCTTACCATCAACATGGCACCCGCCAACCTGCGCAAGGAGGGCAGTAGCTTCGACTTGCCGCTTGCCATCGCCATCCTGACTGCCGCGGGGAGCATCAAGACCGACTTGCTGGACCAGTACATGATGGTGGGCGAACTGAGCCTCGACGGCACGCTGCAGCCTGTGAAGGGTGCGCTGCCCATTGCCATCCGCGCAAGAAAGGAGAAGTTTAAGGGACTTATCGTTCCCAAGCAGAATGTGCGCGAGGCGGCGGTGGTCAACAACCTCGAGGTGTACGGTATGGAAAATATGGCCGATGTCATTGCTTTCCTGACCGGCATGAAGCAGTTTGAGCCTACCATCATCGACACCCGTCGTGAGTTTTACGAACAGCAGTACCACTTCGATATCGATTTCTCCGACGTGCGGGGACAAGACAACGTGAAGCGGGCGTTGGAAGTAGCGGCCGCAGGCTCGCACAATGTCATCCTCATCGGCCCTCCCGGTTCCGGCAAGTCTATGATGGCCAAGCGTTTCCCTACCATCATGCCGCCCCTTACGCTGGCGGAGAGTTTGGAGACCACACAGATACACTCCGTGGCTGGCAAACTGGGCAAGGACACCTCGCTCATCGGGCAGCGTCCGTTTCGTAGTCCTCATCATACCATCTCCGAAGTGGCGCTTGTGGGAGGCGGAAGCAATCCGTTGCCGGGTGAGATAAGCCTGGCACACAATGGTGTGCTCTTTGCAGACGAGTTGCCCGAATTCAACAAGCGCACCCTTGAGGTGCTCCGGCAGCCGCTCGAAGACCGAAAAATCACCATCAGCCGCGCCAAATACAGCATCGAGTATCCCTGCAACTTCCAGTTTATCGCCTCTATGAATCCCTGTCCCTGCGGGTATTACGGCGACCCCACCCATCACTGCCATTGTCTGCCTGGCCAGATACAGCGCTACTTGGGCAAGATTAGCGGCCCGCTGCTCGACCGTATCGATATCCAGTGCCAGATTATGCCGGTACCCTTCAAGGACATCTCACAGGCCGCGCCCGGCGAGCCAAGTGCCGCCATCAGGGATCGTGTCATCCGGGCACGGGAGATACAGACCGAGCGGTTCAAGGACTTTAAAGGCATCTACTGCAATGCCCAAATGACCGAGCGCATGATACACCAGTTTGCCGAGCCCGATGCAGCCGGATTCGATATGCTCCGCATGGCGATGGAGCGTCTGCGCCTTTCGGCTCGCGCCTACAGCCGCATCCTCAAGGTGGCCCGCACCATAGCCGACCTTGCCGCCTCTTCCCAAGTGCAGCAAGCCCATATTGCCGAGGCCATCAGCTACCGCCAGCTCGACTGGGGCGACTGGGCAGAGCGGGGATCCACCACCCATCCATAGCGCAAACATGGCATTTACGGGTGCTAAATGCCATGATTAGCGCCGTAAAGGTGGCATTTGGCCCTGCCAACTGATATCCTGCCTATCAGATGCGCTACGGCCGCGCTCCCAATGAATTGGATAGCGCGGCCGTATAAGGTTAAATGTTAGGTTTGTGGAACTGTCTGCTTAATCTTCCCATACATTCCATGGGTCGAATGGCTTTGCACCGGGAATGTGAGTACTGTTTCCATCACCGCCAAATTCCCATGAATCGTCTGTGCCCTCTACCGATCCGTCAATTTTTGGGAGTTGGCTTTCTCCCAAAATGGGTGTGGTCTGGCATACGATGGTGCTTATCTCGGGTTTGATATATATCTTCTTCATTGTTATAGTCCTCCAATAGTTTTATTTGATGATTACTTTCTTTCCGTTGATGATATAGAGGCCGCGTGGCAGCGACTCCTTCTTCTGGTAGATACGACGGCCATTGAGGTCGTAAACCTCTACCTGAACCTTGGTAGGCTCTGTCTCTATGCCTTCAATGGCTGTAGGAATGTTATCACCAAACGACATCTTGCTGAAGCTGGCCACATCTTGCTTGATACCGTCGCGGTCTACCTTCCAGTAGCAGCGGAAGCTACCCATCGTAGCAGCATTGTCATCATCAGGTACACGCCAGAACTTGTCGTTCATGAAGTAGAAATCCCATTTCACCAACTTCTCACCACCCAGATATTTACCGATCATGCGTACCTTAGAGGTTTGTTCGTTTTCTACGGTTACGGTAGTGGTGAACGGATTGGTCATTTCCAGCTTAAAGGCAGCATCAGTTTCATCTACCGTGTTGTACATTGCGCATGTCCATTCTTTAGGACTATAAATCATCAGAGGCTCCTTGGCAGGAATGTTTTCACCTTCCACTACTTGGAAAGTGAGGTGGTAGAGGTTCATATCACTATCATCTCTTACGGCCTTTACCATTCTTGCCACCTTGGCTTCTTGTCCTGCAGTTTGTCTGAAGTTTTCTACTACTTTCGGGAATATGGCAGTACCCCATCCTTGTGCAAATGTACGGGTCGTATTCTGGATGCACTTAATATCATTGCCGTCGGTATTGTTGGGCTGGTCAACCTTCTTCCAAACCTTGTCAGAGGTATAGCCTGTCTCGTATTCCTCAAGTACCCAGAATGTACAGTTTGTTACTTTTTCGCAATTAGGTGCATATTCTTGTTCTTTGTTGGGTCCAAAGGTCTCACTGGAGTCATCATTTGCTTTCAAAGTAGAGGCTGGGCCAAGCAGATAAACTGTTTTAAGGTTCTCACAACCGTGGAATGCAGCACCATCTATATAGGTAACACTGGCAGGAATGGTCAGTGTGGTGATGGATTTTGCATCGCAAAGGAAATGGGTACCGATGGTTGTCAATGTATTTGGCAATTTCATCGTCTTCAGATAAAAATTAAACTGGAAAGCTTCATCTCCAATTTTGGTTATGCCCTCCGGAATTTCAATGGAAGTAAACGGACAATATCTGAAGCACTGTGTGGGAATTGTCTTCAAGTTTACGGTTCCATCCTCTTTTGTCTGGAAGCGTACATCTGTCAAACTGATACAGCCCTTAAAAGCAGCTGTACCCATTGAGGTGACACTATTGGGGATAACGATAGACTCCAATTTAGTGCAGCTGTTGAAAGCGTGGCTACCTATGGTAGTTATATTAGAGGGTTGTTCAAACGTAACCGATTGAAGAACAGTATTATTATACCTACTACCATCTATAGTATAGGAATTGCCATTATAAGTGTAAGTAAGTGTATTGTTAGTTTCCTGGCAGAATCCATAATTATCAATAGCTGTCACCTTGTACGTCGTCCCTTTAATCACTACGGTAGCAGGGATTGTAACTGAGGTGGCTTTAAAGTTTGCTAAAGATACACTTGCAGTGCCTGATTCTTGGAACAAGTCATTATAGGTGTATTTCAAATCACCTATAGTAACACTTACAGCATACGTTACAGATGCCAGCAATGCCAGCATTGTCATTAGGAGTAACCTTCTTGTTTTCATAATCTTCCTTTTTTTTATTTAGTTAATATCCATTTCGATTCACTAAACTGAAAAAAGGACGGAGCTCCGCATGGTCAATGCGGGGATGGGGAGGCACATACATTTCCCGTACCCGCCTCGCTGACTGGTTCAGACCTTACTCGTATGCCGACATCTCTCATGCCAAGCACCTGCAGGGCCTGCTATTACATTCACGTTAAAATTCACTTCTTGCTAATCTTTACTGTCTATCACTCCACAAATCCACACCCTATTGTCGACAGTGATGGGTATGGCAATACAATCCGATAAGGCAAAATTAGCCAATAGTTATTAATGTGCCAAGCGAACGGCCATTATTTTAGTATATTTTAAGTATTAAAGGTACTGCATCAACACGTCCCACACGCAGATGAGGTGACACAGGGAGCCGAGCAGTACAAAAAAGTGGAACACGGTGTGCATGTACCGACGCTTGTTGAGGCTATAAAACACGGCACCTGTGATGTAGGCCACGCCCTCGGCGATGAGCCACGAGATGGCCGACACGCTCACGGCATCGATGAGTGGCCCGAAGGCTACCAGCACCGACAGTCCCATGCCCACGAAGCACAAAGTCTCCAAGTTGCTGTGGTCCTTGAGTCTGACAAACGACATGACAGTGCCCACGATGGCGCATGCCCAGACAAACACGAACAGTCCCCAGCCCCATGCTCCCTCGTCTCTGAGTGCCACCAGCGTGATGGGCGAGTACGAGCCGGCGATGTGCCAGTAGATGGCGGCGTGGTCCCAGCGGCGCAGGCGCTCCTTCCACACCGACCGGGCGCTCAATGCGTGGTACACCGTAGATGCCACGTAGGAGCAGAGCATGCCAAAGAGGTAGAGTATGATACCCGCCGTGGCCCAGGCATTGTCGCTCCTACAGCACCAGACCATGAACACCACGCCGAAGACAGCCCCTAAGGCGATGCCTCCGGCGTGGCTCCACGAGTTCCACAGTTCTTCCTTGTGGTTGAAGTGTATCTTCATTTCTTCTTATTGGGCACAATGACAAAGTCGAGCTGCTTCTTCTCCACGTTGGCTGCGGCCACCCGTATGCGGATGGGGTCGCCCAGCTGGTAGCGATGGTGTCTCCGCCGTCCCACCAAGCAGAAGTTGCGCTCGTCAAAGTCGTAGTAGTCGTCGTCCAGATCCCGCATCGGCACCATGCCCTCGCAGTGATTGTCGTCTATTTCGGCATAGATACCATAGGAGGTGATGCCGCTGATATGCGCATCGTATTCTTCCCCGAGCTTGTCGCCCATATACTCCACCATCTTGTACTTGATCGAGTCGCGCTCGGCATTCTGGGCAATCTGCTCCATGTCCGAACTGTGTACGCAGAGTTCCTCGTAGTGCTTCTCGTTGGCCGACCGTCCTCCTGCCTGATACTTGGTGAGCAGCCGGTGCACCATCGTGTCCGGGTAACGGCGGATGGGGCTGGTGAAGTGGGTGTAATAGTCGAACGCCAGACCGAAGTGTCCGATGTTGTGTACCGTGTATTTGGCCTTCATCATCGCCCTCAGCGCCACGCGCTGTATCATCTTCTGTTCCGGCCGGCCCTCGCTGTCGTCCATGAGCTTGTTGAGGCTCTTGGCCATCGCGCCGCGTGTGCCGTCGGTCTTCACCTTGTAGCCGAACTTGACGATAAACTCGCGCAGCGTCTCCATCTTCTGTGGGTCGGGATTGTCGTGCACACGATAGGGGAGCACCTTGGCCTTCTTGCCTTTGGGCACACGTCCCACGCTCTCTGCCACCGTGCGGTTGGCCAGCAGCATGAACTCCTCGATCAGTTTGTTGGCATCCTTCGACCGCTTGAAGTAGCAGCGCAGCGGCTTGCCCTGCTCGTCCACGTCGAAGTGCAGTTCTTCGGAATCAAACTTCACCGCGCCGCTCTTAAACCGTTTCTCGCGCAGCCGCTTGGCCAGCCTGTCGAGGGTGATGACCTGCTCGGCAAACTCGCCCTTGTAGCCCTCAGGCCCGGGAGCGGGTGCCGGCGTGCCCGTGCTGTCCACCACGCCATTGTCTTCGAGCAGTTTTTGGGCATCCTCGTAGGCAAACCGCTTGTTGGAGCGTATGATGGTGTGCACGATGCGGAACCGCTTGATGTCGGCATTGTCGTCGAGGTCGAAGACGACGCTGTAGCAGAGTTTGTCCTCGTCGGGTCTGAGCGAGCAGACAAAGTTGCAGAGCCGTTCAGGCAGCATGGGGATGGTGCGGTCTACCAGATAGACCGACGTGGCACGCCGCTGGGCCTCGCGGTCGATGATGTCGCCCTCTTTCACATAGTGCGAGACGTCGGCGATATGCACGCCCACCTCATACAGACCGTTGTCGAGCCGCTTGATGGAGAGGGCATCGTCGAAGTCCTTGGCATCGTGCGGGTCGATGGTGCAGGTCCACGTGTCTCTGAAGTCCTCGCGCTCGGCCACATCCTCGGCCGTGATCTCTCCGGTAATCTTCTCGGCCGCCTCCTCCACGGCCTTCGGATACTTGTAGGGCAGCCCGTACTGCGCCAGGATGGTGTTCATCTCCACATCGTTGTCGCCAGCGGGTCCCAGGATATCCACCACCTCGCCCACGGGATTCTTGTGGTTTTCGTCGGGCCAGCTTACCACGCGCACCACGGCCTTGTCGTCGGTCTTGCCCTTCTTCAGCTTGTTTTTGGGGATGAGTATGTCGTGCGTGAAGAGTGTATCGTTGGTCACCAAGAAAGCGATGTCCCTGTCTACGCGCAGTCTGCCCACGAAGGTGTCTTTCTTGCGTTGCAGGATTTCAATCACCTGTGCCTCCTTGATATGGTTTCTGCGGCGTGCCATAAACGATACGCGCACGCGGTCGCCGTCGAGTGCCGACATCGAGTTTCTTTCCGATACGAAGACGGGCTTGTCGCCGCCGTCGGGTATGAACGAGTTCTTGCCGTTGGCCTTGCGTCTGAACACGCCGTCCTGTACCTGTCCCTCGGTGTTGAGTTTGTAGGAGTTGACGCTCACCTTGGTGATGGCATCGTCCCATGCCATCTCCTCCATCACGTCCACGGCCAGCATTTTGGCAGGGTGTGTGTCTAAACGCAGTGCCTTGAAGATTTCCTTAAACGTGAGTGTCTGTCCCGGATGTGCGGTGAAGAGTGCCATCAGCATTTCTTCAACCTGCCGTTTGGTGTATCTTTTTCCGCCTTTTTTCCCTTTTCCCATAATGATTGCGTGTTTTGATGATTATAATGCAAATTAATAGAAAAAAAATGAAAGGCAGAAATGAATTACGAATAATTAGCACAATGTTAACACATTTGTCATCCTTCCCGCCGCCCGCCGTGGTGGTGGGAGTGTCCCTCATTTGTTTTTATGTCGCCCTTACAGGGCTCGTGGGGTAGGGGGTATGTCTTATTTTCACAGGGTTTGCACCCTGTGCTGTAGTGTGTCGCCCTTTCAGGG
>JBJEAU010000042.1:0-3040 GCA_051869355.1 Prevotella sp. | reverse complement strand
TCAGGTTCAGTAGTTGGGCATCTTGTGCCTGCATGCCTATTGCGCAGAAGACTGCACATAACGTGTGGAGGGCTCTTTTCATCGATAGGTTTGCGGTAAAATGTGATTGTTTATGCAATTTTTATTTAAAACTGCACAAAAGTAACACTTTTTTCGATACTATCAGCATCAAATGCCGATTTTTTACAAAAGTACCGACAAATTTTTCATTTTGTCGGTACTTTTGCCTCTTTTCATCGTGTTGCCGTGGTTGTTATTTGGCAGAAACGGTGCTGGTGCTGCTGCCCACCGTGAGGGTGTAGCTGCTTCCCTTGGTCAGTCCTGGACACGACAGGAGCATGGCCGAACTGCCTGAGCTGCTGCCGCCGGGGCCGCCAAAACCACCCTTGCCACCCGTGCTGCCGCCTGTGGTGCTGGCTGCGTATTCAGCAGGGATGGTGAGCGAGGCCAGGACCGTGCTGCCGTTGGCGAGGGTGACGGTGGCGTTGGCAGAGGCTGTGGACGAACTGCTCACGTAGGGCTGTGTAGAGGCCGATGAAGACGGGGTGGAGTTGCGTCCGCCCACGGCCAATACCGTGCCGCCCGTGATGATGACCGAATAGCCGGCCTCGTCGTTGGCATCCAGTCCACATTCCATCGACGCTCCGCCGAATGTGCGTATCGTTCCGCCGCTGATATACAGGTTTCCGTTAGAGTCTATGCCGTCATTGCGCGACGAGATGCACGTGATGTCGCCTCCCTTGATGTATAGGTGTGTAGCGGCGTTGAGCCCGTCGTCGTAGGCGTTGATGTAGAGCGTGCCGTCGTTGATGGTGAGCACCGCCTTGCTCTCGATGCCCTCGCCACCCATGCCGGTGGTGGTCACGCGGATGTTGCCGCCGTCAATCGTCACCTCACCGTCGGCCTTCATGCCCTTGGGCGACGACTTGTAGTCGCTGGCTATGTTGTCGGTGTTGCCTGTATAGTCGGTATATTCCTGTCCGTTGATGTAGGCAAAGACACCGCCCGACGTGCTGATGCCGATGTCGCCGCCGCTGATGGAGAGATGGCCGTCGCAACTGATACCCTTGCCGGCACATCCCGTGCTCGTGAGGGTCAGGGTGCCACCGCTGATCTGTATGTTGCCGTCGGCACTGATACACGATGCCGCCTTGGTCTTCGCATCTTCCTCGTCCCACTGGCCGCCACCGCTCGTCGAGAGAGTCAGCGTGCCGCCGCTGATGGAGATGTCGCCGTCGGCCTTGAGCGCCTTGCAGGCCGTGCCCGTGACGCTGGCGGTGATGGTGCCTCCGCTGATGGTGATGCTTCCCGTATCTTCCGCCTCCCGGTCGGTATCGTCCTTGTACGACACCTGCACGGCATCATCCCCGATGCCAGATATGTTGAGCGTGCCGCTCTCCAGCAGCAGATACTGTGCACAGTTGATGCCGTCCTTCACCGCTTTGGCCACTTGGACCGTACAATTCTTCATCTCCACATACTCCTTGGCATAGATGGCGTGCGAAGTGTTGCCGTAGACGGTGAGCGAGCCTTGACCCTTGAGTTCCAGATGGCCTTTGCAGACGATACAGCCCTTTTGCGAGCCACCGTTTCCATCGGTGAGCGTGTTGGTGGTGCCACTCTTCACGCTCATGGCCATGCGCTTGCCGTCCTGCAGGTCGATGGCGGCTCCCGAGGGGTTGGTGAGCGTCAGGCCGCGCAGTTCGAGGGTAGCCTTGTAGTCGCCTGTCAGCGCAAAGGCGCCATCGGCCGACTCGCCCGAGAGCGAATAGGTGATTTCTCCGCAGGTATCGTCGCCCACATCCGCACGCTGGGCGATTGCCACGTGTGCCCCTGCCACAGTGGGGGTCACATATTGGGCGATGTTGCCGGCCACGGTCACGCTGGCTGCCGTGCCGCTGTAACTCACGGTCACCGTGTTGTCCTTCACCGTCGTGTCGTCTATATACATCCGGTCTATCTCGCCCAGTGTCAGTGTCTTGCCCTGAATCGTGAGTTGGGTGCCGCCGGTGTAGGTCATGTCACCGGTTTGTGCGGCGCTGAAGGCATAGGTCACATTGCCCACCTGTACGTTCAGTGTCTGGGCCTGTGCCGCTATGATCATCGTTGCGGCGGCCAGAGAGAGTATCTTCTTCTTCATGGTTTCACTATTTTGAGGGTCTTACCATTGTGTTTGAGGAGATAGGTGCCGCGTGCCAGTTGTTGGCGGGCTTGCGCGGCCGTCTCAAACTGTCCGATACGCATGCCCGTGAGCGTGTACACTTCTACTTGGACGGTTTGGGTCTCGGCCTCCAGTTCCACGATGCCTGTAGGCTCGGCCGCGAAAAACATGCGGCTCAGTTCGGCGAGCGGGAACGTCTCCTTGGTGTCCGCATTTTGCGCCACCAGTTGGCCGTCGGCCACGGTCAGCGTCAGGTTGGCTACCGCTACCGAGGTCTGGGTGCCGTCGGTGCGCTGGAAGGTCAGGTAGGGATAATCGTACGCGCGGGCGATGGCAGAAACCAGCATGGCCAGCACGATAAAAGTAAACTTCTTCATAGGCGTTTGTCGCTTCTTTTCTAAATAGGAATAACTTGTAATGAATGTAATAACTTCTTGTATATTTTGTGCAAATATAATCATTTTGTTCAGAATAACAAAACAAAAAGTAATAAATTGTTATTCGAGTGCCCTGTGCTGCTTATAGGTTGTTATCTATGACATGTCCTTTTCCATCCCATGCTTCCTATCACCCGGAAGTCCCGTTTCTTGATGGCAAAGGAGGCAGATAGAGACCGTACGGCATTTGGAGTACGGTCGTATCGCAAATGCCGTACGAGCGTATCGCATATGGAGTACGCCCGTATCGCAAATGCCGTACGGTCTCTATTTGCCTCCTTTGCCTCCTGTATATGCTCTCACGACAACTTAGACTTACATTAACGACAACTTTATTTATTATTAACGACAACTTAGACAACTTATACAACCGAGACAATGGGAAGTGTTGTTTTAGTTGTCGCTGTTGTCGTTAATATTTAAGACGACAACTTATACAACC
>JBJEAU010000041.1:7201-15633 GCA_051869355.1 Prevotella sp. | reverse complement strand
TAACGACAACAGGGACAACTATGAATTATGAATTGTGAATTATGAATTATGAATTATGAATTATGAATTATGTCTTAGTTGTCGTTATCACATAAGAAGGACCACACCCCTTAGAATTTAAAAAAATGTTATTTTTTTTGCATTGCGCCCGACAAGCAGTAACTTTGCAGGTATGAATCGCATTATCATCACACTATATACCCTCATTCTCGCCGCGGCGGTGCATGCCCAGACCGAGTGTGAGGACTCTTGCAGCCATATCCACGGTATCGACCTCAGCCACTATCAGGGCAATGTGTTCTGGGAGGCCATAGGAGAAAACGCCAAGATGGCGTACGTCTACCTGAAGGCGACCGAGGGTGGCGACAACATCGACGACAAGTACAGAAGAAACATAGACATGGCGCATCAGAACGGGCTCAAGGTGGGTTCCTACCACTTCTACCGCGCCCGTATTCCCCAAGAGACCCAGCTCCGCAACTTCATGGCACAGTGCAGGCCCGAAGACCAGGACCTGATACCGATGATAGACATCGAGACACGCAGCGGACTGTCGCAAGAGGAGTTCAGGGACTCGGTCTTCAAGTTTCTCAAACTCGTGGAAAAGGCTTACCGCCAAAAGCCGCTCATCTATACGGGCGCCAACTTTTACGACCACAATTTCCAACATTTGCTCGACGACTACAAGATCATGATAGCCCAATACACCAAGCGCGAACCCGTGCTCCAAGACGGCCGCGACATCACGCTGTGGCAGTACACGGCCAAGGGGCGTATCAACGGCATCAACGGACATGTGGACAAGAGCCGTTTCATGGGCGACCACCGGTTACGGGAAATCAGATTCAGACACCGATAAACAGACTTTAAAAACATACAGAGCATTATGGCAATCATCAAATGTCCCGAGTGCGGGCACGCTGTAAGCGACAAAGCACCCGTCTGCCCCTCCTGCGGCGTGGAAATAGCAGGAAAGATCATCCGATGCCCCCAGTGCGGCCAGTTATACATCAACCATCAGCCCTCCTGTCCGGCATGCAACCATCCCACAGCGCCCACACCCACCGCGCCTACGGCAACCCCACCAGCACAGGGTATCACCCCGGCACCTGACACCCCCACCCCAGCACCCGAAACCCCGCACAAGAAAAACCTTGGCCTCATCGTGGCCTCTGTCATCATTGTCCTTGCCATCGTATGTGGCGTGGCAGCCTATTTCTACATCAACGCCCATAACGGCAAAGAGAACGATGCCTATGAGTATGCGCTCACCAGCAAAGACCCGGCCGTGCTGCAGAGCTATCTCGACACCTACACCTCTGCACCCCAAGCCCACCGCGACTCCATAGAGGTGCACCTGTCGCAGCTCAATGCGGCCGAGGCCGAATGGACCGACGCCCTGGTCAGCGGCACACGCACCGCCATAGCCGCCTATATGAGCAAGTATCCGGGCAGCGCCCATGAACAAGAGGCGATACGGCGTATCGATTCGCTCGACTGGCAGACGGCGCTGGCCGAAGATACTGAGGCTTCGTACCAGTCGTATATAGACAACCATGCCAACGGAGAGCACATCGACGAGGCCAACGATGCCATGCGGGCCAGCAAGGCCAAGAACGTGCAGCCCGATGAGCGCACCGCCATCACCACCCTGTTCAGACACTTCTTCCAAAGCATCAATACCCGCAACGAAGACGGTCTCGGCAGCACCGTGGCCTCTTTCCTCACCTCGTTTCTCGGCAAGACCGATGCTACCAAGGGCGATGTCATCACCTTCATGCACCGCATCTATAAGGACGATATCACCTCGATGCTCTGGTCGATGGGCGACGATATCCTGATAGACAAGCGCGAAGTGGGCATCGACGAGTACGAGTACACCGTCCAGTTTTCTGCTACGCAAGACATAGACCGCTCCGATGCCTCCAAGGAGAAGCATGCACGCTACCAGATCAAGGCTACCGTGGGGCCGGACGGCAAAATCTCTGCCTTCAATATGACCAAGATTTTGGAGTAACCTCATCCATAAAACCTTATAAAGGGGGCTTGCCAACCACCATCAGGTGTACGGAAAGCCCCTTTTTTCCCTGACTTCGTCACTTGAAAAACAGCGCGGCCGCAGCCAATGAGCCCCGAAGTGGGCGACATCATACGGGGTGGACTGTTATGTCGTCCTTACAGGACTCATAGCAGTGGAGGATAACCGATACACAGGGCTCACGCCCTGTGCTATATGATGTCGCCCCCTCGGGGCTATGAGGCAGATGGTCATAGCCCGTAGGGCTGTACAAGTAGTAACCGCAGGCAACGCCCGCGGACAACACAGGCCGCACCGCCCTATTGCCTGGAGGGCAATACATCACACACGACCGATACACAGGGCTCGCGCCCTGTGCTATACGATGTCGCCCACTTCGGGGCTTTGATGCTGTGAAAAAATTGTCACCAAAAGATTCTTTTTCGCATGAAATGTTAGCTGGTTTCAGTTATTATCTTCCCAACAACTGGAAGTCAGGCCAAGCGACTATCCAGTACACCAATCCATAAACAGAATAAAATATTATAGTTGGAGGCTGCAAGCGGCAAGGAATTGCCATTTGCAGCCTCCATTGTTTATATTTTCACCCTCCCCTATCCTGTCTATCGCCCCCCAAACATCCCCGTTGTCCGTGCCCGATACAGCATCTGATGACCGTACACCAAATGCCGTACGGCCGTACACCAAATGCCATACGCTCGTACTCCAAATGCCATACGGGCGTACGGCATTTGCGATACGCCCACCAAACGCCCTTTTCAGTCCCGAAAAACGATGCTTCAAAAAAAGGCGAGACCCACCATCGGATCCCGCCCAAGTTTATAACCTATTATATAAACGTAAGTCTTACAAATCCCAGCCCACTGCAGAGGCACCGAGTACGGCAGCAGAAGAACCGTCGAGTGCGCTGACGAGGAACTTGGCCTTACCCTTGTAGATATTGAGCACATGCTCATTGTAGCCCTTGAGGATAGGTTTCATGATGAGGTCGCCGGCCTTGGTCAAGCCACCGAAGAAGATGAATGCCTCGGGAGAAGAGAAAGCGGCAAAGTTGGCACAAGCCTCACCGAGAAGCTCGCCTGTGAAGTCGAAGATTTCCTTAGCCATCTCGTCGCCCTTGCCTGCTGCGATAGCCACGTCGAGCGATGTGATATCCTCAGGATTGAGTTCGCGGAGCAAAGAAGCGTCTTCGCGGGTAGCCAGGAACTCGCGTGCGGTACGAGCCACACCCGTAGCCGAGCAGTATGCCTCCAGACAGCCCTTGCGGCCACATCCGCAGGCACGGCCATTCGACGGACGTACCACCACGTGACCCAACTCGCCGGCGAAACCGTCGCTGCCATAGAGCAGCTGGCCATTGACCACGATACCGGAACCCACGCCTGTACCCAGGGTGATCACGATAAAGTTTTTCATACCACGTGCCACACCGTAGGTCATCTCGCCGATAGCGGCAGCATTGGCGTCATTGGTCAGCGCTACAGGGATGCCCAATGCTTTAGAGAAGAGGTCTGCCAATGGCACAACGCCGTCGTGACCCCACTTGAGGTTAGGAGCAAACTCTATGGTGCCGTTGTAGTAATTACCGTTGGGTGCTCCGATACCCATCGCCTTGATCTTATCGATACCACCCACCTGGTCGATGATGATCTGCAGGGCTTCTACCGATGCAGCCACGTAGTCGTCCACATTCTCATAGATTTGTGTCTTGATGGCAGTGGTAGCCTTAATTTCGCCACGGCTGTCAACGATTCCAAATACTGAGTTCGTACCGCCAAGGTCAAGACCTATTACATACGGCTTCAATTCATTCTGTGCGTCCATATCGTTAAAATTTAATTTTTAGTTATAGATTCATAATATTAGACAAAGGTAAAGAAAAAACTCATATCCGACAAACATTAAGCGGAAAAATTTATGCCCATAGTACATTTTTCCTATCTGTGGTTTCCTGTTTCAAGTTAATTTTGTAAATTTGCAGACGATATGGCTTTTCCATTTCAGATAGATCTCCTTGCGCTGATACTGAAGGGTGTGCTCATCGGTATCATTGCGTCCGCTCCTATGGGACCGGTAGGCGTGCTGTGCATACAGCGCACCCTGAACAAAGGGCGCTGGTACGGATTTGTCACCGGCATCGGTGCTGCCGTGAGCGATATCATCTATGCGCTGCTGTCGGGTCTGGGTATGAGTTTTGTCATGGACCTCATCACCAATCCCACCAACAAGTTTTGGCTGCAGATCATCGGAAGCATCATCCTGCTGGTTTTCGGCATCTGCTGTTTCCGTGCCAATCCCACCCGCAAGATGCACCGCAGCGGCAACAAGAAAGGGTCTCTGCTCCACAATGGCATCACCGCGTTTTTTGTCACGTTCTCCAATCCCCTCATCATCTTTCTGTTCATCGGTACCTTCGCCCAGTTTGCCTTTGTCGTGCCCAACCATCCCATCGAGATGACCCTGGGCTATATGAGCATTGTGGTGGGTGCGCTGCTGTGGTGGTTTGGACTGACATGGCTCATCGACAAGATCAGGGAAAAGTTTGACACCAACGGCATCCTTATCATCAATAAGGTGATAGGCAGCCTGGTCATCTTCTTCTCGCTGCTGATGCTGATTGGCACCACATTCAATCTATACACTTTCAGTTACTAATGTTTGTAGCACAAGAACTCAGAAAGAAGTCTATTGCCGAGTATCTGCTGTATATGTGGCAGATCGAGGACATCATACGCGCTTACGGCTGCTCGCTGCCCGTAATCAAGCGCGAGTATATCGGCAGATTCAACTACTCGGACGAGCAACGCAGCGAGGAAATAGACTGGTTCGGCAACCTCGTCCGCATGATGAACGAGGAGGGTAAACGCGAGTACGGCCACCTGCAGATCAACGAGGTGCTGCTGAGCGATGTGGTGGACCTGCACCACCGGTTGCTGCAATCGTCCAAATTCCCGTTTTACGGCGCTGCCTACTACAAGGCACTGCCCTTTATCGTGGAACTGCGCAACAAGGGCGACAAGCAACTGAACGAGATAGAGACCTGTCTCGACGCACTGTATGGCATCCTGATGCTGCGGCTGCAGAAAAAGGAGATTTCGCCCGAGACGGAGCGTGCCATCAAGGAGATCACGACCTTTGTGGGACTGCTCTCCGACTATTATATCAAGGATAATACAGAGGGACTGAAGTTTGAAGACGATTAAACAAGAGCTATGAACATACTTATCACCGGGTGTAACGGACAACTGGGCAACGAACTGCAACTGCAACAGGCTGCTTGCCGTGAGCACAGATTCTTCAACACCGACGTACAAGACCTCGACATCACCGACGCCGAGGCCATACAAGCCTATGTAGACGACCACGAGATAGACGGTATCGTAAACTGTGCCGCCTACACCGCTGTGGACAAGGCCGAGAGCGACCCCCAGCTCTGCCACAAGCTCAACGCGGTGGCACCGGCCTATCTGGCTGATGCCATCGAGCACAGGGGCGGCTTTCTGATACAGGTGTCTACCGACTATGTATTTGACGGTACACACCACACTCCCTACGTGGAGACCGACGAGCCTTGCCCCAACAGTATGTACGGACGCACCAAACTGGAGGGGGAGACGGCCGCACAGGACCATTGCCAACGCACCATGATCCTACGCACGGCATGGCTGTACTCCACCTATGGCAACAATTTTGTGAAGACCATGCTCCGGCTGGGGCGCGAACGCCAGGAACTGGGTGTGGTCTTCGACCAGATAGGTACACCCACCTATGCCCGCGACTTGGCAAGCGCCATCATGACCGCCATCCGACAAGGCATCAGACCGGGGGTCTATCACTTTACCGATGAGGGTACCGCCAGCTGGTACGACTTCACCAAAGCCATCCACCGCATGGCCGGCATCAGCAGCTGCCACGTGCGCCCGCTGCACACGGCAGAGTATCCCACTCCGGCTCAGCGACCCCACTACAGCGTGCTCGACAAGACCAAGATCAAGCAGGCCTACGGCATAGAGATTCCGCACTGGGAAGAGAGTCTGGCCGAGTGCATCCGCCAATTAGAACAAGCATAACACAGAACGACAATGAACGAAATAGAACGCAGAAGAACGTTTGCCATCATCTCGCACCCGGATGCCGGTAAGACGACGCTCACCGAGAAATTCCTGCTCTTCGGAGGACAGATCCAAGTGGCAGGAGCAGTAAAAAGCAACAAGATCAGGAAGACAGCCACCTCAGACTGGATGGATATTGAGAAACAAAGAGGTATCTCGGTGTCTACTTCGGTCATGGAGTTTGACTATCACGACTATAAGGTCAACATTCTCGACACGCCTGGCCACCAGGACTTTGCCGAAGACACCTATCGCACGCTCACCGCGGTCGATTCGGCCATCATCGTGGTGGATTCGGCGAAAGGTGTGGAGACGCAGACCCGCAAGCTGATGGAGGTATGCCGCATGCGCAATACGCCTGTCATCATCTTTGTCAACAAGATGGATCGCGAAGGACGCGACCCGTTTGACCTGCTCGACGAATTGGAAGAGGAACTGCAGATCCATGTGCGTCCGCTCTCATGGCCCATCGGCCAAGGCTTGCGGTTCAAGGGTGTGTACAATATCTACGAGCAACAGCTCAACCTCTTCACGCCCAACAAACAGCGCGTGACGGAGAAAGTGGAGGTAGACATAGCCAGCCACGAACTGGACCAGCACGTGGGGGAGCGCGAGGCACAGCAGCTCCGCGATGATCTGGAACTGGTAGACGGCGTGTATCCGGCCTTTGAGGTGGACACCTACCGGTCGGCCGACGTGGCTCCCGTGTTTTTTGGCAGCGCGCTCAACAACTTCGGTGTGCAGGAACTGCTCGACTGCTTTGTGCAGATAGCCCCGAGTCCTCGCCCCACCAAGGCAGAAGAGCGCATGGTGGAACCGACGGAGCCGAAATTCAGCGGATTTATCTTCAAGATTACCGCCAACATCGACCCCAACCACCGCTCATGTATCGCATTCTGCAAGGTTTGCTCGGGCCGTTTCCAGCGCAACCAGCCCTATACGCACGTAAGACTGGGGAAGACCGTGCGCTTCTCGTCGCCCACGCAGTTTATGGCGCAGCGCAAATCGACCATCGACGAGGCTTACCCCGGCGACATCGTAGGTCTGCCCGACAACGGCATCTTCAAAATCGGTGACACGCTGACCGAGGGCGAGCTGATGCACTTCCGTGGACTGCCCAGTTTCTCGCCGGAACTGTTCAAATACATCGAGAATGACGACCCCATGAAGTCGAAGCAGTTTATCAAGGGTCTGGAACAACTGATGAACGAGGGTGTGGCGCAGCTCTTTGTCAACCAGTTCAACAACCGCCGCATCGTGGGAACAGTAGGCCAACTGCAGTTTGAGGTCATCCAATACCGTCTCGAAAACGAGTATGGCGCCCGCTGCCGCTGGGAGCCCGTGCATCTGCACAAGGCATGCTGGATAGAGAGCGACGATGCTGCTGAGTATGAGAACTTCAAGAAACGCAAATACCAATATATCGCCAAGGATATAGAGGGCCGCGATGTGTTCCTTGCCGATAGCGGCTATGTACTGTCAATGGCTCAGCAAGACTTCAAGCACATCAAGTTCCATTTCACCAGCGAATTTTGACAGATAAGAGGGCTTGGGCAGGACACCGTCTTCAGCGTAATGTGCAAGCTATGAGGAATTAAGATTTGGGTGAGCCCGCAATGGTGCCCTCATGGAGGCCGGAGACACATCGGGTGTCTCTTATGGTGCCCTCATCCTATCCCTCTCCCACGGGGCGAGGGATAGGGTGAGGGCACTCAAAGTGACAGAAGACGCCAATAGTGTGGCCGTAGCCAACGAGCCCCGAAGTGGGCGACATATTCCAGCACAGGGTGCAAACCCTGTGAGCACGCGCATCTCCACACATCCTACGAGCCCTGAATGGGCGACATAATGAGGGTTGGCCTTTTATGTCGTCCTTACAGGACTCATAGCTGTAGAGGCTAACTAATACACAGGGCTCACGCCCTGTGCTATACTGTGTCGCCCCCTCGGGGCTATGCTGCTGATGCTCATAGCCCGTAGGGCTGTACAAGTAGTAACCGCAGGCACCGCCCGCGGACAGCACAGGCGGCAACGCCCTATTGCCTGGAGGGCAATACATCACACACCCGAAGTACAGCCTTTCAGGCTACGATGGGTTTAGGTGCCGTCTGACCGAGGGCGTTGCCCCTCGGTTACTCAGCGTACAGCCCTCCGGGCTGATATGGACGCCTTCACCTCGGTCTGAATTATTTATATGGCAGGAGTTCCCTCGCCCCATCGGGCGAATGGAGGGCATGGGATAGGGTGAGGGCATAACAACATCTCAAGAAAGGCCTGTAAAC
>JBJEAU010000041.1:6204-7101 GCA_051869355.1 Prevotella sp. | reverse complement strand
GGAGGGCATGGGATAGGGTGAGGGCATAACAACATCTCAAGAAAGGCCTGTAAACAAAGGAAAAAGGGTAAAAAAGACGGGCAGTAAAGCCTCTTTTTTACCCTTTTTCCTATTGATTCATTGATTCTTCGTTTTTTCCTTATTCTTAATGGCCACACAGCACCAACGACTTACCTTGATCATGACACCTACTCCCGGCACCTCTTTCAACAGGTAATACTTCTTGCTGGCCCGAACCAGTTTGCCCGTAAGTCCTTTGAGAGGCCCCCACTTCACTTCCACGGGTTGTCCGGCCTTCAGTTTGGCCTCGTCTTCCGACAAATAGCGCTTCAGTTCAATCTCCGGGTTACACATAATTTGAAATTCCCACATCTGCCGATGAGGAATCTCGTAGTATTCCCCCGTATCCTTGCCTTTGCGCACCACGCTCACCTTGTAAGGGACGCTGGCTATCAGTGTCCTGAACTGCCGCTCTTCCCTATCCTTGCGCAGGAAGATGAGGTTGCGCACCACAGGCATCAACGTGCGAACCGGCCTCCCCTCACCTTTGGCAACCATGCGATACTCCATAGGTATAAAATAATCTATACCCGCATCGGCCATCCAGTCGGCCACTTCTCGTAGACGCGGCGTAAACAGACGCACAGCATACCACGGGGTTTCCACGTCGGTCACCCTTCCGCCCCAAGAAGAGTTGGCGTTATTCATAAACACACACAATAATTAGTCTTTATCACACCCATTTCTAATTCATTGTACAAAGATAGCACAAGTCGAAGACAATAAAAAGGAAAAAACGAAGTTTTTTTCATCTTTTATTGTTGAGACGCCAGTATCTTATCCAAAGATAGCACAAGTCGAAGACAATAAAAAGGAAAAAACGAAGTTTTTTTCATC
>JBJEAU010000041.1:0-6104 GCA_051869355.1 Prevotella sp. | reverse complement strand
TTATCCAAAGATAGCACAAGTCGAAGACAATAAAAAGGAAAAAACGAAGTTTTTTCAACTATTTAGGATTGAAGTCGGGCTGCCAATCGTTTTATTGGACATGATAAGCCACTAAACCTGTGATAGGCGCAGGTTCCGTCTGCCCCAACTGATAGCCCTCAGCCTCGGCAGCAAGTGCCAACTGACGGCGGAAAGCGTTGGCCACACCCCCCACAAAATGTACAGGCAGGTCGCGTCGTCCATAGGCTGCAAGATTGTAACGGAAAAACATCCGAAACTCATCGACTACCATCTCGCGCAAGGAAGGTTCATCGATATGTCGGGAAATGAAGGGAGTAAGCGAGGCCAAGAACCGATTGGCAAGCGGCTGGCGATACACCTTATTAATTAATATAGGGTATGTATAGCCCGATTCCTGCAAAAAGAGCTCGCGCAGATGTTCCGCCAACTGCCCTTTGAACAGGCCCCGCAAAAGGCGCTTGCCCAACGATGCACCACTGCCCTCATCGCCAAGGATATAGCCCAGTGGAGGCGTATTGGCCTGTATCGCCTCGCCATCATAAAGACAGGAGTTAGAGCCCGTTCCCATGATGCAGGCGATACCCGGCTGTCGTCCACAAAGCGCCCGAGCAGCTCCCATCAGGTCCGAAAAGACTTGCACCTGCACCCGCTGGGCCAGCATGGCCAATTCGGTAGTCAACAATTGTGCCACCAGCGGGGCCTGCTGGGGTGTGCATCCTGCCCCATAAAAAAACACCTGCATGGGCAGGGAGGTATCGCAGGACTCACGGCACTGTACGACGAGCTGTTGCAGGATGGAACGGATATCATCCGCCGTCTGGTGGACAGGATTGATACCCTGAGTATGGAAAGGCTGTACGGTACCGGGCGCAACGATCAG
This sequence comes from Prevotella sp., assembly GCA_051869355.1. GTDB lineage: Bacteria > Bacteroidota > Bacteroidia > Bacteroidales > Bacteroidaceae > Prevotella. The sequence continues at coordinate 5,203 of JBJEAU010000041.1, read as the reverse complement.
CGCCCAGTCGGTCTTGGTGGCACCACTATCGGCAATGAGCATCATTTCTATCAGTTGTTTTTGGTTGTTGACTGCAAAATTATAATTTATTTTTTACAGATTCCGATTCTTTTCTGTAATTTTGCACCAATATACGATAAAAATATGAAGATAAAGCTGTTTACGATATGGCTCCTACTCTGCATGGCCATGCCTACTCTGGCCGTGCTCAAGGAAAAAGACCTTGCCAACACCCTCTCTATCCTACGCGAAGAATTGACCAACTATCGGATAGAACTGGAAAGGCAAACAGGATTTATGAAGGAGCAGCAAGATGCAATGGCCTCGAACATGTATTCGATTATCAACCAGTGCAGCCAAAACTCGCTGATGCTCTATTCGCAGAAGAGCGGCTATATCTTCGACTTGACCTATGCGTGTCATGAGGCCACGCAGATGTACCATGAGTTCAGGAAATCGGTGATTCCGTTTGAGAACTACCTCAACCAGTCGACCACAGAGATAGCCCGATTCGACTCGCTGGTCAATGTGCTGAGCACCATGAACAACCGTACGCTGACCGAACGTGCCGCCATTGACCGCAATGTGTGTCTGACGCTCTCTGTCAACATCTTGCGCACACTGAAAAGCAACAATGACCAACTGAACCAATATATCAAGTATTACCACAGCACAGAACGACAGTTGCGCAGCCTCAACGACTATGCCCAGAAACGCTATGTGGACATACAGGAAAGCATCTTCAGCAATGGCGGTGAGAACTTTTTCCAGATACTCGGCAACCTGAAGTCGAACGTGAGCGAGACTTCCGTGACCCTGACCGAGAAATACAAGCCCCAAAGCAGGAACCGGTCGCAATGGGACAGCAGACTGATGTTCGGTCTGTTGGCCATCATCCTCTTCGGCAGCCTAATCTCTGTGGCCATCAATCTGGTGCTGCTACGTTTTGCCCTGACCCGTCTGTTGCGCGACAAGCGCTGGGCCGACTTTGCCAGTCGCCTCTTACACATAGACGATGTGAATCGCATACGCGAGGTGTTTATGAGCAAGCGCACCTGCATCATCATGACAACCACCGTGGTGACCTTTGCCATTGTGCTGGCGATTATCCGCATGACGGCCGACCAGAACTTTATCATCATGGCCTGCGACCTGTTGGTAGAATATGCATGGCTGTTGGGTGTCATCCTCATCTCGTTGCTCATCCGTCTCAGCAAGACCGAGATCAAGAGTGGATTCCGTATCTATGCGCCATTGATGATGATCGACTTCATCATCATCAGTTTCCGTATCATCCTGATACCGAATATTCTGACCAACCTTATTCTCCCTCCTATCCTACTGATATGTTCGATATGGCAATGGAACACCATCAAGCGGCAACGCAAGCACGTTCCCAAGTCGGATGTTACCTATACCTACCTTTCGTTTGCTGTGTTTATCGCCTCGCTTTGCTGTTCATGGACGGGCTACACACTGTTGAGCGTAGAACTGCTGATATGGTGGATCATGCAGTTGACGTGCATCCTCACCATTACCTGCTTCAGCGGGTTGCTCCGTGCTTATGCCAGCCGTAACCAGATGGACAAAAAGCCCATCACAAAGACATGCGGATACCGATTTGTGTACCATGTACTGCTGCCCATAGCTGCAGTGGCATCGGTCATGTTCTCTGTCTATTGGGCTGCAGATATCTTCAATCTGAGCGATACCACCCTGCGTATCTACGCCAGCACATTTATTGACTCTCCCAACTTCAGAATCAGCATCTTCGCCATCTTCCTGGTGGTGGTGCTCTATATCATCTTCAACTATATCAACAAGACTGCCAAGGCTTTTCTGAAGCTTCACTTCGAGCGAAGCGACAGGTCTACTGCCGCCAGCAAGAACGTGATGGCCAAGAATGTAGTGCAAGTGCTGGTGTGGGGTATCTGGCTGATACTGGCACTCAGCATTTTCCATGTCAACAACACATGGCTCGTGGTGGTGTCAGGAGGCTTGTCTACAGGTATTGGTTTCGCGATGAAGGACATCATCGAAAACATCTACTACGGCATCTCGCTGATGATGGGCCGTATCAAGGTGGGTGACCTCATAGAATGTGACGGCATAAGGGGAAGAGTGAGCTCCATATCATACACATCCACGCTCATGGACACGATAGACGGTAGCGTCATCGCTTTCCAGAACTCACAACTCTTCACCAAGAACTATAAAAACCTCACCCGCAATCACGGCTACGAATTGGCTTCCATCCCCATTGGGGTGGCATACGGTTCGAACGCCAACGAGGTGAAGCAGATCATCACAGAAGCTGTGAACCAGCTGACCTGCCGAGACCCCAAGAAGGAGGTGAAAGTGGTGTTTACCGGATTTGGAGACAACAGCATCGACTTCAAGATTATCGTATGGGTGCCCGTACTGACGGGTCTCTATGCCAAAGGTGAGGTAATGGAGGCGGTTTACAATGCACTGAATGCACACAACATTGAGATTCCGTTCCCACAGCGCGACATTCATATCATACAAGATACATCCAAAGACGATACAACAGGAACAAAATAACCCGTTATTTGTTTGCATGAATGGGTAGTTTTAACTACCTTTGCATCAATACTTTTAACCTCGTAACGATTATGCAACCCATATTGATAGCCGGTCCGTGTGTGATAGAGTCTGCAGAACTCTTGGACACCGTCGCACAAAAGATTGTAAGCATCAACAACCACTTACATACAGACATTATCTTCAAGGCTTCGTTTGACAAAGCCAACCGTACGTCCATCCATTCGTTTCGCGGACCGGGATTGGAGAAAGGTCTGCAGATGTTGGACGATGTAAAACAGAAGCACGGACTCCGTGTCCTCACCGACATACATGAGAGTTGGCAAGCGGAAGCTGCCGGTCAGGTGGTGGATGTATTACAGATTCCGGCTTTTCTATGTCGCCAGACAGATTTGCTGGTAGCGGCTGCCAAGACGGGAAAGACTGTAAACATCAAGAAGGCCCAATTCCTGAGCGGTAGAGATATGCGCTATCCCGTGGAAAAGGCGCTGGAGGCGGGTGCCAAAGAAGTTTGGCTCACAGAACGCGGCAACTCGTTCGGCTATAACAACTTGGTGGTGGATTTCCGCAACATCCCCGACATGAAAGAGATTGTCAAGACGGTCATCATGGACTGCACGCACAGCGTACAGAGACCCGGAGCCGGCAACGGAAGCACAAGCGGCGACAGGCAGTTTGTGCCAGCTATGGCGTTGGCTGCAAAGGCTTTTGGCGCGACGGGCTATTTCTTCGAGGTACACCCTAATCCCGACAAGGGATTGAGCGACGGCCCCAACATGCTTGAGTTAGACAAACTGGAAGACTTGATTCAAAAGCTGTTATGAACACAATTGCCGACCGTTTATCCCATATCCGCGAATATGGGGCACAATGTCTGCGAGACGAGGCGCAAGCTTTGCTCGACTTGATACCGCAGTTGGATGACAACTTTGACAAAGCTGTCAAGATGATTGTCGAGTGCAAGGGCAAGATTATTGTCACCGGAGTAGGCAAAAGCGGACACATCGGTGCCAAGATTGCAGCTACCCTTTCCTCGACGGGTACACCAGCATTCTTCATCAATCCCCTTGATGTGTTTCATGGAGACCTTGGTGTGATGACATCCGACGATATTGTGTTGGCACTCAGCAACTCTGGGCAGACCGATGAGTTGCTCCGCTTCATCCCGATGGTGCTCCACATGCACATACCCATCATCGCCATGACGGGCAACGAGCACTCGCTGTTGGCCAAATACAGCAATGCCCATATCAAAGTGTGGGTGAAGAAAGAGGCATGCCCACTCAATCTGGCTCCCACCAGCAGCACCACAGCCGCACTGGCTATGGGCGACGCACTGGCTATAGCACTGATGGAAATCAGAGACTTCAAGCCACGGGATTTTGCACAGTTCCATCCGGGTGGAGAACTGGGTAAGCGGTTGTTGACAACGGCAGCAGATGTCATGCGCAGCGAAGATTTGCCCATCATCTCACAAGATATGCACCTGGGCGAGGCTATCATCCTGGTGAGCAAGGGAAAACTGGGGCTGGGCGTATCGCTGACCAACGGGAAAGTGGCCGGACTGATTACAGACGGTGACATCCGCCGCGCCATGGAGAAGTGGCAGGCCCAATTCTTTGACAAGACGGTGAGCGATATCATGACAAAGAATCCCAAGACGGTGTTGCCCAACACCAAGATTACAGAAATACAGCGTATCATGCACCAATACAAGATACACACCGTACTGGTAGTGGACCAAGACAACCATCTGGTTGGTGTTGTAGACCACTACAGCTGCATGATTTGAACTTAACAAGCGTAAGGTGAAAGAAAATTTGAGAAGAAGGATAACACTTATTATGATGCTATGCGCCTGTGTCTGGTCTCAGGCACAGACATCCGACTCTCTGATAGTTGGGAAACTTAGGGAAAAGGGCATCACTTTTTCGCACGACAACTCCGTCGTGCTGCTAACCAGCGGCCAAGAGAAATTCGATGATATGTTTCAGGCCATCCGCAATGCCAGAAGTTCCATCCATCTGGAGTATTTCAATTTCCGCAACGATTCCATTACCCGGGAATTGGTGACGCTGCTGGCCGCGAAAGCCGCAGAGGGCGTGGAAGTCAGGGCCTTGTTTGATGCTTTCGGCAATTCATCCAACAACCGTCCGCTCAAACGAAACCATCTGGACTCCATCCGTGCACGAGGCATCGAGATATACAAGTTTGACCCGATTACCTTTCCTTGGATTAATCATGTCTTTACCCGTGATCATCGCAAGATTGTGGTGATTGATGGGCGCATCGCCTATACCGGAGGCATGAATGTAGCCGACTATTACATCAACGGGACACCGCAAGTGGGCTCGTGGCACGATATGCACTGCCGGATAGAAGGCGGTGAGGTCAACGCACTCCAGCGTATCTTCCTCAAGATATGGAACAAAGTGACGGGTCAAAATGTGCATGGCAGCCAATACTATCACGGGGACTACACCGACACCAGTTATTTTACAGGTCTCAAGCCCGATACGACAGGAACAAAAGGAAACAAGATGGTCGGTATCATCAATAGGGAACCTCGGGTGAGCAATGAGATTATCCGCACCTTTTACGTAAACGCTATCAACTGTGCACAAGATAGTATCAAACT
>JBJEAU010000040.1:0-15723 GCA_051869355.1 Prevotella sp. | reverse complement strand
GTCAACGGCGGGGTTTTCCTACAACAACTATCCGAAGAAGGCTGTATATGAGTCGCAAAGTAACGCTGGCCCCTGTTTTTTCTGCAAAAAAAGTGATTTCCTGCTTATTAAATTTCAGGAAGAGAAATGGCTGGATGATGCTCCATATGCGTTCCCAGAAGATCAAGTTATGTTCTTCAAAATGTTTCGGATGGGCCTGAAAGTGTTGACATCGTTCAATTCAGGCGTTGAACATCTAGATGCCAGTACAACCATTAATGTGCAAGAGGAGAAGACTTTGAAAGTAATATATTCAGAATACAGAAACAAGTTAATTTTTTGGCATCGTTTTTTATATGCTCCAGAGAAAGGAAGATTGCGAAAAATGCTCAAACTCTTGGGCATAATCTATGCTTATGGAGTTCAGTTCCTAAAGTTTCAGCTACAGAATATAATGGGCAATAAAAAAAACAGTAGTGTTTTCATGCAGGCCATTAGTGATGCAAGACTTTATTTAAAAAGTGAAGCATATAATAGATTAACTCTCATTGCCAGGAAAAGATGAAAAAGAAAGTACTGTTTTTGATGCCTGCGATGACGGGAGGTGGAGCGGAAAAGGTGCTGGTAGATATCTTACGGCATTTTGACTTTGAACGCTATGAAGTTTCACTTTTTCTTGAATTCCGTGAAGGAACATATCTTGAGGATATTCCGGATGCAGTACAGATGGTTACGCTTCATGGAAAAAATAACCTATGGTTCCAGCGTATTCATCGGCAGTTGCAGGAACATTGCTGGTTGGTAGGTTTTTATTACTGGGCATATCGTCTGATGTTTTTATGGAAGTTGCGGGAAAAAAACTATGACGTGGTAGTTTCCTTTATGGAGGGAAGTGCTGTCAGGTTCCATTCCTACATTTTCCATAAAGCACGGAAACATCTGTCGTGGGTGCATATTGATTTGCTCCGAAAGCACTGGTCGTTGGGCTTTTTCAAAAATGAGGCAGAAGAACAATCTATATATGGAAAGATGGACAAGATTGTGTTTGTCTCGAATGATGCGCAGCGTAGCTTCTTGAAAATGTATTCAATGATCGAATATGAGAAATGTGTTGTACAATATAATCTGATAGATGTAAAAAACATTCTCAGTAAGACAGGAAGCAAATGTGTTGAGAAAAAAAAGTTCACAATCTGTATGGTGGGTCGCCTTAATCGTCAGAAAAGATATGACAGGGCGGTGGAAGTAGCGCATCGACTGAAAACGGATGGGTTGGATTTCGAATTGTGGATATTGGGCGAAGGTGAACTCCGATCCACTATCGAATCGAAAATCGAGGAATACGGTTTGGAGCACACTGTACTGTTAAAGGGTTTTGTGAAACCACCTTATCCGTATGTTTCCCAATCTGATTTTTTCTTGTGTACCTCTGAATCTGAGGGCTTTTCGCTTGTCATTGCAGAGGCGTTCTGTATGGGGATTCCTGTTGTCAGCACAAATGTTACCGGTCCGACAGAATTGTTGGGCAATTCAGAATATGGAATGTTGACAGAAGAAAACGTTGATTCGATATATCATGCGGTGAAGTCTCTCATGACGGATGAACATCTAAGAAATCATTATGCAGCGAAAAGCATTGAGCGTTCGAAGATATTTAGCGAGGAGAAGTTTATGAAAGATTTCTATAGTCTATTAAACGAATAAAAGCTCTTATGGCTGTATCTGTGTCAATTATCGTTCCTGTATATAATGTAGAAATATATATTTCTGCCTGTCTTGATTCGTTGCATAAACAACGTGGAGAAAGAATTGAGGTAATCTTTGTAGATGATTGCGGCAAAGACAGGAGTATAGAGATAGTTAGAAACTATATCAGAACACACGGTAAAAACAATTGGAAAATCATTAGACATACCCGTAACCGCGGACTTTCTGCTGCCAGGAACAGTGGCCTGCGTGAGGCTCATGGAGATTATGTGCTGTTTCTTGATAGTGACGACACTCTGGTGAAAGATGCGCTTAGTATATTGACAAGTCCTTTACAGGAAAAGGATTATGACTGCATAATAGGAGGGGTTGATGACGGTACTTTGAACAGCTGTTCATTACAGCCCCGAAGGATAGATGGTAATGAGGGGATACTCCGTTCATACGCCAATAGCGAATGGTATGTGATGGCTTGGAACAAGCTTTGCAGACGTGAGTTTTTGCTACACAACAATCTCTATTTTGAGGATGGTTTACTGCATGAGGATGTGATATGGTCATTCAAATTGGCTTGTACTGCCCAAAGCATATGTGTGTTGAGCGAAAGTACATATATATATAATGTAAGGGAAAATTCCATCATGACAAGTTTGAGTATAGAAAAGGACTTAGCCATATATATTAAGGTTTTTGACCATATTGTAGGCTATATCAAGGATAGGGGATTGCAATATAACAAAAGTGTATATACATTGTTTTGTGGAAAGCGGGCAGGAATCATGTATTCTTTGATTGATAAGAAAGAAATCGGGCTACTTGAAAAATACTATCCGCAAATAAGAAAACAATGTTATATGTCTCCGGTTAAGGCTTTCCTTTCGGGGATAATACCTCTTTTGTACATGTTTAGAGATCTGCATTATATATTGCCATCGGAATTAGGTGTATTCTATTTGCGAATGTTTTATAATCTCTGCTACCGATTAAGAGGAAAGCGTGTGGAGGGTGCCGTATGGAAATGAAAATGGAGCGGAAGGCAAGAGTCTCCGTCATCATTCCGATGTATAATGTAGAAAAGTATCTTTATCGCTCCGTGAGATCGCTGTATTCTCAGGATTTGAAAGATATAGAACTTATATTTGTAGACGATTGCAGTACGGATAAAACAGTCCATACGTTAGTCAATTTGCTACAGGATTATGATAGAGAGGATATCACGGTAAAGATTCTCAGTCATGAAACCAACAAGGGAGTTGCCGTTGCGCGAAACACAGCCATAGAGGTTGTTTCTGGTGAATATATCTATTATGTCGATGCAGATGACTATATTGAACCCGACACCTTGTCTACGTTATATTATACTGCCGTGGAAAATCACGCGGATGTGGTAGGTTGTGACTGGTTTCTGACCTTTGAAAAGAATGAACGTAAAATATTTCAGCCTGAAGTAAAAGACGGAGAAGAGGCATTTAAAAAGATGGCCAAGGGCGCAATGAGATGGAATCTTTGGATGTTTCTGGTCAAAACAACCATCTATCGGGAGAACGGCTTGATATTTATCCCCAATATGAATATGGGAGAGGATATGATGTTGATGATGAAAGCGGTACTCCTTGCCGACAGAATGGTGATGGTGAGAAAATGCTTCTATCATTATGTGCAATCCAACCCACAGTCTTTGACGAAGAAGTTTGAAGTGGCGTTGCAGCAAATCGGAGCAAACATTGATAGCATTGCACAATTCTTGGAACTGAAAGGGAGAGAGGATTTGCTGAAATACATTGGATTTCTGAAATTAACTATCAAGCAGCCATTTTTGATATCAGCAGATTCAAAGGATTATGAAAGATGGAATAATATTTTTCCAGAGGCGAACATTTACGTTGGGAAAAATGATAATTTATCTTGGTATGCTTCACTTCTGCAACGATTAGCGAAATATAGATTCTATTGGGGACTGAAAGTCTACTATTGGCTTGTTGTGCGATTCTTGTACGGGGTCATTTATAGATAATTGCATGTTGATAATATGGATATTATTAAGTTCGTTTCTTGTGCATTGCTGGTGATTGTGGTCAGTATGGGCTTTTTCCCATTTGTTCCATCTTTCTTCCCTATTGCCAATACTAAAATGGTGTTGGCAGGCATGGGACTTCTATTGTTGTTTTTTAACATGCCACGTGGAAATAAAGGCGATGTCAATCGAAATTTTTTCTTTATATCTTCACTTGCGATAGCAGTTTCATTTGCAGGGGTAATAGCTACTGGATGCAATAATACTACAGATTATACCTATGCCACCTACGTTGTCTCTATGTGGGTTTGGTGTGGAAGTGCTTATCTGATAACAAGATTAATAAAAAGAGTACATCAAAAAGTATCCATAAGGTTGGTTACCAACTATTTAATAGTTGTATGCGTCCTTCAGTGTCTTTTGGCACTTACAATGGATATATTCCCTAATGTGAAGAATTTTGTTGATTCGCTTCTCGTGGAAGAAGGATTCATGGGAAAGGTTGAGGAGCGACTTTATGGTTTGGGGTGCAGTTTGGATGTGGCAGGAACACGTTTTTCCGCCGTTCTTGTCCTTATTGTTAGTTTCTGTTGTAATGATGAAAAGGTAAAGAGGTCATATCTACTACCGCTCTATGTAATAGCTTTTGTTGTTATTGTGGTGATAGGCAACATGATATCACGCACGACAATTATCGGTACCTTATTGGCTATTTCGTATCTCATTGCCAAATCAGGCTTGTTACGTTTAACAATTTATGATGAAGAAAAAAGACTTTGGAAAATTATCCTTCCTGTTTTTCTTGTTTCTTTGATTGTCAGTTGTTATTTTTATACGTACAATCAGAATTTCCATGATAATATTCGATTTGCATTTGAAGGCTTTTTCAATCTTTTCGAAAAAGGATATTGGGAAACGAACTCCAACAATCAGTTGGCTCGAATGGTGAGATTCCCAGAGGAAATGAAAACATGGTTGATAGGTGACGGATACTTTAATAATCCTCTCTCTACAAATCCCTATTATATAGGTCCAGGAGTTGGAGTTTATTACATGAGTACAGACATCGGATATTTGCGTTTTATATACTATTTTGGGTTGGTAGGACTTTTAGCTTTCTGCTCTTTCTTTGTGTTTGTAGCCATGGTATGCAAGAACAGATTTGAATCGCATAAAAAATTATTCTTTTTCCTTCTATTACTTAATTTCATTATATGGTGCAAGGTTTCATCTGACATATTTGTTGTATTCTCTTTTTTCCTCTGTATTTTACCCGAAGAACAAGAGGAAGCTGAGGCTATGGAACAGGAAGGTGTCATGGAAACTTCTGAAGAAGCATGAAGATTATTTACTGCAACCACTCCATCTGCAATCCCGGCGGGATGGAGCGGGTGATGCTCAACAAGATTGCTTGGTTGGTGCGGGAAATGCACTGGCAGGTGATGATTGTCACGACCGACCAAAAGGGGAGGGCACCGTTTTATCCATTGCCCGATGGGGTGAGGACGGTGGACTTGGGCATCAACTACTCGGATGACAACGGGAAGCATCCTGTGGCGAAGATTGCGGGATATCTGCGGCGCAGAAGGTTGCACCGGAAGCGGCTCACGGCTCTGTTGGAGCGTGAGCAGGCCGATGTGGTGGTTTCGCTCTATCCCTCTGAGTCTTCTTTTATCCCCTCTATCAAGGATGGGAGCCGCAAGGTGCTGGAGTTGCACTACTGCAAGTATTTCAGATTGCAATACGGCCGCAGCGGACTGTTGGGATGGATAGACCAATGGCGTACCAAGCAGGACGAAAGGATTGTTAGGCGATTTGACCGATTTGTGATTCTTACGCACGAAGACCATACCTATTGGGGCCACCTGCCCAATATCGTAGTCATCCCCAATGCAGCCCTGCATACAGGGGTGCCCCATGCTGACAGAGACACTAAGAGGGTGATAGCCGTAGGAAGGCTGGACTATCAGAAAGGATTTGACAGGCTGATCAAGGCTTGGGCGCTGGTACAGCGCCGAGGACAATACGCTGACTGGCAGCTGGACATCTTCGGACAGGGGGAGTGGCACGACAGGTTGCAGGCGATGATTGTCGCCGACGGACTGCAGGAAACGACCCACATTCATCGTCCCACCACCCGTATCATGGAGGAGTATGCGGGGAGTGAGATGCTGGTGATGAGCAGTCACTATGAGGGATTTCCGATGGTGATGATTGAGGCGATGGCGTGTGGACTGCCCGTGGTTTCGTACGACTATAAATGTGGGCCGAAGGACATCATTGCCGATGGCGAAAACGGTCTGATTGTGCCCGAAGGCAACATTGAGGCGCTGGCACGGGCGATGATGAAGCTGATGGATGATGGCAGCCTGCGCAAACGCATGTCGGCGGAGGCCCGCAAGGTGGTGGACACCTATTCGGAGGAAAAGATTATGGCAGCGTGGACGGAACTTTTCCGCTCGCTGGCAGTTCAATAGTACGATATGGCGAGACGATTGTTGCAGATAAACCCTGTGATACGCATCAACACTTCTACGGGGCGTATCATGCAGGAGATTGGCCAGCTGGCCATGCAAAACGGTTGGGAGAGTTATATCGCCTACAGCCGTGGACGGGACGGACTGAAGCCGTGTCAATCGCACACGGTGCCGGTGGGCAGCAGGATGGATGTGGCGTGGCATGGGCTGATGACCCGGCTGTTTGACCGTCACGGACTGGCCTCGGTTAGGGCTACGGAGCGATTGGTGGCCGAGATAAGGCGCATCGAACCCGACATCGTGCATATACATAATATACATGGCTATTTCCTGAACTATCCTGTGCTGTTCAGATACCTTGCCGAGGCTGATATCCCGGTGATTTGGACGGTGCACGATTGTTGGCTCTACACGGGACACTGCTATTATTATTCTGCCGTAGGCTGCGACCGATGGCAGCAGGGTTGCGGCCACTGCCCGCAGCAGCGCAAGTTTCCGGCCAGTTGGCTGGTAGACCGTTCGCACAAGAACTTTGAGGACAAGCGGCGGGCCTTTACCTCGATGCCGCATCATCGGCTGACGATTGTGCCGGTGTCTTACTGGATGCGCGACGAGATGAGCCGCTCGATGTTGGCAGACTACGATTATCGGGTCATTCACAATGGCATCGATACTGATATATTCCAACCTTACGAAGACACGGCCGAGGTGAGGCGACGCTATCACATCGGCGAGCGCCAGCATGTGGTGCTGGGCGTGGCAAGTGTATGGAGTCCGGAGAAAGGACTGGCCAATCTGCTCCAACTGGCCACGATGCTCCACGAAGACGAGACGCTGGTGCTGGTGGGGGTGAGCGACGAGGTGTGCCGACAGTTGCCTGACGGTGTGGTGGGAATACGCCGGACCGAGAATATCGGACAGTTGGCGCGGCTCTATGCCACGGCCGACGTGTTTGTGAATCCCACATGGCAGGACAATTATCCCACGGTGAATCTGGAATCTATCGCCTGCGGTACGCCGGTGGTGACCTACCGCACGGGCGGAAGTATAGAGTCGGTGACCGATGCTACTGGACGGGTGGTGGAACAGGGTGACGTACAGGGACTGCTCGATGCTGTGCGCTCGATAGAGCATCAGGGTAAGGACGCTTACCGACAAGTGTGCAGGGACTATGCCCTTGCCCATTTCAGAAAAGAAGACCGCTACGCCGACTATCTGAAACTCTATGATGAGTTGCTGGCGCGATAGCCGGTAGGGGAGTTTCTGACAGGTTGTCTAAAGAAGAAAAACTGCAAGTAGGGATGCCTTGCCGAGGAGGTTTGCAAGGTATCGCTACGACAATAAGACGATAGCTTCAATCCATGAAAGTATTACAGTTGGGAAAGTTTTATCCCATTCGGGGCGGTGTGGAGAAAGTGATGTACGACCTGATGGCCGGGCTCGATGAGCGTGGCGTGGCGTGCGATATGCTCTGTGCGGCCACCTCCGGACGCACCCGCACGGTGAAGGTGGGCAGCAGGGCGCGCGTGTTTTGCTGTCGGTCGCTTCGCAAGGTGGCCGGTACGATGCTCTCGCCCACACTGGTGCGACAGATGCGGCGCATCTGCAACGACTACGACATCATCCATGTGCACCATCCCGACCCCACGGCCTGTCTGGCGCTCCTGTGCTCGGGATTCCGTGGCCGCGTGGTGCTCCACTGGCACAGCGACATCGTGAAGCAGCGCCGGTTGCTCAAACTCTACGAACCCATGCAGCGGTGGCTCATTCGCCGGGCCGACATCATCATCGGCACTACGCCGGTGTATCTGGCCGAATCGCCTTTCCTGCGTGGCGTGCAGCACAAGGTCGACTGTCTGCCGATAGGTGTCTGCCCGATGCATCCGCAGCCCGAGGCGGTGGCGCAGTTGCTGGCCCGCTATCCGGGCAAGAAGATTGTCTTCTCGCTGGGTAGGCTGGTGCCGTACAAGGGATTCAAGTACTTGGTGCGTGCCGCCCGCTATCTGGACGACAGTTATGTGGTGCTCATTGGCGGCAGCGGCCCGCTGGAGTCTAAGTTGCGTGGGGAGATTGAGGCCTACGGACTGGATGGGCGGGTGAAGCTGTTGGGACAGATTGCCGATGCCGACCTGCCTGCCTATTACGGTGCCTGCTCGCTGTTTTGCCTGCCTTCGGTGCAGCGTACCGAGGCCTTCGGTATCGTGCAGATCGAGGCCATGTCGTGTGCCCGTCCTGTGGTCACCACCCGCATACCGGGCAGCGGGGTGGCGTGGGTCAACGAGCATGGGGTGTCGGGGCTCAATGTGGCTCCCGGCGACGACCGCGAACTGGCCGACGCCATCCTTGCCATCACGCGGGATGAGGAAACCTACCGCCGGTTCTCGCTTGGCGCGCTGTCGCGCTACCGGCAGCTATTTACTAAAGATAATATGATCGATAGATGTATAACGTTTTATAACAGATTGAGTTGTGGACACAAATGATGTAACAGAGGTGAAAGACCTCACCCGTATCAATTATGCCATCAGTGCTTGTGACGAGCAGGATATCCAGCACGCCGACACGCTGGTGGCCAAACGTATGTTCGACATCTTGGTCGCAGTGGTGGCCTTGATAGTATTCTCTCCGGTTTGTCTGATAGTCTATATTGCCATTAAACACGAAGACGGTGGCCCTGCCATCTTCCGTCAGGAGCGCATCGGTTTCAGGGGGCGTCCATTTACGCTGCTCAAGTTTCGCTCGATGACGGTCAAGGCCGAGGCCGACGGTCGTCCCGCACTCTGTGCCAAGGGCGACAAGCGGCTTACCAAGATTGGCCGATTCTTGCGCGAGCACCATCTCGACGAGCTGCCGCAGTTGTGGAATGTGCTCAAGGGCGAGATGTCGATCGTGGGCTATCGTCCGGAGCGCGAGTTTTTCGTCAAGCGCATCATGGCGGTCAATCCCCAGTATGCGCTGCTGTATCGCATGCGTCCGGGCCTGTTCTCCAACGCCACCCTCTACAATGGCTATACCGACACCATGGAGAAGATGCTGGAGCGCCTGCGTATGGATCTCGACTATGCCCGCTCCCGTTCCATGTGGGTAGACATCAAGATTATATACAATACCACTATGTCTATCCTCACGGGAAAGAAATTCTGATGGGTGTCATGCGACTGAAATCTCGTCTCAAATTGCGCCGCATGGGTGCGCAGTACATGGTGGTAGATGCCATGCCCCAGTGCGACCATCTCACGCAGGTGTTTACGCTCAATGGTGTGGCCGCCCGGATATGGCAGTTGGCCGAGGGCCGTGAGTTTACAGCCGAATCGGTGGCTGCCGCCATTGTCGGGGAGTATGATATCGATGCCGACACCGCGCTGACCGATGTCCGTGCCCAGCTTGCCGAGTGGCAGCAGTATGGGTTGGTGGAAGCGTGATCGAAAGAGCGCCACAGTTGGAAACACTTCCGGTGTTTCCCATAGATAAAGACCCATAGATAGCGACCAAAGTGGGAAAAGAAGAGGAAATTTTGTTCAATCTTTTGCGAGCCGGTTTGTGGGAAAAGGCAACGGACTTGTCCGACCTTTTCCCCATCTCCGGCGATACATGGCGTGCGGTGTTCGACATGGCGCGCCGCCAGACCGTGACGGGTCTTGTGTGTAGCGGATTGCAACAGCTACCCTCTTCGCAGCTGCCGCCCGAGCCGATGATGCTTCGCTGGGTGGCCGAGGCCGACCGTATCGAGCGCGCCAACGAGCAGGCCAACCATACTTGCACACAGCTCTGCCGCTGCTTTGCCGCCCAAGGTCTGCATCCCGTCGTCGTCAAGGGACAAACCATCGCCCAGACCTACGCCTCGCCTCTGTTGCGCGAACCGGGCGACATTGACCTCTGTTTTGCCGACGCTGCCGAGTTTGCCGCTGCCCAGACCGTAGCCGCCCAGTTGGGATGCCGGCCTGAGCGCCAGCCCGATGGCAGCCTGAGTTACACCTGTCAAGGCATAGAGATAGAGCACCATCGCCGCCTCATAGACATTTACAGTCCGCGTGCCGCAGCCCGTCTGCGACCGCTGCTCAGCCCCTTGCAGCCCGTTGCGGTGCCGCTCAGTTCCTCGGCCGATGGTGCCGTCATGGCACCTCATCCCATGCTTCATCTGCTGGTGCTCAATGCCCATATCTGCAAGCATGCCATAGGCCGTGGGGTAGGGCTCCGCCAGCTTTGCGACATCGCCCGTGCCTACCACCGTTGGCACCCGCTCATCGATGGCGAAGCGCTCCAGACCCTCTATCGCCGGGCCGGACTCACGTCGTGGAGCCGCCTGCTCCATGCGTTCCTCGTCCGCCACCTCGCCTTGTCGGCCACCGCATTGCCTTATCCCGACCGTCAGGTCGCTTCAGAGCCCCTCCTGCACATCGTCGTACGGGGTGGCAACTTCGGGCAGCACCGTACGGGGCATCCCGAAGCCCAAACCACGATGCGCCGAAAGATAGGCACCGCCCTTTCCTTCGTCCGCCAGTTGGGATTCTCGTGTCGCTACGCCCCCGCCGAATCCCTATGGATGACCCTGCAGCTGGCCAAAGGAAACACAATCGGGTAATTCACAATGAAGAATTCATAATTCACAATTCATAATTCATAATTCATAATGAAGCAAGGAACAATTATGAATTATGAATTATGAATTATGAATTAAATAAAGATCATAAATTACAAATCATAACCAAAAAAGCAATGAGAACATTAACGCAAAGGATTTATTCCTTCCCACTCATCTTGGTGGTATTATGCGTGCTTGCCTCCTGTGGAAGCAACAAGGATTTTGTGTACCTACAGGACATGCAGGCCGGACAAGGGTATCCCTTTGAAAACAAGCACGAGGCCGTCATCCATCGCGACGACAGGCTCAGCATCACCGTCAGCTGCAAGCAGCCCGAGTTGGCCCTGCCCTTCAATGTGCAGAGCGGCGCCATCCGCGTCTCCTCCAGCGGCGAGGTGACACAGTCTTCGGATGCTTCGATCGAGGCCAAGGAGAAGGGCTACCGTGTAGACATCGATGGCAACATCTCGTTCCCCATCCTTGGGCAGCTGCATGTGGAGGGCATGACAGTGAGTGCGCTCACCAACCACATCCGCACGCTCATCATCCAGGGCAACTACATCAAGGACCCCATCGTGTCCATCGAGTTTCTCAACTTCAAGTACACGGTGCTCGGTGCCGTGGGCAACAATGGCACCTTCTCTGTCAAGGGCGACCGCATCACCCTGCTCGAGGCCATCGCCAATGCCGGCAACCTGGCCACCAATGCCCGGGTAGACAATGTCATGGTCATCCGCGAGGTGGGCAATGAGCGCCAAGTCTACGAGCACGACCTGCGCAACAGCCGCATCTTCGATTCGCCGGCCTTCTACCTGCAGCAGAATGATGTGGTCTACGTGGAACCCAAGTACCGCAAGAAGGATGCCAGCGAGAAGACCTGGCAGTACATCACCGGTCTCTTCTCTTTCATCACCGCCGTATGTTCCATCATCTGGGCGGTCAAGTAAGCCAATACAGACTTTTACAACATGAATACATCTAATCGTACGACTAACAGCAAAGACAGCCAGAGCATCAACCTGCTCGACCTGCTCATGTTCCTGCTGTCCAAGTGGCAGTGGTTCGTGCTATCGGTGGCTGTCTGCGGAGGACTGGCATGGCTGCACTATGCCCGCACACCCAAAGTGTATTTCCGGCAGGCCACGGTTATCATCAAGGACCCCTCCAACAAGACCACGTCGGCGGCCGGACTCGACCGTTACGACAACATCATCAACAAGGTCAACGTGGCCAACGAGATCCTGCAGTTCCGTACCAAGACCCTCATGCGCGAGGTGGTGCAGCGCATCCATGCCGACATCAGCTACCGCATCAAGGACGGCTTGCGCTACGACGAGCTCTACGTCAAGGCTCCCTTCACCATCTCTTTCCCCGACGCTACCCCCGAGAGCGCTTTTGCCCTGAAGGTGAAGCTCGTCGACGGCAAGACCGCCCGTGTGGAGTGGGCCGACGGGCATGAGCAGACCGTCAGGATGGGGCGTGCCGTCAAGACAGCCTACGGGCGCATGACCATCGCCCCCACCAGCTACTGCAAGAGTTCGTGGTACGGCACCACCGTCGAGGTGGGCAAGTCGCCCCTCTCTGCCATGGCCGCCTACTACCAGGGCATGCTTGGCATCCAGCAGGAGGAAGACGAGTCGTCCATCCTCACCCTGTCGCTCAAGGACAGTTCGCCCGAGCGTGCCGACGATGTGCTCAACATGCTCATCACCGTCTACAACGAGGATGCCATCAACGACAAGAATCAGGTGGCCGTCAACACCGCCAACTTCATCAACGAGCGACTCATCATCATCGAGAAGGAGCTCGGCGGCGTAGAGTCTGACCTCGAGTCGTTCAAGCGCAGCAACCAGATTGTCGACATCGGGTCTACCGCTGGCCGCTACATGGGCGAGTCGCAGAAGTTCAATGCCGACGCCATCGAACTGGAGACCCAGATTCGGTTGGCGCGCTACATCAAGACCTATCTCGAAGACCCCAACCGCGAGCTCGACCTCATCCCTGCCAATACGGGTATCAAGGATATGAACATCGAGACCCAGATCAACCAGTACAATGCCGCCCGCCTGCGTCGCGACAAGCTCATCGCCGACAGCAGCGAGCAGAATCCCGTGGTCGAGGAACTCAACAATTCGCTCCACTCCATGAAGCAGAGCATCATCCGCGCCGTAGACAATATGATTGTCAACCTCAACGTGCGCCGCACCGATGCCCAGAGCCACGAACTGCGTGCCCAGGCCCGCGTGTCGGCTATCCCCACCAAGGAGCGGCAGATGCTCTCCATCGAGCGACAGCAGAAGATCAAGGAGGCGCTCTACCTCTTCCTCCTCAACAGGCGTGAGGAGAATGCCCTCTCCCAGGCCATGGCCGACAACAATGCCCGTATCATCGACAGCACCGACGGCAGCACCGCCCCCATCGCCCCCAACCGCAACCGCATCCTGCTGCTCGGCATCCTCGTGGGTCTCGCCATCCCCGGCGTGTCGTTCCTCATGGTGCTCTTTATGGACACCCGCGTACACAACCGCAAGGATGTGCAGGGTGCCGTGAGCGTACCCTTCTTGGGCGAGGTGCCGCTCGACAAGCAGGCACTCCATACCACCGATGACGAGTCGGCCGCCGAGAGCGAGGAGGAGAAATCCAAGGCCGTGGCCGAGGCCATGCGCATCCTGCGCACCAACATGGCCTTTATGGCACGCCGCCAGCAGCGCATGCAGGTCATCACCTTCACCTCGTTCAACGAGGGTGCCGGCAAGACCTTCATCGCCCGCCACCTCGCCATGAGTTTCATCTACGCCAAGAAGCGCGTGGTGCTCGTAGACCTCGACCTGCGCAAGGGTACCCTCTCGCGCCATCTCTCGCATCACCATGCCGGTGTGAGCAACTATCTGGCCGACACCTCGCTCACACTCGACGACGTGCTGCAGCGCGGCACCGACGGGCAGAGTCCCGACATCGTACCCGCCGGCACCATCGCCCCCAATCCGGCCGAGCTCCTCATGGACAGTCGTCTCGACCAGCTCTTCAGCGAACTGCGTGAGCGTTACGACTACATCATTGCCGACAATGTGCCCGTGGGCATCATCGCCGATGCGTCCATCGCCAACCGCATTGCCGACATCACCCTCTTCGTGGTGCGTGCTGGCCGTCTGGACCGTCGCCAGTTGCCCGACATCGAGGCCCTCTACCAGGAGCAGAAACTCAACCACATGGCCCTCATCCTCAATGGCATCGACCTGCGCCGCTGGGGCTATGGCTACGGGTACGGCTATGGCTACGGTTACGGAGGTTATGGCCGCTACGGACACTACGGCTACGTGTACGGCAGCAAGAAGAAAAAATCATGAACATCAACTAAATAGCAATCGCAATGAAAGAACAAATGAACAAAAAAATGTATGAGACCCCTTCCACCAAGAGGTCGCTGGTAGAGATAGAGGGCATCATCTGCGCCTCTACCACGGTGGAGAATCCCGGCCCTACCAGTGCCGGTATCGACGAGCACAAGACCAATACTGATTTCAGTGGTGATTTCAGTAGTGGCAGTTGGGACACCGACCCCACAAAAACCACCAATTAACGAGTAACAAATAAAACATTCCAAACATTATTTCATACAAAAGATGAAAACGATACGTTATTATATCATGTCCTTAGCCTTGGCCTTAACGGCCATAGGCTGTAGCGACGACGTAACTACAGAGGCACCCAAGGCCAACAAGGGCGATGAGGTGCAGTTTGGTGCCACCCTCCCCGGCACCCGTACCATCTATGGTGAGGAGACCGAAACGGGCTTCCCCGTCTATTGGGTAAACGGAGACAAGGTCAAGGTGGCATCGCCCCAGTGTATGTCGGGCAGAAACAATGCCGAGTATCAGGTGAATGTGGATTCTGAAACCCAAAACTATGCTACCTCGCTCACCCGCACGGGCGACTATGGTGTGCAGTGGGGTTCTGCAGATGAGGCCGATTTCTACTCCATCTACCCCTCTAACGAGGGCACCCAGCTGAATGTGTCTGATGCTAACAATGTGACAGCCACGCTGCAAGTGGCCGCCTCGCAGTTTGCCAACATTACAGACAATGGCACTTCCATCTATGCGCAGCCTGCAGAGATGGGCAATGTGGTGATGTATGCCAAAACCACGGGTGTAACCAAGGAAGAGAATGTGGTCAACCTGCATTATACCCCGTTCTCCACGGTCATCGAGTTTGAGATTACGGCTCCTGAAAGTGCTGATGCCAGCCATCAGTCGGAGATTACCATCCAGAGTTTGACCCTCACGGCACCCACGGGTACCAGCATTGCTGGCGATTTCACGTTCACATTCCCGACAGCAAGTACCCCCAATCCTTCTGTGACCGCGAACGACGGTGGTAGCAATGCCATCACGCTCCACTTCTTGGACAACAACCAGTACACCACCAAGCTCTCTACCACCAAGCAGACACTGAAGGCCAAGATGTGTCTCATGCCTATCAGCGGTGTAGAGAATCTGGATGGTTGGAAGGTGGAGGTAGCCACCAGTGCCGGTAACTTCTCTAAGAATCTTGATTCGAGCACGGGAGAGTTGAAACCGGGCTTGGTACACAAAATTAAGTTGCCCAAGCTGAATTACGCATCTGAAGAATGGACATACGATCTTGCCAACTGGATTCCCTCACTGCCGGACTACAGGAACATCTATCTCTCCGAGATTTCACTCCCCGGTGCATGGTATGCAGGATCTGATGAAGCCTATCAGGCAACTTCAGATATTTCCATATTGTGGAATGCCGGTGTAAGAGCGTTTGCGGTGGAGTGCAGAACAAGTTCTACATATACTTCTTGGCATTGGACACCTAATTACGTTTGTATATCCGGTACCGGCAATAATACTACTTTGGGTACAAATGCTTATAGAAATGGAACTAACATAACGACTGTAATAGAATCAATCAAAACTGCTTTGGACAGTCATCCT
>JBJEAU010000039.1:0-15800 GCA_051869355.1 Prevotella sp. | reverse complement strand
CCTTCCTGAGAGCGATATACAAGTTCCTTGTCAACAAGCGACATCAGGGCACTGCTCACGGAGCTTGCCGCCTTAAGACTGTATTTCTGGATGAAAGAACCTTTGTTGGGAGTGGCGGTCTTGCCCTCCTTGGCAAGGGCTTTCAACACTTGCAGTTGCTTGTCGGGCAACATGGCGATGGTGTTCTGATAAACCATTGTGTTTTCCCTTACGATAGTCCGTATTGCTTCTGTTACCAGTTCTCTTTCTGTGACATCGCCGCCGCTTTCATACAGTCTGTTGAGAATGGTCTGCACGTACCACGTATGTCCCTCGAAACTGTCATAGATGAACTTGAATTGCGTTTCGTCTATCGTCCTTCCCCCTTCTGCAAACAGGCTTTCAGCAAACTGATAGTAGCTCTCCAAAGGAATGGTGGTAAGAGTCATTATCTGAGTGCTGTTGTAGAACGGACGCTTCGCCGAGAGGAACATCTCGTAGATATGATGCTGCTGACTGCCAGAAAAGATAAAATGGACATTATGCATAAACTGGATGCGCGACCGCAACATGGCCTCTGTTCCTGACTCGGGATAGTATGCCACCTGCTGAAACTCATCGATGGCGATATAAACAGGAGTGTCAGACTTCTCAAGACAATCGAATATGTCAGACAACGTCTTTTCCTCCATAGACGGGGCGATATCTTTCGAGAAGTTTGGTGAACCAGTCAACGGGTCTATACGAATAGCTGGTCGGCAACTGCCAAGCAGCGTCATGACCTTTGAAAGCAGTCGTTCGCCTTGGCTTTGAACTGCCTCAAAGACTGCCTTGCCCAAAAGATGCACAAAATCCGCGAGGCATCTTGTGGGGAAAATATCCACGTAAATACAGATTATGTCGTCTCCGCTGTTTCTGACCTGATGAAACACGTTATGTATTAACCCCGTCTTGCCTATACGTCTCGGAGCTGCGAGAGTCACGTTTCTCCCGTTTTCCAAGGCAGACACCAACTTGCGGGTTTCTTCCTCCCTGTCACAGAAATAATGCGGTCCTTCATATCCATATACGAGGAACGGATTGGCTATTCTTATCGACCTTTTGTCCATATTCATCTAATTACGTAATTGTCGTTACGAACTTTTCGCAATACAAATATCCGAACAAACTTCCGATTATGCAATAATTGAACATAATTATTATCTATAATTAACCTTTTATAGCCTCGCAAAGGTTGAAACAAATACGTATTTTTGCATCATCATGCAACCAAAACGTCATGGGTATTGCTCCCAACTAATCTTCAGATATCGGTGCGTGTCGGGGGTGATGCGGAATCGATGGTCAGGGCGCTCACCCACCAACCACACGATGCGCCCGGAGGCATCGGTCACCACCATCTGGCGGCGCTTGGCCAAGATGCCCACCTTGCGGTCGGTCAGGAAATCGCTCACCAACTTGGTTCCCTTCAACCCGAGCGGCACAAAGCGGTCGCCAACCTGCACCCTACGCACACAGAGCGGCCGCTGCACCAGCGATGCATCGAGCATGGCCACGTGGCGGTCACGACAGATAGTGAATTGGGCATCGACATCCCCCTGCTCCACCCTTATCCGCTGGCCTTCATGCAGATACACGCCGGGCTCAGGTAGCAACAGGTTGTGCGGTGCCTCGGTCTCGTTTTCCTCAATCACCAACCGGTCGCGGTCTATCGCCACCGTATGCGTGGACGACATCCACATGCGCCCACTCCCGGCATCGAGACTGCGTACCATCTCAAGAATCTGCGCCGAGGTGAAATGCAGCCCCGACAAGCGGTGCCATAGCACATACTCGGGCGACGGTTCGCGCTGCAAGGCTGCTATCGACAAATGACCCGAGGTCAACAGTTCGGTTGGCAGACCGCGGTCTGCCATCTTCTGTGCCTCAGCCAGATGGCACGACATGCGA
The DNA here is from genome assembly GCA_051869355.1 of Prevotella sp. Taxonomy (GTDB): domain Bacteria; phylum Bacteroidota; class Bacteroidia; order Bacteroidales; family Bacteroidaceae; genus Prevotella. Next base: position 13,871 of record JBJEAU010000039.1, on the reverse strand, counting down.
TAGATGGCATCGGCAACCGACGGATTGAGCGTCTGCAGGAGCGGGATGACATCCAGCCGAATCTTGTTGCGCTTCACATCGTCCACCAGATTGGTGCTGTCGGTCACATAGTCCTGCCCCTTGGCGGCCAGATAGGCTTCGATATCCGCCCGCGACACACACAGCAGCGGCCTCACCACATGACCCCGCCGCGGTGCAATGCCCGTAAGGCCATCGATGCCCGTGCCGCGCACCAAATTGAGCAGCACCGTCTCCACACTGTCGTCGCGGTGATGGGCCACACAAATCTCCTCGGCCCCGAGGTCGCGACGGAGTTGCTCAAAATAGGTATAGCGAAGGTCTCTGGCTGCCATCTCGATACTCACCCCGTGCGCCGAGGCATAAGCGTGGGTATCAAAATGGACCCGATGCAGGGCGATATGCTCCCGCTGGCAAAGTGAGGTACAGAATTGCTCGTCGCGGTCCGACTCCAGTCCACGCAGATGAAAGTTACAGTGTACAGCCTCTATCCGATAGCGCAGCCCTTGCAGCACCAAAAGCAGTGCCACGCTGTCTGCACCGCCCGAGAGCGCCACCAGATGGGTCGCATCGGGGCGAAGCAGGCCGTGGAGACGGACAAACGATTGTACCTGACTACTCAACATACAGCACAAGTCCCTTCAGGTACTCGCCTTCGGGATGATAAATGTTGATGGGGTGGTCTGCAGGCTGGTGGAGCTGGTGCAGGATGCGCACCTTGCGGCCGGCCTGAGCGGCAGCCGTGAAGACGGCATTGCGGAAATGGTCTTTGGTCACCACCTGCGAGCAACTGAACGTAAAGAGGATTCCTCCCTGGCGGATGCGTTCCAGTCCCTTGACATTGAGACGGGTATATCCCTTGAGCGCATTGTGCAGGGCGGCGCGGTGCTTGGCAAAAGCAGGAGGGTCGAGGATGATAAGGTCGTACTTGTCCTTATGGTCGTCGAGGAAACGGAAGGCATCGGCGCAAAACGCCTCATGCCTGGCATCGTCGGGAAAATTCATCTGCACATTGGCATTGGTCAGTTCGATAGCCTTGGCACTGCTGTCTACCGAGTGCACGAGCTGGGCACCGCCGCGCATGGCATAGACAGAGAAGCCTCCGGTATAGCAAAACATGTTGAGGACTCGTTTGCCGCGCGCATAGCGCTCCAGCAGCAACCGGTTGTCGCGTTGGTCCACGAAGAATCCTGTTTTCTGTCCTTTCAGCCAGTCCACGCGGAAGCGCAAGCCGTTTTCCACAGCAGTATAGTCGTTGCTACCCCCGTAGATATAGCCGTTTTCCTGTCCCAAGCCGGCCTTAAAGGGCAGTGTGGTCTCACTCTTGTAATAGACGTGGGCGATACGGTCGCCCATCACATGAAGCAGCGCATCGCAGACCATCTGGCGGCAGCAGTGCATACCCACGCTGTGCGCCTGCATCACGGCGGTGTGGCCATAGCAGTCGATGACCAGTCCGGGCAGCAGGTCGCCCTCGCCGTGTACCAACCGGTAGGTATTGTTCTCGGGATTGTCGGCTATGCCGATGCCAATCCTCATGGCGAGCGCCGATGCGATACGGCGCTCAAAAAAGGCCGTATCGATGGGTTCGTCGTCAAATGAGAGTACCCTGACAGCTATCGACCCGATCTGATAATGCCCCACGGCCACCCATTGGCCGCCGGATGTATAGACATCCACCACATCGCCCTCGGCGATCCCGTCGTCGGCACGCTGGATGGCTCCCGAAAATATCCACGGATGAAAGCGCTGCAGGCTCTCTTCCTTACCTCTTTTTAATACTATCGCACGATTGTTTCCCATATCTTTAAAGTTCCATTCATATAGCCGATGCCTTGCACCGGCCGGGGCACTGGCCTACTGGCCGCCCTCAGTTGGTATAGTGTGTATCAACTCAAATTCGCCTGTGGCCTTGAGCCTGTCTATCTCCTCATAGAGGCGCAGGCACGCCCATGCATCGATGGCCGCATACTCACGCTGCCGGTCGGTGAGTACGTCGGCATCCCAGTTGGAGAGGCGCTGGCGCTTGCTGATCTTCCCGCCGAAGATGTTGGCATAGATCTTTTGCAGCGACTGGTCCACGATACCTATCTCGCCCACCATGTCCTGCAGATCGACCAGACGGCCAGGCTTAAACTTGGCACGCTCATGCAGCGACAGCATGTCGTTGTGCAGCGACAGCCCGACGAGCGGCACTTCCTTGTTCTCCAACAGCCTTACCAGACACGGTGGCAACCCTATCCGGCAGAGGCGGAAGAGGAAACACACATCGGGTGTGGAGACCTGCAGGAGCGACACCTTGAACCGTTGGCCTCGCTTGAAGGCCGGCCTCGTCTCGGAATCGATGCCCAACTGGCGATGGGTAAGCAGGTAATCGACCGCACGGCCAGCCTCACCCTCGGTCAGTATCGTGACGATACGGCCGGGAAATGTCACCTGCGGCATCTGTGCGATGGCCTGCTTGTCCATCTTGTCGTATATCTTTTTAATCATTTCTACGTCTGTTTTGCGCAACAAAGGTAAACATAAAAACCGAGAAAATAGACAGACGCACAACTCTTTTTTTCAAGTTACGCAAACGACAGGCCACGTTGGGCGAGCTAAACATGGCCTTTAGCGCGCTAATCATGGCATTTACGACCCGCAAAGGTGGCGTTTACGCCGCGCATCTGCCACCACGGGGCTGTGGCATGGGTATGACACGCCGCATTGACGGACAACAAAAAATTAGCGAAAAGGCGCAAGAAAATGGAAGAAAGGTGTGGGAATCTGACTTTTTTGCACTATTTTTGCAATCTATTTGTCGAGCAAACAGCCCCAAACAGATAAGCATTAACAGAAAAGGATAAGACATAACACAACAATGGCAACGAAGACGAAGACACGCAAGCAACCTTCCAACGCCCGACAGCCCCGAGGCAAGGCCGAGCCCACCAAGTGGACCGACATACTGAGCAGCGAAAAGACCGATTTTGTCATCGGCGTGCTGGTCATGGCACTGGCTATCCTCCTCGTCATATCGATGGTGAGCTATCTCTATACCGCTTCCGCTGACCAGAGTCTGGTCGAAGACCTCAGACCCGGCGAATGGATGAATGTGGAGCGGGCTTTTGCCAACCGATGTGGGTCGGGAGGCGCACTGGTGGCCTACTGGCTGGTATCGGTATGCTTTGGACTGCCCGCGCTGCTGATACCCGTATTTCTGGCCATGGTCAGCCTGCGACTGATGGGTGCCTATCGGGTGAACCTGTGGAAATGGTTTCTCGGCCTGTCGGTGACGATGATCTGGAGCTCGGTCACCCTGGCCAAGTTTCTCACCCCGTTCATGGGCGACCAAGTCTATAACCCCGGCGGCGACCACGGACTCTTCTGCGTGCAACGCATCGAGGCCGTAGTGGGTACCCCGGGTCTCACGGCGCTCATCGTGGTGGTGGCGCTCGTTTTCCTCACCTGCATCAGCGCCGAGACCATCAAGTTTGTCAGAAGGATGCTCAACCCCATCGGATTCTTGATGAACCGCATCAAGTTCACGGTTACCACGCAGCCCACGGAGACATCAGAAGTGGCCGTGGTCACTCCACACAGCGAGGAGGACAACGACTCCGATGCCGACACGGTCGTGGATTCGCCAGAACCCACCGTGGTGGACCTCACCCCCATGCCCACAGAGACAGAGAAGCCAGCCGACAAACCCACAGCTCCTGCAGCTACACCCGGCACCGACAACCTGACGGTGGAAGTGGCCAAGGGCGAGGAGGCAGCCAAGGGCAAACGCATGGCAAGTCCTGCAGACCACCTTACACCTATCGACCCGCGCGAGCCTTTCACCCGTTACCAGTTGCCGCCGCTCAGCCTGCTCAAGACCTACGCCGACGACGGCAAGCCCGATGTGGACATGGAGGAAATAAAGACCAACAATGCCCATATCGTGAAGGTACTCAACAGTTTCGGCGTGACCATCCGCGAGATCAAGGCCACCATCGGCCCCACCATCACGCTCTACGAGATTACACCGGGCGAGGGTGTGCGTATATCCAAGATCCGCAACCTCGAGGACGACATCGCGCTCTCGCTGTCTGCACTCGGCATCCGTATCATCGCCCCCATTCCAGGCAAGGGAACCATCGGTATCGAGGTCCCGAACAAGCGCAAGAACACGGTTTCGATGGAGAGCGTGCTGGGGGTGAAACGTTTCAAGGAGACCAAGATGGATTTGCCCGTGGCATTGGGCAAGACCATCACCAACGAGGTGTTCATGGTAGACTTGGCCAAACTCCCCCACCTGTTGGTGGCCGGTGCCACAGGACAGGGAAAGTCGGTGGGACTGAACGCCATCATCACTTCGCTGCTCTACAAGAAGCATCCCAACGAGATGAAGCTGGTGCTGATAGACCCGAAGAAGGTGGAGTTTTCGGTGTACAACAAGATTGCGCCCCACTTTATGGCCGCCCTACCCGAAAACGAGGAGGAACCCATCATCACCGATGTACAACGGGTGGTACGCACGCTGCACTCGCTGTGTAAGTTGATGGACCACCGCTACGACCTGCTGAAGATGGCGGGCGTGAACAAAATAAAGGACTACAACGCAAAGTTCTTGAACCACCAGCTCGACCTGACCAAGGGGCACGACTACATGCCCTACATCGTTGTCGTGATCGATGAGTTTGGTGACCTCATCATGACCGCGGGCAAAGAGGTGGAGATGCCCATCGCACGTATCGCCCAGTTGGCACGCGCCGTGGGTATCCACATGGTCATTGCCACCCAGCGCCCCACTACGTCGATCATTACGGGTAACATCAAGGCCAACTTCCCCGGTCGTATGGCTTTCCGCGTGGGGGCACAGATCGACTCGCGCACCATTCTCGACCGCAAGGGCGCCGAACAGCTCGTGGGCAGGGGCGACATGCTGTTCCTGAACGGGTCAGAGCCCACCCGTGTGCAGTGTGCCTTTGTCGACACGCCGGAAATCAAGGACATCAACGACTATATAGCGGCCCAGCCCGGTCCCGTAGAACCGATGGAACTGCCCGAACCGGCCGAGGAGGCGCAGGACGGCGGTATGGGCGGCGACGGTGCCAGCATGGGCAGTATGGATCCGCTCTTCGAGGAGGCTGCCCATGCCATCGTGGTCACCCAACAGGGTTCCACCAGCATGATACAGCGCCGCTTCTCGATAGGATACAACCGCGCCGGCAGGCTGATGGACCAGTTGGAGAGCGCCGGTATCGTGGGCGCAGCCAAGGGTGCCAAGCCCCGCGAGGTGCTGCTTACAGACGAATCACAACTCAACGAACTTTTAGCAAAACTGAGAGCATGAAAAGAATCACCATCGCACTGCTGATGGTGGCCATCGCCACCACAGCCGTGGCACAAAACGCCACACAAGCACGGAAGATACTGGACAAGACCGCTGCCGTGGTCGGCAACAAGGGCGGAGCCAGCGCCAACTTCACACTGACCAACAAGAAGATGGGCTCCGTGAGCGGCAGCATCAGCATCAAGGGCCGTATGTTTCACGCCACGACCCCACAGGCCATCGTATGGTACAACGGCAAGACGCAATGGAGCTACATGAAGGCCAACGAGGAGGTGAATGTGACCACCCCCAACGAGGCGCAGCAAGCCAAGATGAACCCTTACCAGTTTATCAGTCTCTACAAGTCGGGCTATGACCTCGGCATGACAGACAAGGGCAACAGCTGCTGGATTCACATGACCGCCCAAAACAAGCAACGCAGCATCCAAGAGGTGTATATACTCATCGACAAGAAGAGCTACAAGCCTTCGCAAGTGAAGATGCGCCAAGGTAACGAGTGGACGACCATCAACATTTCAGGATTCAAGGCCAAGAACCTTCCCAACAGTCTGTTCACCTTCCGTGCCAAGGACTATCCGCATGCCGAGGTGATAGACTTGAGATAGGGCAAAGGCACCGTAGACAGCCGGAGGCCACGATTATCCATTCTCCCATACAGCAAACAGAAAACCGTGAACAGACTCGAACTATTCAGACAGTTGCGCAGGCACCGCAAATTGGCGGAACAGCGCGCGCTCAACTATGAGCAAAACAAGACCGCCAAGTACATGGTGTGGGTTGGCAGTAGCCTTGCCATTGTCTATTTCCTATTCTTGGCCATCATGTTTTCACTGATTGTCAACAATCTGGAGACCATTACACCCTTGGAGTGCTTCTTCGGCGCGGCACCTTACTTGCTTTTCATCGATTTCTGGATCAGGTATTTGGGACAACAGGCACCGGCGCAGATCATCAAGCCCTACCTGCTGTTGCCCATCCCCAAGTATGCGTGTATAGAGAGTTTTCTTGTCACCTCGATGCTCAGTACCGCCAATCTGCTGTGGTACTGTGTATTGGTGCCGTTTGCACTGATGTCCATCGTCTTTGTCTACGGCATTGGGATTACGCTGTACTTCCTGCTGCTGTGGTGGCTGCTGGTGGTGCTCAACAGCCAGTGGCTGCTCATCTGCAAGGTACTCATTACCAACAATGTGCTGTGGTGGGCACTGCCCGTGGTATTCTATGCCGCCATCATGTACCCTATATTACTCGAGCTGGGTGGCGATGCCGGATGGGAAGCCTGCTTTGACATGCACGCCAAGATAGGTGCTATGGTAGAGAAGGGCAATCCGCTGCCCATCCTCGTCACCTTAGTCCTGATAGGAGTGACTTTTTTCATCAACCGATACGTGCAATACACCCATATCTGGAAAGAACTGGGCAAGGTGAAGACTACCCGCATCAAACATGTTTCGCGGATGGCTTTTCTCGACAGGTTTGGCGATTTGGGTCTGTACATCAAACTGGAAATCAAGACCATCATGCGCAACAAGAATCCGCGCAAGTCTTTTGTCATGGCCATGCTGGTGGTTATCCTCTTCTCGGCGCTCATCTCGTTTACCGAGGTGTATGACGGGGCGGGCTATGCCAACTTCTGGTGTCTGTACAACTATGTGCTGTTCAGTTCTTACTCCCTGCTGCGCATCATGGGCAACGAGGGCAACTACATCGACGGACTGATGGTGAGAAAGGAGAATCTGCTCGGTATCTTCCATGCCAAGTACGTGTTTTACAGTCTGATGCTGGCGTGGCCGTTCCTGCTCATGCTGCCAACGGTGTTTGCCGGCAAGTGGAGCTTGTTCATGCTCATCTCGTTTGCCACCTTCACCGCCGGATTCCAGCACTTCCTCTTCTTCCAGATGGCGGTTTACAACAAGCAGACCATCCCGCTCAACACCAAGTTTATCAGCAAGGGAAACATTGAGAACAACTACATGCAGGTGGTGACCCAGTTTGCCGTCTTCGGACTGCCGATGGCCATCGTGACGCCGCTCCGCCTCTTTTTCGGGGAGTCGGTGGCGTATCTGGCGATGTTCCTGATTGGACTGGCGTTTGTGTTGACGAGCCGCTGGTGGCTGCGCAATGTGTACAACAGGCTGATGAAGCGGCGCTATGCCAACATGGAATCGTTTAGGGCATCGAGGGCTTGATGTGTAGTTCTGCTTCCAACTGTTGGAGCAAGCCACACATGTAAGGGCGGGTCCAATCTGATAGATGGTAACGGACGTTGCCCAACTGTAGCACATCGATGTCTATCAGCACGATGCCCCGGTGATGGTCTTCGGTCGTGGAGCCCATCGCCATCTCAATCTCTTTCAGCATCGTGTGTATCACGGGATAATCGTCGGTCACGCTGGCTACCGCCAGACAGTTGAGAAAGGGAGTCGTGGCCACTCCCACGGGAGCGGTACGTACGGGTTGGGTAAAACGAATGTCATGCCAACGGGTGCGCAGCCGCTCTTGGGCGAGCGACAGGTTGCGGTGCGCGTCGATATTGGCACCCAGTGCCATGATGAGTAGTCTCGATTCCGATTCCATATAGTATAAAAGGTGTATGCCAGCAGACAAACGTGACCGGTGCGGATGTCCATTGTGCGGCATCGTGCATACAAAGGTAGGCAAAAACTTAAAGTATGGTAACGTTTTTACTTATTTTATTATTATCCGTTAAAACTCCTTACGTATTTCGTTGATTCATACAATTATGACTAATTTTGCAATTGAAATTCGGGAAAGCATGAGAAGAATTTACCTTATAGGTCTGCTGCTAATGTGCGCGATGCACGTATGGGGACAGACCAGACTGAACGGGCAATATCTGCAATATATCAACCAATACAAGGACTTGGCCATCGAACAGATGATCAAGTACCGCATTCCGGCCAGCATCACGCTGGCCCAAGGACTGTTTGAGAGTGCTGCCGGACAGAGCGAACTGGCCCGCAAGGGTAACAACCACTTTGGTATCAAGTGCCACGACTGGCTCGGAGCCACCACCTATCACGACGATGATGCCCGCGGCGAGTGTTTCAGGGCCTACCGCAATGTACTGGAAAGCTACGAGGACCACAGCCGCTTCTTGGTCAATAGCCCGCGCTACCGCAGGCTGTTCAGTCTCAGCCGGACCGACTACCGGGGTTGGGCGCACGGTCTCAAGGCATGCGGCTATGCCACCAATCCGCAATATGCACAGAAGCTGATAGGCATCATCGAGCAGTATCAGTTGTATCAATACGACCGCGCCACCAAGTACGACAAGTTTATCGCCAAGCACTCGGGTACCGACCAGCCGGCTGCCAGCGGCGGAGCCCTCCACCCCATCTATCTGTATAACAAAAACTATTATATCTACGCCCGTGAAGGCGACACGTTCAAGCAGATAGGCAAGGAGATTGGCATCAGTTACCGCGCCATCGCCAAATACAACGAGCGAGACCGCAGAGAAGTGCTGCACCAAGGCGAGATTATCTATCTGAAGAAGAAACAGAAGCGCGCTCCCAAGGAGTTTAAGCGCGTGCCACACGTGGTACAGCCGGGCGAAAGCATGTACGATATCGCCCAGCGATACGGCATCCGGCTGGAGAGTCTGTACAAGATGAACCGTCTGTCACCCGATTACCAGATACAAGTGGGACAACGGCTGCGCGTAAGATAAGGTTAACGTAGGTTAAAGCATGCAAGGTTTTGCCCTTGCATGCTTTTATAGAATATACAAACAACCACAACCAAACAATATGACAATGAAAACCAAAAGCATGCTATGGTCTGTCCTCCTGTTGGCAGGCTGTCTCGTATCAGCAAGTTGCTCTGATGACGAGGAAGAACGGGGCGAGATTCCTGAGATTAAGCTTGAATTGTCGAAAGCGGTGCAAACCGACTTCGCAAAAACCAGCAATGCGTTTGCCAACAAACTGTTGCTTACCCTGATGGCACTCCCCGAAAACCAGCACCAGAATGTCTGCGTGTCGCCCGTCAGCTTCCAATATCTGCTGACGATGGTGGCAAACGGTGCAAGTACAAGTGCGCTGGACCAGATACAGCAAGCACTGGACATGGAAGGCTACACGATGGATGCCATCAATGCCCACAGTCTGGAACTGATGAAGAGACTGGCGCAGGATAATGAGTATGTGAAAGTGGCACTGGCCAATGGCGTATGGGGCGACAACTCTGTGCAGTTTGTACCTGCCTTTGCAGCGAACATGAAGAACTATTACCAGGCTTCGGTGGAGCAACTCGACTTCATCGGCAACAGTGCCAAGGCCGCACAGACCATCAATCAGTGGGCTAATGACCACACAGACGGGATGGTGAAGGAGATTTCGCTCCCCATCAGTTCCGACACGCGGTTTGTACTGGCCAATGCCACTTACTTTAACGGTAAATGGTCGCTGCCCTTCAACAAACGCGATACGCGAACAGCCACGTTCTACAATGAGAACGGCACCACTACGAGCGTAGACATGATGACGAGGCAGATGGATGTGGCCTGCTATGAAGATGATGACCTCACTGCCGCCGAGCTGAACTACGGCAAGGGTTACTACAGCATGATACTGGTGATGCCAAAAGACAGCAAGGATCTGTACAAGCTATGTGAGGAAACAGACTTGTGGCAACTGCATGAACAACTGGCCAAGGCGTATGACATCACGGTAGAACTTCCACGCTTTAAAAGTGAGAACCACTGGAAAGACATGGCTGATATCGCACGCGCGATGGGCATCACCCAAATCTTCAGTGTGGAAGGAGTGCCCGGCATCTGTACTCCGGCCTATCCCATCACGAAGATGACGCAAGATGTGGTCATTGAGGTAACGGAAAACGGAACCAAAGCTGCAGCGGTAAGTGCTGGAGAGGGCGAATTTACCAGTCCGGGATTGCCCCAACACATCCGATTTGACCACCCATTCTTCTACGCCATCCGCGAAAACACCACAGGCACGATTCTGTTTGCCGGGAAAGTGGGCAAACTGTAAGCTGCCACGCCTGTCATAAGCATACAGAAACCAAGAAGGTGTACCCGAACGATAAGTCAGGTACACCTTCTTGGTTTTTCGTTCCTACACTCCAACGAGCGGATTCAGCTCACCACATTCTGTGGATGTCCCTCCAGAAACGCACGGATGTTACGGAAGGTGGCGCTGAGCAGACGACCGCGGGCCTCGACAGAAGCCCATGCTATATGAGGCGTAATGAATGCATTAGGCTGGGCAAAGAGAGGATTGTCGGCCGACGGCGGTTCTTGCGCCATGACATCGGCTCCATAGCCCCCTAACTGTCCCGTGGCAAGTGCTTCGGCCACATCGACCTCGTTGACGAGCGGTCCACGACCCGTATTGATGAGCAGCGCCCCACGCTTCATCAGCTGCAGCGTATCACGGTTGATCATGCCGCGCGTGGTATCGGTGAGCGGACAGTGGAGCGACAACACATCGCTCACGCCATACAGTCCCTGCAACGTGGTTTTCTGTATATAGTCAGGCAAACTGGCAGAATTCTTGCTCGTATAGGCAAACACATCCATCCCGAAATCGCGTGCTATGAGCGCCACCTTTTGTCCAATGTTCCCCAATCCGACAATACCAAGCGTCTTACCTGCCAGTTCGTGTACCGGCAAGTCCCAATAACAGAAATCGGGGCAGGCACTCCACCGCCCCTCCCGACTCTGACGGGCATAGTGCGCCACCCGGTTGGTGAGATTCAGTATCAAGGCAAACACCATCTGTGCTACACTGTCGGTGCTGTAAGCCGGCACATTGCACACCACTATGCCCATCTCGCGAGCCGCCGCCGTATCGATGATATTATAGCCCGTGGCGAGCACGCTAATCAACTTGAGTTTGGGCAATTGCTCCATCAACTCGCGGTCTATCGTCACCTTGTTGGTCAAGATGATGTCGGCATCCACCGCGCGGGCAACCACCTCGCTGGGCAAGGTGCGGTCATACACCGTCACTTCTCCAAATTCTTGCAACGGTTCCCACGACAAATCGCCGGGATTGGAGGCATAACCGTCTAACAAAACTATCTTCATCGTAGAAAAAGAATTTACTATACCAATAATAATATGTAAAGAATGGGAATTAATGAATTACGTACCAAAAATCGGCGAAGCCAATTAAGAATTATGAATTCTTAATTATGAATTATCCCTGTATTTCTCCCCCCAGCATTGCAGCATCCGCTGATAGAGTTTTTCCTCCATCGGACTATGCTGGGCATGCCAGAATCGCTTGCCCGCCACCTCATCAGGCAGATATTGCTGCTGCACGAAGTTGCCCGGATAGTCATGCGGATAGAGATAGCCGTCATGGTAACCCAACTGCTTCATCAGTTCGGTGGGAGCATTGCGGATAAGCAGCGGAACGGGCTGGTTGCCCGACCGACGCACCTCGGCCAACGCCGCATCGATACCCAAATAGGCAGAATTGCTCTTCGGACTGGTGGCCAAATACACCACGGCCTCCGCAAGCGGAATCCTCCCCTCGGGCCATCCTATCTTGTTGACCGCGTCAAAAGCAGCATTGGCCAACAGCAAGGCGTTGGGATTGGCCAATCCGATGTCTTCGGCAGCACTGATGACCACCCTTCGGGCAATAAACTTGGGGTCTTCGCCACCCTCAATCATCCTCGCCATCCAGTAAAGGGCTGCATCGGGGTCACTCCCGCGGATGCTCTTGATAAATGCCGAGATGATATCATAGTGCATTTCGCCATCCTTGTCATAGGCCAAGGGATTCTGCTGCAACCGTTCTTCCACCATCCGGTCGGTGATGACCACCTCATCCGTTCCCGATGCGCCAATGACCAACTCCAAGATATTCAACAGTTTACGCGCATCGCCACCACTGTATCGCAGTAAGGCTCCAGACTCCTCAACGGTGATTTTCCTCTCACGCAGCTCTACATCTTCGGTCAACGCACGGTGCAGCAACTGCATCAGATCGTCACGCTCTAACGGTTTGAGGGTATAGAGCTGGCAACGGGAGAGCAACGGACGGATGATTTCAAACGAAGGATTCTCGGTCGTGGCACCTATCAGCGTCACCACCCCACGCTCCACAGCACCGAGCAGACTGTCTTGCTGAGATTTGGAAAAGCGGTGAATCTCATCGATAAACAGGATGGGCGACGCCGAACTGAAGAAGCGCCCGTTCTTGGCACGCTCTATCACCTCGCGCACATCCTTGACTCCGCTGGTTACCGCACTCAGCGTGTAAAACGGCACCTGCAACCTGCTTGCCACAATCTGTGCAAGCGTGGTCTTACCGACTCCGGGAGGCCCCCATAATATAAAAGAGGAGATGTGCCCGGTGTCAATCATCTTGCGCAGCACAGCCCCTTCGCCCACCAAATGGCGCTGCCCAACATAGTCGTCGAGCGTATGCGGCCTTAATCGTTCAGCTAATGGTTCTGACATAATCTATATTATTGCAAAGTTAGTAATTATTTTCCACAAAGAGGTAAATTTCCTCACTAAAAGTTTGCTATTTAAGAAGCAAATATTTACATTTGCAGCATATTAAGAAAATGTAACTATCATCAATATGAAACAAGAACAGAAAGCATTGACACTCAAAACGTTGAGTAAAAGCAACATCTGGGACGCACAAGAGAATGATATTTTTCGCCTTTGGGATGCAGCAGAGAAGGATACAGACCTAAAAGACAATCTGCAACACTATCTGGACATCATCAAGAGCGCATTTGAGATGGAGGAGGTGAAAGTAGACAAACCCGCCGTCATCGCCAAATATGAGGAGAGAGGCTTTAAGATCGGACAGATACGCACAGACGAGAACAACAAGACCAAGTGGGCTGCCAAGAAGCGCCCTATCAAGCGTGTCACCGACCTTACGTACGAGAATATACGCCATATCTCGGCTGCCAAACTCATTGAAGTGCTGGAACGCAACTTCGGCGGTGGTTGGGAGTCGCTCTCGCAGAGCATACAGGACATCATCCAGAGCGGATTCGATATCAGTACCACCACATTGCCCTCCAACCGCCTGCACAAACCCGGCGGCATGTACGAGAAGAAGATTGAGGACGGTTTTGAGGTACTCGAGATTCCCAAGGGCTCTTGGACAGAGGCCATCTTTGCCAAGGTGAAACCGCTGGCAGAGAAACCCAGATTCAAACCAGAACTGGACTATGACAGTGACAAACAAAACAAAGGGTTTGACGATGAGGACGATGAAGACGCAGACGATGACTTCAAAGACAGAGATCGCTACAACGACGATGACGATGATGACGATACATTCGATGAGGACAAACTCACAGAAGAGAGCTATCGCACCACATTCGAGACAGACCCAGAGGACCTGAACCTTGAGGCCGAAGATGTAAGCGACGACGATTATTAAACGAACAAGTAATCCTAACCCGACTGCCGCAAGGCAGCCGATATCCCTCTCCACACAGCCATCTGGCAAATGGAGAGGGATTTTTTATGCACTTGCAACGTCACCGCACACGTCCATTG
>JBJEAU010000038.1:0-15987 GCA_051869355.1 Prevotella sp. | reverse complement strand
AAGAAACCAATGCCTTTTTTTACCTATAAATACACGCTTTTATTAACTCCCGAAATTTAAGTACTTAATGGCTTTGGGCTGAAAAGTGCGTACCATCAAACAACTGGAGAGCCATTAGGAAATGAATCGGTAGCAACATATTTTCATACATTCAGAGCGGATATGCCCTTCTTTTTAGATTATGCATATACCAATATGGAAATCAAATCGTTTGAATTGCTGCCATGGAATCGAAAAATGAGCGACCATGTAGGACAAATCATTGAGGTCTGATGCCCAAACTCTTTGTCATTCCAACTCCAGCTTCAATTCTTCATACAATTATTTCACAATGAGGGAACTATGTTTCCTATTGCTCATGTGCATTCCTCAATAATCATGGTCATGATAATAGTGTCTGCAGTAGTGGCGGGCAATAAAGTCAATGTTTTCAGTAAAGTTCATGTTGCCTAAATCGCAAGGAGCTATGTTGCTGATGTCGCCATCTTGCAGCATCTCGTTTTCCAGCAGATACAGGCGTAACTCAGGATGCATCGTCGTGATATTGGCCACTGCATCGATGGTTTCCTTCTGCATGGTTTGTGCATCGCATTTTTTGTAGTAGGGATTATCCTTGCACTTAATGGCATGGACAATGCTTGGTGCAAACACGATGCCTGCCTTTTGGGATATGAAGGCTACTTGCGACCCATTAGGAAGTTGCTTGCATATATCATCGTCCATCTCTGGCATGATTGTCGCCAGCCATTCTTTGAGTTGTTTCTTGTTCTTGAAAAAAGCAAGACGTTTGCCATTGGTACGTTTCATGTACAGGGGGTAAGCATTGGCGTAAGATACTGTCAGTTGCTTTCTCTCTTTTTGCACCAGTTCGTATTCCTTTTGTTCTGTAGAATATAAGATGCCGTTTATTTCCCAATCCTCGTTACCGTATTTCACAAGTGATGTACCGACATAGGCACCAGTATAGAACATATCAGGGTGATCGTTCTTAACCTTGTATGTCTCATCCTTGGAATCTTTCACGATGGCATATTCTGAATTGGCATCTGTTACATGAAAAACATCCTGTTGGCAATAACTTAGGTTCGTAAGTTTGTCCGCTTCTTTCATCATGTGGTTTCTATAGTACATATCTGCCAGATACAGATGAGGCTTAAGGGCCAAAGGACCAATCTCTGTGGTCGTTGTGAAGATTGTTTCTGCATAGTACCTACCTTGGTTCTTGTTTGGCAGGATGGAGAAGAAGTGATAGTTTAACTCGTCAATTCTCTCTTCTGCCAATGGGGAGCAAAGCAGATACGAGCGGTGAAGCCAAATCAGCACATGCTTCAGTTTGAAGTAGTCGTTGGCTATGTCGGTGTTGTAAATGTACTCGTATAAGCCGTCGTTCACCTCCACGTCGTCATCCTTGGTGAGCACTTCCATGATGAGATTGGCAACATTCTCACCTATGATCAATGGATTCAGGAAACCGTGATTGGTGTTTCTTGATAATACCAACCATGTCAAGAGTTTCACTTCCTGGATGTTCACATCATCCGTGACAAGTCCATCGGTAACGCCAAAGAATGGCAATGGGCGATGATACATGATTTGATGTCTTGTGACAAAGGCATTCCATAGACCGATATTTGACATCTTGTCCTCGTAGTAGATGGCCACGTTGATGGCTATCTCTTTCTTCAGCTCGTCTGAATTGGGCATGTTCAGTCCCCAATCCTTGATACGGTAATAGATCCGATTGGCTATGTCCACGTACATGGGGCATGGCAAAATCCCTACAGGATAGTAGGGGATAAAATCATAGGGGAATATTCTTTGTCTCATTTCTTATCTTATATTTTCCAATGTACTGCAAAGATAATGGTCTTCCACCTGATTTGCAACTCTTTTTATTGGAAAATGGAAAAAATGAGAGTATTTCTTTCTATTTGTTGTAGGTGCGTCAATCTTCATTCTCTGTAAACTGATTTGGGCTTGCCATCCTACAGCGGGACAGGCTGCGAGGAACACCCAATAGGCAATCTGTCAGCAAAATGGGCTTTGTGGGAAGCTATTTCCTTGGCTTTCCGTACAAAACTGCATCTTTTTAGGGTTTTCCTTTGCCAAATGATTTAAAACCATTATCTTTGCTACATGTATCGACTAACCGTGCAATGGCTTGATTTGGAAATCATATACATCACATAACTTTTATGAAACATATCCTTACAACTATGGTAGCAGCGATGACGATTGTGTCGTGTACCAACAACAGTGGAGCCAATCCTTTCCTTACTGAGTGGGATACGCCGTACGGCATTCCTCCTTTCGAGCAGATTGGCATCGATGATTACATGCCGGCCATCAATGCTGGTATCGAACAGCAGAATGCGGCGATTGCAGCAATTACCTCCAATGCCGAGGAGCCGACGTTTGACAACACCATTGCTCCCCTCGAGCTGTCGAGCGGCATCCTTGACAAGGTTTCCGGCGTGCTCTACAACATCAGCGAGACCGACCGTACCGATGAGTTGGACTCGATAGTCGAGTTGGCGATTCCTGTCATGACCGAGCATTCTGACAATATCTCTTTCAACCAGGCGCTCTTCCAGCGCATTGCCAAGCTCTACGAGGGCGACCAGTCGACGCTGACACGCGAGCAGCAGATGGTGTTGAAGAAGTATTACGAGCAGTTCCAGCGCAGCGGTAGCGGTCTTCCCCAAGACAAGCAGGACCAGTTGCGGAAAATCAACACCGAGATGGCCTCCAAGCAGCAGAAGATTGGCAACAACATCCTGGCCGAGAGCAATGCTTTCAAGGCCAAGTTTGGCATTAGCGTGTCCGAATTCCCCAACGCCATGACCTCTACCGAAGACCGCAACAAGCGTAAGGAGATGTACACCATGTACACCATGCGCGGACACAATGGCAACGAGAACGACAACAGGCAGCTTATCTTGGATGTTGTGCGTCTCCGTATTGAGAAGGCCAAGATTCTCGGCTACAAGAATCCTGCGCAGTATTACTTGGAGGACAAGATGGCGCACGACCCGGAGACGGTAGATGCCTTCTTGGGTGGAATCATGAAGTCTGCCGTCAATAAAGCTAAGGAAGAGGTGCGCGACATGCAGCAGATGATGGACAAGGAGATTGCCGAGGGCAAGCTCCCCGCTGGTTCCCGCATCGAACCTTGGGACTGGTGGTACTATGCCGAGAAGGTTCGCAAGCAGCAGTTCGACCTTGACGAGAGCCAAATCAAGCCTTATTTCAAGTTGGAGAATGTAGTCAAGGGTGTGTTCCTTGCCGCCAACAAGTTGTATGGCATCAACATGGAAGAACTCAAGGATGTTCCTGCTTACAATAGCGACGTGGTGACCACCTACAAGGTTACCGACGCCGACGGTTCACTGCTTGCCATTTTCACCACCGACTATCTGCCGCGCAGCAGCAAGCGGGGCGGTGCATGGATGAACAATGTGCGTGAGCAATACGTAGATGCCAAGGGTCAGATGGTGCGCCCCATCATCGTCAACGTGGCCAATCTGGAGGAATATCTTACCATCGACGAGGTCCAGACGGTCTTCCACGAGTTTGGTCATGCTCTCCACGGCATCCTCTCGCAGTGCAATTATCGCTCCGTGAGCGGCACCAGTGTGTCGCGCGATTTCGTGGAGATGTTCTCCCAAATCAATGAGAACTGGGCTTTGCAGCCCGACCTCCTTGCCGAGTATGCCCGCAACGACAAAGGCGAGGTCATTCCTGCCAAGCTGGTAGAGAAAATCAACAATTCGATGAAGTTCAACCAGGGATTCATGACTACCGAACTTTGTGCCGCCTCTATTCTGGACATGAAGTGGCACGAGTTGGAGAGTGTAGAGGGTCTCGACATCGATGCTTTTGAGAAACAGGTATGCCGTGATATGGGTCTTATCCCCGAGATTGGCCCGCGCTATCGCTCTACCTACTTCAACCACATTTTCAATGGTGGATACAGTGCCGGCTATTATGGCTACCTCTGGGCCGAGGTGCTCGACAAGGACGCTTTCTCTATCTTCGAGAAGAGCGGCAATGTTTGGAACAAGGAGTTGTCCACTCTCTTCCGCAAGACATTCTTAGAGAAAGGTGGTTCTGAAGAGCCCATGATTCTCTTTGAGCAGTTTGCTGGTCGCAAGCCCGACAACACCGCTTTCCTCAAAGGTCGTGGATTGTTGTAACCCTTATGACTCCCTCGCTCTGTAGGTGAGGGAGTCATAAAATTTATGTCACTGTTTTTTTGAAACAACATCGGTTCATTGGAAAATGTTTGTCAACGTTTCAATGAACCGATTTTTAAATAAATCCCTCGCCCCGTGGTAGAGGGTAGGGGTTAGGGCATGGCACAGGAATGGCTGAGGCCCAATCCCCTGTCAGCTTATGCCACGCGACTTGAATATAAGGTCCTTGGCAGCAGTGATGTCCTTAAATTTTTGTTCCGCGGCCTTGCGCACATCCTCGCCCAGAGTTGCCACTTTGTCGGGATGATGCTTGAGCACCATGGTCCGATAGGCCCGCTTCACTTCGTCGTTGCTGGCACTGCTGCTGATACCCAACACCTTGTACGCATCGGCCAGCGTGTCTTTGCCCATTCCCAGCATCTGGTCTACCTCGTCGGCCATCAGTCGCAGGTGTACGGCCAGCCCATGCAGACAGTCCAGCTCCTGTTGGGGTAGGGTTCCGTCGGCCTTGGCCAGTTCCACCAGATAGCGCAGCAGTTGCAGGCGTTGCCCCTCGTTCATTACGGCCGCTATCTGTCCACAGCAGTCTCTCATACATGCAGCCCATTGCGCTTCGCCCATCATCCTACGGCGTTCCACGAGTTTGCGTACGATCTGCTCCCCTTCAGCCACGGCCACTTCGCCAAAGTTTTGGCGCAAGAAGCGGCGCAGACATTCCATCTCGCTGTGCATGATCTTGCCGTCTGCTTGCATCACATGGGTCGAGAGCACCATCAGCGCGAACAAGAATCCGTTGCGGTTGCCGTCGGCCGTCTCTTGCGGTTCACGATAGGTGGTGTAGCCTTGGTATCCCTGCCCGTCCGTACCGTAATGGTTTGCCGTCAGGCCTCCTCCTACGATTTTGTCAAACAGGGCACCGAGCGCATAGCCGGCCAGAGCCCCGATGGGTCCACCGCTCAAGAGGCCCAGAAAACCTCCCATCCATTTTCCTATTGCCATAATTTTTGTTTTGTGTGGGTTATGTGGTGTTGTCGAGTGTCGCTCAGTTGTCGATAGGCGACATGATTTTTCTTGCAATTACCATGCCAAGTCTGTGACAGTGTGCCCTTTGCGGGCGATGCGAGGCGTAAGTTCTTGTTTTTTAACTTATTTTGTGTCCCAATAGTTGTCTGCTCCCGCCGTTTTGGCTATCTTTGCATCAGTTGGAGTCATATACCCGCTTTTGCTGTCAGCCGATGTGGCAAACGGGTGCTTTCGTATGACCGTATAGAGTATGTACAAAACCAAATCACAAGTCAATGAATAAGAGAAGATTGCTCACAGCTCTCCTGCTCATGGCAGCCTGTGTGGGCGTGCAGGCACAGCTTTGCAAGCAGTGGATGCCGGTTCCGTCCGACCGTCCGAGTGAGGCACAGCAGAAACAGATTGCCCGCAAGTATGGCATGTTTATCCATTTTGGTATCAATACGTTTGTAGACCAGGAGTGGACAGATGGTTCTGTCCCCGTCTCTACGTACAATCCCACGCAGATAGATGCCGACCAGTGGGTGCGCACGGCCAAGGAGGCCGGTATGCGCTACATCATCCTGATTACCAAGCACCATGAGGGATTCTGCCTGTGGGACAGCCGCTATACAGACTATGATGTGGCTTCCTCGCCCAATCCCACCAATGTGGTGGAGGCTGTGGCCAAAGCTTGCAAGAAACACGGAATAGGCCTGGGACTCTACTACTCGCTATGGGACCGTAAGGTCAATGCCGATGTCGAAGACAGCAGCAAGGATGCCGCTTACAACCGCTACATGCTCGATCAGCTCGAGGAACTCATGCGCATCACCCGCAAGTACACCCACATCGTCGAGTTCTGGTTTGATGGCAGTTGGGTGAAGCCCAATTACCGTTGGCCCATCCAGGATATCTACCAGCTCATCAAGCGTTACGAGCCCAACTGCCAAGTGGGTATCAACTGGACGGTAGGCTGGCCCAAGGACTGCGACAAGAGTCCCGGCCCGCGCCCCAAGGACTTCAAGGAGGGATTTCCCATCCGCTATTTCCCGAGCGACTTCCGTCTTGGCGACCCACTCCTGCCGATGGACGACGACCCCAAACTCTACACTTACAGCGGCAACCTGTACTATATGCCGTGGGAGTCGACCGTCTGCATCAGCAAGCGGTGGTTCTACAACACCCAGGACCACGAATACAAGACGGTGGACGAGTTGGAGAAGCTCTATCGTCAGTGTACCAAAAACGATAACATCCTTATCCTCAACTGCCCGCCTAACCGCGAGGGACAGATTCGCCAAGAAGACGTGCGCCTGTTGCGGGCATTGCGCCAGCGCATAGATGGGGCAGACCGATAGCGCCTGCCCCACCGGGGGGATTAGAATCCGGCGTGTACCCCCTTGTTCTCGTAAGCCTCGGTACCACGGTCTTTCTCGCCGCTGTACATCCATGTTATCTCGTCCGTGTACTCCTTGCCGTCCTTGGTGGCCACGGCCCGCAGCACATTCTTGCCGTCGGCCAGCGTCACGTTGTCCAATACAAAGTGTACGTCGGTATATCCTTGGCGAATGCCCGTCAGTAGGGTACCGTTGAGATACACCTTGGGCGTGCCCATGTTCGAGTAGACCGTTACCGACGTGTGTTTGCGCTCACGCTCCACGTTGCGCCGCTGCGTCAGGTAGACCACCGGCTCCTTGCTCCAGTTGGCTTTGTACCAGTAGAAGGCATCCTTGCGTGTCTTGCGGTCAAAGGTCATCAGGCCCTTCATATTTCGGGCCACCACGCCGCCGCGCTGTGCCATCGGAGTGGCAAAGTCAAATGAGTTCCACAGATACGAAGCCAGGATGTAGGGATGCTTCGCGATCACGCTCCAGTGATATTCGTGCACCTTGGTCTGGAAAGTTTCGGGATAGTATTGCTCCCACCATTTCAGCGATTCGCCCAACAGTTCGGTCTGGTGGCCGATGTTGGCGTCGGCACCATACTCTGACAGGATAAAGCGCTGGTGCGGATATTGGCTTTCCAGACCCTCTATCCACTCGTCTATGTCCTTTATCTTTTTCTCATACCACCCAAAGTAGCGGTTCATTGCCTGAATGTCGGCATTCAGGTTTACCGGATGCTCCATGTGTCCGTATCCGTTTACCGACACCGTGTAGCGGTCTGGGTCCTCGGTCTTGGCCAGATCGTGCAGTTCGGCGGTCAGTTGGGCGGTGTATTCGTGGGGGCGGTACACCTCGTTGTGCAGTCCCCAGACGTAGATGCTGGGATGGTTGAAGTTTTGGCGGATAAGCTCACGCAGCTGGTTCTTCGCATTCTCCGCTTCCTGTCCTGTAACCTGGTTGACAAACGGAATCTCCGCCCAGATGATGAGGCCCAGCGAGTCGCAACGCGAATAGAGGTACTCCGATTGCTGGTAATGGGCAAATCGGATGGTCGTCGCGCCCACCTCCATGATTTGGGCAAGGTCGAAGTCGTGGTGCTCGTTTTTCAGGGCGCTTCCCAGTTGCCACCAGTCTTGGTGCCTGCATACGCCATACATCGGATATTTCACCCCGTTCAGATAAAAACCCTTGCCTGCCACCATCTCATAGTGGCGCAGACCCAGCGGCTGGGTTACCTCGTCTATCGTCTGGCCATCCTGCACCAGTCGGCTGACCACCTTGTAGAGATACGGGTCTTCGCGTCCCTGCCAGAGATGCGGGCGGGAGAGTCTGAAGTGGGCGGTGTACGCCTGTGTGCCCTGTGGAGTGAGCGTGATGGGCTGGCTATGGGTGGCCACCTGTTTGCCCTCTTGCGTGTAGATTGTGTTGACGAGGGTCACTTGGGTGGGCTGCAGGGTGCCGTTGTCCAGTTTTACCTTGACGGCCACATCGGCCGAGCGCTTCGACACATTCTTCTGGGTGATGTACACGCCGGGCGAGGCACAGTCGGTCACACAGATGTTGCTGGGCTCCGTCACGACGAGCCATACCGGGCGGTAGATGCCGCCGTACACGCCAAAGAGGGAGTGGTTGACGGGTATCACGTCGGGGCGCGACTGGTTGTCGGCCTTGACCACGATCTCATTGTCTGCTCCTATCTTCAGCGCCGAGCCTATCTCTATGGCGAAGGCCGAATAGCCTCCCTTGTGGGTGCCTACCAACTGGTGGTTGATGTACACCTCAGCACAGGCTCCCACGCCCTCGAAGCGCAGGAAGACGCGCTTGCCGCGCAGGCTTTCGGGGCAATGGTAGGTCTTGCGGTAATAACACGGCCCGGCGTAGAAGTCATTGTACTTGGTCTGCATGTCAGTGGCGTTCCACGTGTGGGGTATCTCCACCGCTTTCCACTTGTCACCCCACGTGGCCACAGCCTTGACAGGCTCCGTGGGAATCGGACCTTTCTTAAATTCCCATCCTTCGCAGAAGGAGATCACTTGCCGCGCGTCAGCCTCTGTGGCAAGGGCTGGCAGCATCATGGCGGCGCAGATCATAAACAGAAGTCTTGTTACTCTTGTCATAGTGTTGTAAATTTCAGTTGTTTTGTGCATTAATAAGATGAATCTATTAATTGGGTTCGGTAATTTATATACTACTTTTCATTCTCTTTTTCAATCTTCTTTGCTTACGGGCCACAGCAAGTACACTTTCCTTGTCGTTGCTCATTAGCAGCCGCTCATAGAGCATAGAATTGATTTGTCTCTCAGTCTCACGAGCCGTCCATGCATTGTTGATAGACTCCAGCTCGTAGTACTCGCGCTTGTCGGGGTCTTCTATCTGAATAAGTCTTCTGTATTGGCTCCAGTTCAATTGCGAACGCAGTGTGTTCGCAATTGGATATGTCCTGTAAAACTGACGGCTTTGTTCCAGTTGTCGCACTCCAAATCCGCTTCCGAACTCAGGTTCCAAACGTTTGGCAAGGGTTTTGATGAGATATGATCCGTAGTCAGCTCGTTCCTTACCTTGCTGTTCTTCTTCGAATATGCGTTGTCCCAAATGCCAATACATTTGCACACGGTAGAAATCGACACTCCGCACAGCATGGATGCGTGAAGTCTCGATGATTTGTCGGACATCACTATATAGTGTATTCAGTTGCTGTTCCTGTAATGAGGAATGATCTTGTTTCATTTGCACTCTTTTGAGCACAAATTTACAATGATTTTTCCATATTCTTGCTGATTATTTCTACCCCAAGTATTTTTAGTCTGCCATTTTAACATTGTTTTGGTTCACGGTGGCACATTGCCGTGTTGTACTGATGCGCATCTCATCCCCTCACCCTCCGAAGGAGAGAGCCATCAAACATAAGCCCAAACAAATCCCCCTGCGCAGCCAGATGGGGCGCAGGGGGATTGCCGATATTGAGGTAGGAGGTTATAGGTTGTCATCCTCCCAGATGTCTAAACTTTGTAGTTGGTCGCCGTGCCCTGTGTCGTTGCCGACATCGGGGAAATCCACGATTCCGTTACCGAAACCATCCTCCTCGCCCGAATCGGCGAGCATCTGATGCTCTGTTGCCACGACATACAACTCTATATAGGGTTTGCTGTAGCTGTCTTTCATTTGCGTGTCTATTTGATGATTTTCTTGCCGTTGATGATGTACACACCCTTGGGCAGCGTGTCGATGTGGGTCTTGCCGGCTATCTTGGTGCCGTCTATTCGGTAGATGGTGGCACGCTGCGAATTGTCCGAACCAGCTTCAGTACCTATCTCCTCAATGCTAGTGGTACCACCTTCGTCTATCAGCATCTGGATCTTAGCACCTTGGGTCGCGTTCTCGTATCTCACAAAGTAGGCACGGAAAGCCTTTGCCTGCTGTGTATCTTGTTCGGGATCGAAACTGGTGCCCTCGTCGTTGAGCCTATACACATAGTTGCGCGGCAGGCCATAGTGTCGGCCAATCATATCGTAGCGTTCGAGTTGTTTGGTCGACTTGTGCGACGGCATGATGGTGGCCCGGGTGCCCGAGAACACCATTTCCTTGCCCGTCAGGTCCCACTTGGCGCCTGCATAGTCGGCCGCCGGCACGGAGATGATGTAGGGCGTGTAAGCTTCTATGCGGTCGGTGTTGCCGTAGTACACGCCCCCCTCCTCGTCTCGGGTAGGCGTGTAGAGCCAGAATCGTGCAGTCTTGTTGGTCTGGTTAAACCATTTCAGCGTCTGGCCGTTGCAAGTCACCGTGGAGACATCGAAAGGGAGCACCAGAGTTTCCCAGTGGCAGTCGGTTTGGGAGCGGTTGCCCTGTTCGAAGACACGTGTATAGGTGATGCAGTTGGCGGTAAAAGCGATTGGCGTATTAAAACCAATTGCGTTGTCGGTAAGGGTGATGGTTGGGGCCTCCTCTCCCGTCACCACGTTGCATCCTGCGAGTGCCGTAGGTGTGGCTGTACCGCCTGCCAGTAAGTAGAGGCAGTTGGGGTTGGCACTTGGGTGCAGGTTGGCCACGCTTTGTGAGGCGCGGGCGTCCACATATACCGCATTGGAGGCAAGCTCGGTTTCGTCATTGTCACTTCTTCCGTAGCGATGGCCGTCGGCATCGGCCACCACGCAGCCGTATGTAGGCGTAAAATATTGCTTGCCCATCTGCGCGTTGTCGGCAGCGACCGTCAGTGTGTGTTGTTGGCCGATGGCGAGGCCGCCGAAAGTGAACGCCACGCAAGCCGTTTCGCCCGCTTTGAGTGCCGAAACACTGGCCGATTGGCTCGATGTGCCCACAGTGGCTTTCACCGTGCCGCTATAGCTGGCATTAGACAGATGCTTGTTGGTCACATACACCCGCAGACGCAGCTCGTTGCCTATCAGCATGCTGTCTGCACGGCAGGTGCCGAACACATTGTCCATGCTGTCGGCCAGTGCAATGTAGGGTTTCGAGGCATCGGTGGTATAGAGCAGATTCTTTCCCCAACGGTCAGAGGCTATCTGGGTACCACTTTTGCTGAGACTGTGCTTGCTGGTGCTGTTTGGCGCCACGGCTGTCTGCACGCCGACGGTGGCAGCGGTGTTGCTGCGCAGGTAGAGGGGGCTTGTTGTCTCTTCGGTACCGAGGTTGGTCAGGGTGAATGAAGTGGGTTTGAAAAAAAATCCCGATGTGGTGAAGTCTGAAACCGACAAATAGGCAGAGGGAATAAGTTCCAGTTTTTTCTCGCTGATGCGCGCTGTGATATAGTGGCGGTCAGAGCCTGCGTCTTCGTGCCAAGTCTTCGTGCCGTGCTCACGACTGATGGCTTTGATACGGTAATCGCCGTAGGGTAGTTCGGCCCCCAAAGCCATATTGTCGAAACATAGCTCGTCGCCCAGTCCGTCGCCGATGATGAACTCGCCATACGCCCGCTCGCTGATGACCCGCACCAGCCGGCCGTCGGTATCGTAGAGTCCCATCCCCACATCAAAATGGTGGTAATGAGCCCTGCCCACCATGCTGATAGGATTTTGCATACGGTTATAGAGGGCTGTGTAGACGGAGATGCCACGGAAGTCTTCGCTTCGGGCGTGACGGTGATAGACAGAGGCACCCGAGAATGTGAGGTCTGACGTGCTGAGCCGCACATAGGGGTCGGTCACCGCCGCTGTGTTGGCACGGGGTGGCTGGAAGCCAATGACGGCGTTGACGTACATGTTGTACGAACTGATGGCATGGAGTGAATAGTAGCCATCGGAACTGCCGCCCCATCCGAAGTTGAAGTGATACTTGCCGTCTTGGTAGCCGTCGGCCACGATACAGTGGCCTGATGACAGTTCGCAGCCGCCAAACACCACTGGTCTTCCTGCTGCTATCTCGCTGTAGATGAGGTTGTCCCACTCGGCCGAGGTGTAATCCTGTCGGTAGGCTACCCACATGCCCTTGTCATAGCCGAAGTAAGTCTTCATGGCGATGGGAACCTCGGCCAGTTTGGCATCGGATCCGCTGCTTCTGTAGTCCATGTGCACCGAGCATCCTACGCGGTACATGAGCAGGGCGGTGGCGCTGTTGTTGCCCATCTGGCTCCACGCAAAGTCGGTCGGTGTCTGCTCCTGCATGGATCGGCCGGTAGAGACGGTGGTATAGGCTGGGATGGCCAGGGTCTGGTTGGCCTCGAAGCGCTCTTTCTCGTACCAGTAATACATTACTTGCGATACAGCCGTGGCCACACAGCCTGTAGGGCTACCCGCTGGGCAATAGCTGTTGTAGTTGCCGTTCTGGTTCCAACGGGTAGACAGCATGGGTGCAATATTGGTTCTTGCTTGCGCGGCCATGCTTGTAGGCAACAGGGCCAGCAGCAAGAGTGTATATAGGAGTCTTTGCATGTTGATAGAGTCTTATTAATAGAAAAAAATTACGTGCATGCCGCTCTCTACTGGAGCAAGGCATGCACGTATGGTTACAGTTGGCAGAAATTAGGTGTGGCGTGTTGCCGTGCAAGTAGTCCGTGGCTCTTCGCTATCTTTGCCTTGCCCCCTGTCCATGGGGTAAGGGTGGTACTGATGCATGGGGAGGATGAACCATGGCAGACCTGCCGGCAACAGCGCGTAGAATGAATTATTTTACCACAAACTTCTTGCCATTTCTTACGTAGATGCCTTGTAGCAGTACGGAGGCGTCGGTGCCAACCATCTGACCGTTCAGGTTGTAGATGTTGTTATTGACGGGCTTGCCGTCTACGGTAATCTTGTCTACGCCCGTGATGCCGCCGTCGAGTATGTCGTCCAAACTCAGGAACAAGCTGCTCTCTTTGGCTCCTGTTTCAAACTCGTTGTTGCTTACGGGGAAGTAGAGGTAAGCGCGGAAGGCCTTGATGGTACCGTTGGGTGACAGTTTCTTCAGTTTCTGCACACCGTCATTGTCGGGATTGGCAATGTACACAGAGCGGTTGTTGGAGTTGTAGGTAGCATCACCGCCGTTGTTGACCTGTGTCGGCTCCAGCAAACCTACATAATAATAACCCTCGCTCTCCTTCGTGCTCTTGCGACCGTTCTTATTGATGCTCTCAATGCCAGTCTTGGTAAAGGTGACATCATCTGCAAAGAAGTTGTCGATGGTAGCCTTGCTGTTCTTGATGAGATAAGGTTGTCCAGCTTTCATACCGTCTTTTGTAGACTTGAAGTGTATCTCTTTCTTTGTCAAGTCTACATGGTCGAACTCTGCATAAACGATATCGTCACCAAATGCTTTCTTTACCTTAAAGTCGGTGAGGTCGAAGGGCAAGCAAAGTGTGCTCCATGCTCCGTCACCGGCAATGGTGCGGTGTACGTATACATCTATGGGGGCGTTGTGATCCTTCATGCGGTTAGACTTGATATCTGCTTCGGCTGTACCAGTGTCCTCACCAAACAGACCTACATGGTCATAGATATCGTAACGGTTGGTGGTGGAACTTAATGATGTGAGGATTACCTCGCCGGTTCTGCTAGTAGTACTTATCGCCATATACAGATAGTCTCCTGTAGCACCGTCAGAGACAGTGATACTACCTTCTACGCTGTTGTCGGTTACATCTGTTACGTCTTTCCAGTTATAAGTTGGGTTCCAATTACTGCCACTTTTTGTGTCACTTACTTTCCAAGTGATGTTACCATTCTTATCGCGATTTACTTGATAATACTTCGTGCCCTTTACGGTTTTGTTAGCACTGCGTACTTCCAATGTGGCTATATAGGAATACGAATAGTTGGCCTTGGTGATATCTTTGATAGTAAAGTTAATGACAGAACTTCCCGCCAAATGCAAGTCTCCGTCAGAAGTGGCTGATGGTTTTTGTACCTCTGTCCATTTTGCGTCCAGCACAGTGGTTTCTCCCGGTCTTTCGACCTGTGCCATACTATTGATGGTCAACATGCCGAGGGCAGCGACCAATGTCATGCGTAATACTCTGTTCATAATCTTTGCGTTTAGTTGTTTGTTAGTAATGTTACTATTCTCCCCACAGGTTCCAACTAGAATCACCCTTGGCAGCAGCGTCATCACCATTGCCCTCTTCTTTGCCGTCCCAGTCTGTGGAGCCATCCATAATCTTGTCGTCGTCTACGAACACGCCCGACCCGGCCAGCAACTCGGTAGTAACCGACCGCACAATCTCCAGTGTTGGTTTCAAATACTTTTCTTTTCTCATAACTTTGTTTAATTTATTTATATGGTTTCTGTCACTTGCTGTTGTCTTTATAAAAGTGCGCTACCATAGTCTCCCGACCCTGGTGCGCAGGAAGATTATAAAAAAAGTTGTTCTACTCACACAGTATATCCCTCTCCACCCTTGCCGAGGCTATTGGCAGTGTGGATGAAGCCACATGGTCTTTTCGGATAAACGTCTCTTCTTTCCCCACCTCTGTGGAAGAGGTGGTAGACGAATATGAAACCATTTGTTTTACAACCGATTACGGCAACCGTTTTACACGTTGGCGAGCAGCCTGTTTACCCCATGACTGTGTCAGGGTGTAACCGGATTCGAGAATAAGGGAATTTAGGATGCGCTAAATGTGTCTGAACACTTTTGTACTCACTTCAAAAATGGCATCCCGTTGATTCTGAACAACTTTTTTTGATGAAAAACAAAAATTGTATGTAATAAATTTGGGCTTGTTGTAATTATATATTATCTTTGCATCGGTCATGACGATTCTCCTCTTTTCACCTCTTCCACAGAGGTTTGTAACATTATCCGATGTAATATTCTCCTATTAGCCCGCGCTATGTAGCTGTCTTTGAACGGTTTCAGGTAGATGCTGGTGGTATGTGTCGTGGTGTGCCCCATAGCCTGTGCGATGGTGGGTATCGGGATATGCGAATGGTATGCCATGCTTGCCCATGTATGGCGTGAGACGTAAGATGAGAGATTGGTCGAAAGTCCAGCCTTGCGTGCGATGACACGTAGCGCATAGTTGTAGCGCCCCAGCGCCCGCAGGTAGGCATTGTGGTCGTCGTATCCGCGAGGCATGAGGGGCAGGATGGGAAACAGGCGGTCGTCTCCGGGGCAATGGTAGCGTTCAAGGATGTGTTTCATACATGGTTCGATACGCACACAGATGCGCTGGCCCGTCTTGTGCCGGCGGTATTCGAGGATGCCGTTGTGAATCTGCGACCGCCTGATTCGGGAGACATCGGCAAAGGGCATGCCCATCGCATAGAGGCTGAAGGTGAAGATGTCCAAGGCCAACTGTAGCGGGCTTCCCTCTTCCAGTTGCAGGTTCAGCAGTCGGCGAAGGTCGGTTTGGCTCATCGCACGCTTGCTGGTGGGTGCGTTTCCGGTATAGGCATCGGCAAAAGGCTGGCGCTGGCGGCAGCGGAGGGCACCGACGGCATGATTGTAGAGCGACCGCAGCGACCGGAGGTAGCATGAGGCGGTGTTGATGCTCACCCCGCGCATCGTAAGCCAAGCCACGTATTCCTTGACGACATCCGAGGTGAGATGGGTCACGGCGATGTCTCCATTGGGGAGGAACATGGCCAGCGACCGCAGTGCCGTGCGGTAGTTGCGGATGGTGTTGGGGCATCGGTTGCTGCCCAGCCGCGAGGCCAAACGTGTGGCGTAGTCGATAAAGAGTTTCTCATTTTCTTTGGGCTTGCCTTTCTTTTTTGAGGCATGCAGGCTCGGCAAGTGCCTGTACAACAGGTTTCCGAACGCAAAACTGGTAATAACTGTTAGTTTCATAGTGGTTTGTAGCTTTATCATAAACGTGTGTAAGGTATGAAAAATACTTGGGATAGCCAAATATTGCGAGGAAAAAAGGAGGGTACGCGATGGAGAGGAAAGGAGAATCGGAGGCGTAATGGTTGGTAATGGATAGGTTCCACCTTTTTTGTGCTTGTGCCCTCACCCTATCCTCCGT
>JBJEAU010000037.1:0-64484 GCA_051869355.1 Prevotella sp. | reverse complement strand
AAACCAGTTAGACACCCATCCGCGCCTACAACGATGACCGCCAGCAGACCAACCTATGGCATACGCGAAAGCTAAATGCCACCTTTAGACGTGCTAAACGTGGCATTTAGCTCGCTTAAAGGTGGCATTTGGCTTTCGCGTATGCCTGTAATCCATGTCTCGGGTACAATCAAAAAAACTACGACACAACAGATTATCCACCCAACTTGCTTGATTTTCATCCCCCAAAACAAGCCCTCCGAAGAGGGCTCTTAGGAATCTATCCTTCGGCATATAGCCTTATTGTGATAAATGTAGAAATATCCGCTGCTCCCAATAACATGAATAGGTAGATAAAAAAAATTCCTTGCTGTTTGCAAGGAACTTGGTGGTAGTCGGTAAGGGAATCGAACCCTTATGCCAAGATTGAGAATCTTGTATCCTAACCGTTAGATGAACCGACCGTTAGCGTCTGCGATTTGAGTAGTTGCCGTTGCGGAAGGAGGGGGATTCGAACCCCCGGTACGGTAATCCGTACGGCAGTTTAGCAAACTGCTGGTTTCAGCCACTCACCCATCCTTCCGGGGATCGTTTCCGATTGCCAAGCATTGTTTCTCAAATGCGATGCAAAGGTACGGGATTTATTTGACACCTCCAAACTTTTCTTGAACTTTTTTCAAAAAAAGTCGAAAAAAGTTGGTTTTCCCCAAAATTTCACCTTTAAAACGGCTTTTTCACCCCCTTTTTGCCATCTCAGACTAAACAATGAGCACGAAACAAATAATCAATGATTTTGTAAAATCTACATTCCAATTCCATAGAATAATGCACAAGGAAAACTAAAAGAACGAAAAAATCGATGCGGGAAATGACAATTATGTGTATTTCGGCTTATATTTGTAGAAGATAGGCCGCACGTCAGCATTCTGAGCATGCTCTAATGCACTCCGCTGGCACTATCTTGGTAAAAGAACGGATATCAACCCCAAAACAACAAGCGTATGAGAAAAAAGATTTTAGTGGCCTTATTGACAGGCGCCATCTTCGCCACTAAGGCCAGTGCCTGTACGGGCATTACATTGCAGACCACGACAGGCCATCCCATCGCGGCACGTACCATTGAGTGGGCCGGCAACGACCTTGAAAGCCGCTACACTATCGTACCAAGAGGTTACAGTCAACGGTCGATGGTTCCGGGAGGCAAGAAAGAGGGAAAACGCTTTACCGCCCGCTATGGATATGTGGGACTGGCGGTAGAGCAGGCCGAGTTTGTGGTAGAAGGTGTCAACGAGGCCGGTCTGTCTGCCGGACTGTTTTATTTTCCGGGTTACGGGACTTACGAGACCTACAGCCCAGAAAACCGTGAAGAAACGGTGAGCGACCTGCAGCTGGTATCATGGATGCTATCCAACTTTCGGTACATAGACGAAGTAAAGAATGCCATCACCAAGATTCACATTGTGACGATAGATCCTCGCGGTTCGACCGCTCACTGGCGAGTTACGGAAGAGAGTGGTAGACAGGTGGTGATAGAAATCGTGGACAAACAGGTGCGTATCTATGAGAACAAAATAGGCGTACTCACCAATTCACCGGGATTTGAATGGCAGCTGACAAATCTCAACAACTATGTCAACCTGTTTGCTGGCCCAATCAGCGAGCGCACGGTGGGCAATCTGTCACTCAAAGCCTTTGGCGGCGGTGGTGGCATGCTCGGTATACCGGGCGATATGACCCCACCGTCGAGGTTTGTACGCGCTGCGTTTTTCCAAGCCACAGCACCCAAAATGGTGTCAGCTGAAAAAACGGTCATGCAAGCCTTCCATATCCTCAACAACTTTGACATCCCTACAGGCATACAGTTTGCAGAGGGACAAGAGGTACCTGACATTCCCAGTGCCACCCAATGGACCGTGGCCACCGACATTGTGGGGCGTCGGATCTATTATCGCACGATGCACAATAGCACCATCCGATGTTTCGACCTCAAGACGATAGATTTTGGTAAGGTAAAATATCAGTCAGAACCACTGGACAAAGTGAAAGAACAACCCGTGGAAATGGTGACGGTAGCACCATAAGTATAAGAAAGACATCATACCATATTATAAAGGAAGAGCGAAAGACTGCCCATCGTAGGCAATCTTCCGCTCTTTGGGTTGCGGATAACAGGCGGGGCTGACTATCCGAAGTTGTCGAACATGATGTTGTCATTATCCACGCCCAGACTATCGAGATAGTCGGTCACCGTCTTGATCAGCATGGGAGGTCCACAGAGATAGTATTCGCAATCTTCGGGAGCCTCATGATCTTTCAGATAGGTATCGCGGATGCAGTTGACAGCAAATCCTGTATAATATTTCACGCCAGCTTCATCAGCTTTGGGGTCTGGGCGGTCCAAAGACAAGTGGAAATGGAAATTGGGGAATTCCTTTTCCAGTTCCCAGAAATCTTCCAAGAAGAAGGCTTCGCCCAACGCGCGCGCTCCATAGAAGAAGTGCATCTCACGGTCTGTGGTGTGAAGGGTCTTGGTCATGTGCATGATTTGTGCACGCAGCGGTGCCATACCGGCTCCACCACCTATCCAAATCATCTCTTTGCCCGAAGTAAAGTTGGGATGGAAGTCTCCGTAAGGACCACTCATCATCACCTTGTCGCCGGGTTTGAGGCTGAAAATATAAGAAGAGCCAATACCTGTGGGCACATCCATGAAACCTACCTGCGGACGCGGGAGGAACGGAGTGGTGGCTATACGAACAGTAAGCGTGATGATGTCTCCCTCAGCCGGATAGTTGGCCATAGAGTATGCACGCACCGTAGGCTCCGGATTATGGGCCTTGAGAGAGAGAATATTAAACTTCTCCCACGCACCGATATAGTCCTCACCAATGTATTGCTTGTCAAAATCCTTGTCATAGTCGATACAATCGTAGGCAGGAATCTTAATCTGAGCATACGAACCTGGCACAAAGTCCATGTGTTCGCCGGGAGGAAGCGCCACTTTAAACTCTTTGATAAAACTGGACACATTCTTATTGGAGATAACGGTACACTCCCACTCTTTCACGCCCATCACGCTCTCGGGCACCTTAATCTTCAGGTCACCCTTCACTTTGCACTGGCATCCCAGACGCCAATGCTCCTTGATTTGCTTGCGTGTAAAATGGGGACGCTCCGAATCGAGTATCTCTCCACCACCCTCAAGCACTTGCACCTTACACTGTCCGCAGCTGGCCTTACCTCCACAAGCTGAAGGCAGGAAAATGCCGTTCTCGTTGAGGGTAGTCATCAGACTGCTACCCTGTCCCACAGAGATAGTCTTGTCGCCATTAATGGTAATGGTCACATTGCCGCTGGGGCTCAGATATTTCTTCGCCACAAGCAGGATGATGACCAGCAGGAGTATCGTAACCAAGAAAACTCCTATACTAACTAATATAAACTGTCCCATAATAATCGTCTCCTTAATTAGATGTTAAGACCACTAAAGCACATCATGGCCATCGCCATCAGACCTACAACAATAAAGGTGATGCCCAGACCTTGCAGAGGCTTCGGCACATCACTGTACTGCATCTTCTCACGGATAGCACCCATGGCCACAATGGCCAAAGTCCAACCGATACCCGATCCCACTGCATAGACGATGGCATCCCAGATGCTGCCAATGTACTGCGAATTGGAAGGATCAAGATTGATGCGCTGCTGCATGAAGAGCGAAGCACCCATGATGGCACAGTTGACAGCGATAAGAGGAAGGAAGATTCCCAATGCAGCATAAAGCGATGGACTGTACTTCTCAACCACCATCTCCACCAACTGGACGATACCTGCTATCACAGCAATGAACAGGATGAAACTCAGATAGGAAAGGTCTACTCCTTCTATCAGACAATCGGGGCCAAGCACCTTGGTCTGTAACATATAATCCACCGGAACCGTCACCAACAACACAAAGGTCACGGCAATTCCCAATCCCAGCGAAGTCTTCACGTTCTTCGAAACGGCAAGGAACGAGCACATGCCGAGGAAGAAGGCGAATATCATGTTGTCGACAAAAATCGAACGAAAAAACAAACTTATTGCGTGTTCCATACCTTATTTCTCCTTATAAAAATATGCACGATGAATCCAGATAACACAACCAACCAATATCAATGCCATAGCCGGCATGGTCATCATACCATTGTTCACGTAACCGGCATCGTAGACACACTGCGGAATAATGGTAAAGCCAAACAATGTACCACGTCCGAAAAGTTCACGGAATGCACCGACAATGACGAGGATGAAAGCATAACCCAGTCCGTTACCGATGCCATCGAGGAACGAAGGCCAGGGCTTGTTCATCATAGCAAATGCCTCCAAGCGTCCCATCAAAATACAGTTGGTGATAATCAGTCCCACATACACTGAAAGTTGCACGCTGACATCATAGGCAAATGCCTTGAGGATTTGGCTCACGATTGTCACCAATGCAGCCACAACCACCAATTGCACGATAATTCTGATACGGGTGGGGATTGTTTTACGAATGAGTGAAATTATCACATTTGCAAAAGCTGTAATCACCGTAACAGCAAGACCCATCACTACCGCAGGTTTCAGCTGGGCAGTAACGGCCAAAGCCGAACAGATACCCAACACCTGTACAAGGATGGGATGATCCAAGTTTAGCGGATTGGCTAAAACTTCTTTATTCTGTTTACTAAATAATGCCATGTTTCTTTTAATTAAAAGGTAAAACATTAATTATTTATCCATAAGGAAGGTGAGATACTTGGCCAGACCGCCCTGCAACATCTCTGTCACACCATTGGAAGTGAGGGTAGCACCCGTCACCGCATCCACTTGGGTAGCAGGATCTTCTACCTTCTTCTCGACAGCCAGGGCTATCTTTGTGGAATCGCCTGCGGCAAAAAGATGCTTGCCATTAAACAACTCCTGCCATTCCCGGCTATCCTTGATCTCGGCTCCGAGACCAGCCGTCTCGCTCTCATGATTGAAATAAGCTCCATATACCGTCGCCTTATCTTCATTGAGTGCGATATAGCCACTGATTCCGCCCCAGAGACCCATTCCATAGACGGGTATCACATATTTCTTCTCACCATTGACATTGCAGATAAACAAGGCAAGTCGGCCGGCTTTGAAGTCTCCGCTATTGAGTTTGAAACCATCGTTCTCACCTCCCGCCGTACCGGGCTGCAAAACTTTTCCGTTCTCGTCAATCACTTCATCGGCTTCAACCAGTTCTTTGTATTTCTGTGCCGATGTCTCGTCGTCAAGATCTCTCACATTGAGCGCATACAGTATCTGTTTCTTCTTATCCAAAGAGACATTGGCCTCCTGCCTGTCCTTGAGAGACTGTGATACAAAAGCCAGCAAAAAGGCTACAATCACCACAATGACTGAGGCATAGATAATCGTATAAGTATTTGAATTTGTCTTCATCACTTAGCCTCCTTATTCTTCATACGGTTAGCCCTGCGCGAGATATTGCGGTTGACCACACAATAGTCTATTACCGGGGCAAATACATTCATTAACAATATCGCCAACATCATACCTTCGGGATAGCCGGGATTCATCACACGAATCACAACCGCCATCAAGCCGATAAGGAATCCATAGATCCACTTGCCTGTCTCTGTGCGTGCAGAGGTCACAGGATCGGTGGCCATAAACACAGCACCAAAAGCAAAACCACCCAACACCAGATGCTCATACCATGCCACAGGTGTAGAGCCAAGGCTTTGGAACAAAGCTGCGGTAAGAGCTCCACCCAAGAAAACGCTCAGCATGGTCTTCCAGCTGGCGATACCCGTCCACAGCAAAATCACCGCACCAATAGCAATGGCAATGACGGAAGTCTCGCCGATAGAACCGGGAATCAGACCCGTTACCATGTCGCAGAGTGAAGCGTCTACAGGCGTACCCTGAGCAATATGTCCCAACGGTGTAGCCATCGTGGCACCATCGGGAAGCGTGTTGCCCAAACCGAAAATCTTATCTGTAGCCACCCATACGGTGTCACCGCTCATCTTGCTGGGATAAGAGAAGAAGAGGAAAGCACGGGCAACGAGCGCAACATTAAGGAAGTTCATACCCGTTCCACCAAAGATCTCCTTGGCAAATATCACCGCAAAAGCAATGGCTATGATCAGCATCCACAACGGCGTGGTAACCGGGATAATCAGCGGAATAATGATACCCGTGACAAGGTAACCCTCCTGAATCTCCTCATGTTTCCACTGCGCCCAAGCAAACTCGATGCCGAGCCCGACAATGTAGCTTACCAGCACTTTGGGCAGTACGGCCAGGAATCCATAGCCAAACATCTCCCAGAATCCAGCCGTGGCAAGTGCACCGGCAGCCAGATAGTTCTGATAGCCCACATTATACATACCAAAGAGCAAAGCCGGCATCAGGGCTATCACCACAACACTCATGATACGCTTGGAATCGATGGAATCGTGAATGCTTACACCACTTTGGGAAGTGGCATTGGGCACCAAAACGAAACTCTCAAAACCATCGTACAGACTCCACAAGGATTGGAGCTTGCCTCCTTTCTCGAAATTCGGCCTTATCTTATCAAAAAAACCTTTCAAATTCATAGTTCTAAGCGTTTTCCTTACGTAATATTTCCAATCCTTCTCTCACAATCTTTTGCAATTCCAATTTGGAGGAATCGACAAACTCTGCCACGGCAAAGTCCTCGGGGCTCACCTCGTAAATACCCAATTGCTCCTGACGGTCAATATCTCCGGCAATGATAGCCTTGATGAGATACTCGCCAAAGATATCCATGGGCAATACTCGGTCATACTCGCCACTCATGATTAGATGGCGTTGTCCACCTTTAATTCGGGCATCCAAATCGTAGTCACGCTTGCCTTGCAACCATGAGAAGTAACTCTTGGAAGCCGAGAACTGCTTAAAGCGTGGCAATATCCAGCCAAAAGCCTCATTCACATTATCTCCTTCGGGAATGACTGTCACTTCAGACGTATGCGCACCCAGATAATCTGTCATGGCAGAGACACGTCCTGTCAACGGGTTACCGTTCAAGATACGCACATGGTCGAGACGTACAAGGTTGCCTTCCAGCACGGCAGCAAGCGGTGTTCCTACCAACGTCTCAACATACGAGGGATGCGTAACCATACTGCCGGCCACAGCCACCTTTCTCACCAGATTCACCTTACCTTCCAAGAAGAGTCGGCCAAAGAAAATGACAGCCGTAGGGTCTACCGTCCAAACCACTTCACCCTTGTTGACCGGGTCTATATGGTTGACCTGCACACCCACATTGCCTGCCGGGCATGGGCCATCAAATACATAGGTCTCTACAGACTGGGCTGCTGTCAGCGCCTTCGACGACTGCATCCTGCCTATACCCAAATACACTTTGGCTATCTTCGACAGCGCCGTCAAACCAGCTTGGAATGCAGCCTCGTTACCTTTCAGCTCCACCTCAAAGTCACCAGCAAGCGGCATATCCCTCAAAGCAGAGACGAATATAGCCTTGGGCTCGGCCTTGGGTTGCGTAGACACCGCATAGGGAAGCTGGTTGATATAGCCGAAAAGACCAGCCTCCAACAAAGCATCCACCACCTCTTTCCCTTGCAGGGAGTCGACTTTCTTGACCCCAAAGTCCACAAACTCCTGAGTCGCGTCAGCCTTTACCTTCACACACAGAACCCTTCGGCGCTCGCCTCTGAGCACGGCGGTGACAACACCACTGACCGGTGAGGCGAACTTCACATCCGGATAGTTCTTGTTGATAAACAATGCGTCTCCGGCCTTAACATGTTGTCCTTCACTGACCACCACCTTAGGAGTCACTCCTGCAAAATCTTCGGGCACCAGTGCATACTCACCGCGTACCCCCAATGTTGCAGACTGCTCTGTGGCACGTCCTTTCAGTTTAATGTTCAGGCCCTTGCGCAACTTAATCACATTTGCCATATAAATTCACTGTATTTATTTAATATTATAATCATCCATAGACAATGCAAAAATAAGCAAAAACATGGACAATAAGAAAAAAAATCACATGAAATTCCCCTGCAATGGAGAAAAAAATGTAAATTTGCAAAACATTCTACATTTTTGAATACGCTCAAACATATACTGAACGGTGTCATTTGGCTCTTGGTCGGGCTGATTGTAGCACTGATGATATTGACGCATGTGCCGCCAGTACAGCGTTTTGTCGGCAATCAGGTAAGCGACGCGATAGCCAAAAAGCTCGGCACCAAAGTCAGTGTGTCACGTGTAGATTTGGGATTCTTCAACCGTATCATCATAGACGGTGTAGAGATTTGCGACCAGCAGGGCGAGACCATGCTGAAAGCCACGCGCCTATCGGCCAAGTTCGATTATCTTGCCCTTACAGAGGGTCGCATCTCCATCTCCTCCGCACAACTATTTGGCTTGCAGGCCAATCTCTACAAAACCACAGCCGATGCAGCCCCCAATTTCCAGTTTGTCCTCGATTCACTTGCATCCAAAGACACGACCTCTCATAAGCCACTGGACCTGGCCATCCACTCGCTCATCATCCGAAACGGAAGTTTCAGATACGACCAGCACGACATCCCCACCCCATCCCGGTTCACCCCCCAGCATCTCCACTTGACAGATGTGAGCACGCACATCATGCTCAACAGCCTGAAAGACGACTCGCTCAACCTCTTTGTCAAGAAACTCTCGTTCAAGGAGCGTGCCGGATTGGAAATCAAGTCGCTTACGTTCAGTGTCATCGCCGACAAGCAGCACGGCCGTCTGGATGACTTTTGTCTCCAACTACCACACTCCACCCTCAACATTTCTTCCATCCGTGCCACGTATCAAAGCCGCGACAAAAAGATTGACATGGGCACCCTACAGTTTGAAGGAAGCATTGCTCCATCTTCCATAACTCCCTACGATTTAAGCTGTTTCGTTGGTTCGTTAGACAAGATGGACACACCTGTCAATCTCTATGCTTCCTTCCACGGAACAGGAACGCTGGCCACGGTCAGCAAACTCAATATCAGCACTTGCCAAGACAAGATTTCGCTCAATGCCCACGGCATGGTAAGCCAATGGAACACACAGCCCCATTGGAAATTTTACATTGACGGACTGAAGGCCGAGGCCGACGGAATAGAAGATATAGCCGACAAACTCCAGCCACAGGTGTCTATTCCCGCACCCGTTCTCCGTATCGGCAGCATCAAGATGACAGGAGAAGCCAGCGGGCACGACCAGACACTCGTTGCCCACGGAAAGATCAACACCGATGCCGGCGACCTTTCCCTCCAACTCCAACGTGACGGCACACGCATCAACGGGCACATAGAGACCAAAGAGGTCAACTTGGAGCGCATCCTTGACGACACACATTTCGGATTGCTCACCACTACGTTGGACATTCAGGCAATCCTCAAAGGAACAAAACCTGAACAGTTGGCAGCCAAGGGACTCATAGCCCGCTTCGATTACAACACGTATCCATACAGCAACATCGCCATAGACGGCAAGCTGGCCAACCAACTCTTCAGCGGCAGTATCAATATGGATGACCCCAACGGCCAGATAGCTTTCAACGGTACGGTCAATCTGGCCAAAGGACAAGAAACCGCCAACCTACTGTTGGGTGTACGCCACCTGAACCCCTCTGCATTGAAACTATCCAACCAGTGGCCGGGCTCTTCGTTCGACTTTGACCTACAGGCCAACCTGCATGGCAATTCCATCAACACGGTATGCGGCGCATTGGCACTCACAGACTTCAGGATGAGCGGTAGAGAAGAAGACTTTGTCCTCGAATCGCTCACGGCCAAGGCCGAGCACGAGGGTCAAGCGCGTACATTGACCATAGACAGCGACTTTGGCCATGTACAGATAGACGGAAGCTACGACTACACCACCATCGCACAGAGTATCACCAACCTGATAGGCACCAAGTTGCCCACGCTGCCGGGACTACCCAAGACCAATAAGGAGATACGCAACGATTTTGCCATCGAGGCCAACATCCATAAGTCTGACTGGCTCAACCACCTGCTGGGCATTCCCCTCCAACTGAGTCGCCCGCTGCAGATGAAAGGAAGCATCGACGACCACACCCACCAGATGTCGATGGTGGTGGATATGCCATCGTTTGCCTATGCCGGCAAGCAATACCGGCATGGGCACCTGCGCATGACGGCACCCGGCGACACCCTCAAGGCATACGCGCATCTGCAACAGACCACAGATGGGGCACCCGGAACCTATTGGAACGTGCAAGCCACGGCAGCCGACAACAAACTGCATACTTTCTTGTCGTTCGAGAACAATAACAAGCATGGATTCCGTGGACAAGTAGATACCGAAACCCGATTCTACAACGATGAGAGAGGTGCTGCAGCCCATATCGCCATCCAGCCGTCGGAGATAACCATCGGAGACACTATCTGGCATGTCAAACCGGCCGACATACACTATAGCAAAGACCATGTGGCCATCCACAATTTTACCATCGAGCACAATCGTCAGCACATCATCGTCTCGGGACTTGCCACTAAGAATGCACAAGACACCGTCACCGTAGACCTGCAGGATGTGGACGTGAGCTATATCCTCAATCTTGTCAATTTCCACGCGGTCGAATTCTGTGGCAACGCGACTGGTTATGCCTATATTGCCGGTGCCTTTGACAATCCCGATGCCTCGGCCGACCTGCTGGTCACCAACTTCAAGTTTGAGGAAGGCCGCATGGGCGTACTCTCTGCCAATGTAAAACTCAACAAAGCCGATGAACAGCTCGACATAGATGCCATCGCCTACGATGAAGACAACGCACGTACCATTATTAAAGGGTATGTCTCGCCCAAACGCAACTATATCGACTTGGGAATCGACGCTGTCCACACCAGGGGCGAGTTTCTCGGCAGTTTCTGCGGCAGTTTCATGCGCGACATCAACCTCCGCGCCGACGGGCATTTACGGGTGTTTGGAGACCTGAAAGACATCAACTTAGAGGGCAAGGCCAAAATAAACGGCACGGTAGGCATCAAGCCTCTCAATACCACCTACACCCTGCGCAATGCCTCGCTGACCATGATTCCCGACGAGATCAAGATAGACAACGATTCCATCTTCGACCGCAACGGCAATTACGGCATCGTGTCGGGCAGCCTCTACCACAAGCATCTTACCCGCCTCTCTTACGACATCCGTGTAGACGCCTACAATCTGCTGTCATACGATACCAAGGATTACGGAGACGACACATTCTTCGGCACCGTATTCGCTACAGGCCGTTGCGGCATCCGCGGCAAGAGCGGAGAGGTAACCATCGATGCCCACCTTACCCCCGAGCAAGGCTCGTTTATCGAATACAATGCCGCCTCGCCCGATGCCATCAGCAACCAGGCGTTCATCCATTGGACAGACCGCGATGCCAAGCCCAACACCCCCGATGAAGAAAGTGAGGAAGTACAGACCGAAGATATCTTGGCCGACATTCCAAGCGACATCCACATGAACCTGCTCATCAACTGCACCCCACAGGCCACGCTGCGTGTGCTGATGGACAAGCAGAGTGGCGACTATATCGCGCTCAATGGCAACGGGACCATCCGCGCCACCTATTTCAACAAGGGCAGTTTCGACATGTTTGGCACGTACGAGGTAGACCACGGTATCTACAAGCTTACCATACAGAATGTGATACGACGCGACTTCCAGTTCCAGCCCGGTGGCACCATCGGATTTGGCGGCGACGCGATGGATGCCAACCTGAACCTCAAGGCGCAGTATGTCATCAATGGCGTAAGCCTTTCCGACCTCAACATAGGCCGCTCGTTTACCAGCAACAATATCAGGGTCAACTGCCTCATGAATATCACCGGCACCCCACGGGCACCCCGTGTAGACTTCGGACTCGACTTGCCTACCATCAGCAACGATGCCCGGCAGATGGTCACCAACCTCATCAACAGCGAGGAAGAGATGAACCAGCAGGTGCTCTACCTGCTTGCCGTAGGCCGGTTCTACTCACAGGGCAACAACAATGCCACTCAGGATGGCGGCACGCAGCAGAGCCGCACCTCCCTGGCCATGCAGAGCATCCTCAGCGGCACCCTCAGCCAGCAGTTGAGCAATGTATTGAGTTCGGTGACACACAGTTCCAACTGGAATCTGGGCGCCAATATCTCCACCGGAGACGAGGGATGGAACAATGCCGAATATGAAGGACTGCTAAGCGGTCGCCTGCTCAACAACCGATTGCTGATCAATGGGCAGTTTGGCTATCGCGACAATGCCAATGCCACCACCAGTTTCATCGGCGATTTTGACCTTCGCTACCTCATATTCCCCAACGGCAATTTCTCGGTACGTGTCTACAACCAGACCAACGACCGCTACTTTACCCGCAACAGCCTTAACACCCAAGGCGTGGGACTCATTCTGAAAAAAGACTTCAATGGTTGGCGCGACCTCTTCGGCATCGTCAATAAAAAGAAGACGAAGAAAGCGAAGAAAGCCAAGAAAGCAAAAAAAGACAAGAAAGGGAAAGACTATTCTGACAAATAACTGTCATCATCGTCCATTAGTTCCAGCGCATCACGCTTGGTTTTCAGTTCCTGTTCCAAGGGTTCTATCCATATCTGTTTGTAATTGTAGATATCGCCCGTTTCACCCCATACCGAATCCAACTCGTCGTTATCGAAGTTGCGCCGATGGTTTCCCAACATCTGTTCATACTCATAATAACGTTCCCGCAACAACTCTTCCAACTCGTCTATATCACTGATTAGTCTTGCTTTTATCTGTTCTTCCATATAGTAAGTAGGCTAAAAGTCTATAATCTACCTACAAATATACATGATTAGACGCACAATTCCCTGACTTTCGTCAAGAAATTTTATCCTGCTTCTGATTTTTTAACGTTACCCTTGCGCACAATGATGCCATGTTCACGCAATCAATCGTTACCCATTGGTGCTCTCAAAAAGGTCAATAGGATATATATATCTGTTAATATTCCAAAACACGGTTATCATTTCCATCCAAAACATTTCATAATTACGCCATTATGATGTATATTTGCTACCAAAACAACACGACTTATGGCACAGACAGCAATGACAGTCCGCATCGACTCAGCCCAAAAAGCGAAGTTCGATCAACTTTGTGAACAGTTTGGCATGAGTGCCAATACTGCCATCAATATTTTTGTACGCACCGTTATCCGAAGCCGACGCATACCATTTGTGATTACTGCCGACCCTGAGGAACCTGTACGTGAAAAAGCCATTGCATCCTTCCGCAAAATCAGGCAAGAAGCCGAATCGAAAACAGGGCCAGAAATCACCTTAGAGGAGATTAATGCCGAAATCAATACCATACGGCAAACAAAAACGAGATAAGGCCGCATTTAGACCTCGTAAACGCCACCTTTACGACGCTAATCATGGCATTTAGCCCTCGTAAACGCCATCTTTAGGCCATACAATGACCATAGGCGCAGTGTCCAACAGCCGCAACGGGCACTGTTAACTACTGGCATAAGTCAATAAATTATATTAATACATTTCGTCAATCGGGTGTTTATGCGTACTTTTGCACCCGATAACAACGAAAAGGATAAATAGATATGAAGAAAAAGATGATTGTTGCGGCTGCTGTTGCCGCCTTGTTCACAGCCTGTGCCTCTACCCAGAAAGCCACATCGCCCGATGCACTCGTAGGCGAATGGACCATCGAGCGCATACACGGCACCGCTA
Organism: Prevotella sp.; assembly: GCA_051869355.1. GTDB lineage: Bacteria > Bacteroidota > Bacteroidia > Bacteroidales > Bacteroidaceae > Prevotella. The sequence continues at coordinate 50,736 of JBJEAU010000037.1, read as the reverse complement.
TCGACAAGAAGGCAGGAGAGCAGATTCCTTTCTTAGGATTCGACCGCGAAAACAAGCGTATATACGGCCATTCGGGCTGCAACAGACTCAGCTGTGGCTGGGATGTACAGGCCGGGACACTCAATACCAAACTGATGGCCAGCACACGGATGATGTGTGCCGACATGACCAACGAAACCAAGGTCTTGCAGGCCCTCAACGAGGTGGAAAAATACCGCATCGAGAAAAATGGCACGCTCGTGCTTACCGACAGCAAGGGTAAGGCTGTCATAGAATTGGAGAAGAAACAAAAGTAACATAAACATCAAACGCATAAAGGAGCGGGGAGACAAGGGAACGTGCATGACACACCCCTCCTTGCTCCTTTATACTTTACAACCGAATTTATGGAAAACAAACGACGCTTAGGTACGCTGTGCGTACAGGCCGGATGGACACCCGGCAACGGGGAGCCGCGTGTGCTCCCCATCATCCAAAGCACCACATTCAAGTACGAGAACTCGGAAGAAATGGCCCTGCTCTTCGACCTCAAGAAAGACGGTTATTTCTATACCCGCCTGCAAAACCCCACCAATGATGCGGTGGCAGCCAAGATTGCCGCATTAGAGGGCGGCGTGGGTGCCGTATTGACCTCGAGCGGACAGGCAGCCAACTTCTATGCCGTGTTCAACATCTGCGAGGCCGGTGGCCACATCGTGGTTTGCAACGGCATCTACGGCGGCACGTTCAACCTGTTTGGCGTGACGCTCAAGAAACTGGGCATCGACTGCACCTTTATCGACCCCCATGCTTCTGACGAGGAACTTTCGGCCGCTTTTCGCCCCAACACCAAGGCGCTCTTTGGCGAAACCATCACCAATCCGGGCTGCAATGTGCTCGATATAGAGCGTTTCGCCCGCATAGCCCATGCACACGGTGTGCCCCTCATTGTCGACAACACCTTTGCCACACCCATCAACTGTCGCCCCTTCGAATGGGGTGCCGACATTGTCACCCACTCCACCACCAAGTACATGGATGGCCATGCCACCCAGGTGGGCGGCTGCGTGGTAGACAGCGGCCACTTCGACTGGGATGCCCATGCCGACAAGTTCCCCGGCCTTTGCACCCCCGATGAGTCGTATCACGGCATCACCTACACCAAGCAGTTTGGCAAGATGGCCTACACCACCAAACTGGTGGCACAGCTGATGCGCGACCTCGGTTCCATTCCGGCTCCACAAAACTCGTTCTTGCTCAACCTGGGATTAGAGACCCTGCACCTGCGCATGCCCCGCCACTGCGACAATGCGCTGCGTGTGGCCCAGTTCCTGCACGACGACCCGCGCGTGGCATGGGTTCGCTATCCGGGTCTGGCCGACAACCCGGACTATGAGCTCGCCGAGAAATATCTCCCCAACGGTTCGTGCGGCGTTTTGGCCTTCGGCCTGAAGGGCGACCGTCAGACCGCCATCACCTTTATGGATGCCCTGCAGATGATTGCCATCGTCACCCACGTGGCCGATGCCCGTTCGTGCGTGTTGCATCCTGCCAGCCACACCCATCGCCAGCTCTCCGACGAGCAGTTGCGCGAAGCCGGCGTGGCACCAGACCTCATCCGCCTATCGGTGGGTATCGAGGATGTGGAAGACATACTCGATGACCTGCGTCAGGCATTGGACAAGATTGGGAGATAAGCCACATGCAGATTTTGCTGGCTTGTGCCAAAATCATGAATACGCCCTCCCCGTCCACGATTGCCCGTGGACGAGAGGGCGTTACGCTTCCTCGGTTTGACCAAGAGGCCAACACGATGGCCGCCGAGATGGGTCGCCATGAAGTGGAGACGCTCATGGAGATGTTTCATTGCAGTCGCCGCATCGCTTTGGACAACAAACTGCGTTACCAGCACTTCTTCGACGACGACCAGCGCATGCCTGCGTTGGCTGCCTATTACGGTCAGGCTTACAAGTGCCTGCAAGCAAAAACGCTGGACGACGATGCTTGGCGCTATGGACAGCAGCACCTGTGGATCACCAGTTTTCTCTATGGCTTGTTGCGTCCGATGGATGCCATACATGCCTACCGCATGGAGGGCAATATGCGGCTTGATGCCACGCAAGGACAGACCCTGTTCGACTACTGGAAACCTCGGCTTACCTCACTCCTTATCCAGGCGGTCAAGGAAGATGACGGCGTGCTCGTGCATCTGGCCACGGAGGAGATGGAGCACCTCTTCGACTGGAAGCAGGTCATGGTTGCCGTACGGGTGATTCAGCCCAAGTTTCTGGTGATGAAAGACGGGAAGCCCAAGACCGTGACCGTCTATGCCAAAAGTTGTCGGGGAGCCATGACACGGTATCTGCTGCAGCAACGATGCCGGCAAGTGGCCGACTTGCATGGATTCGAATACCAAGGTTTTTGCTTCGCAGACGGATGGGGAGACGAAGACCATCCCCATTACATCTTATAATCAGTCTGTTTTCCTATAACGCATAAACGCCGTAACCCGCACAGAGCACCTGCTCCTACGTGGTTACGGCGTTTGATGGTGACGACAACCTACCCTACAGTCTCATGCCCTGCTCGTCTACCAGATAGCCATCAAAGAGGTTGATGGTACGGTGGGCCACACTGGCATCGCGCTTGTTGTGTGTCACCATCACGATGGTGGTACCCTCTTGGTTCAGTTCGGTGAGCAGTTTCAGTACTTCCACACCGTTTTTGGAGTCAAGATTACCCGTAGGCTCATCGGCCAGGATCATCTTGGGACCGAAAACCAAGGCACGGGCAATGGCCACGCGCTGCTGTTGACCTCCCGACAACTGGTGGGGGAAGTGCTTGGCGCGGTGGCTGATCTGCATGCGGTCCATCATGGCCTCCACCCGCTGCTTGCGCTCACGTGCCGGCACGTTCATATAGGTCAACGGCAACTCTATGTTTTCCTCCACATTCAGTTCATCGATAAGATTAAAACTCTGGAAGACAAAACCGATCTGCCCTTTGCGCACATCCGTGCGGTCTTTTTCCTTTAGTGCCTGCACTTCCTTACCGTCAAGCCAGTACTTGCCACTGGTGGGATTGTCGAGCAAACCAAGGATATTGAGCAACGTAGACTTGCCGCATCCCGAAGGACCCATGATGGCGACAAACTCGCCGTCGGCCACTTCAAACGAAACATTGTCGAGCGCAATCGTCTCCACCTCTTCCGTGCGAAACGACTTGCTGAGATTTTCTACCTTAATCATAATCGTTATTATTTTTGTTTAATGGTTGTCTTTGATATGGTTCACCGGATTCTCGTTGGCCGCCACATAGCTCTGTACGGCCACTGCCACCAGTGAGATGAGGAGCACCACCATGCCGGCCACCCCTATCCACGGCCACCACAGCGTGCGATAGCTGAACTGTGTCATCCATCCGCTCATGACATACCAGATGATGGGCAAGGCCACCACAAAAGCGATGAGCACATAGGTCAGGAACGTGCGCACAAGCCGCATGCGCATCTGGTTGCTGGTGGCACCAAACACCTTGCGGATGGCAATCTCTTTCTGGCGTTGCTGAATAAAGTAGGTGGACATGGCCACCAGTCCGAGCAACGAGATGAGGATGGCCACCAAGGCAAAGAGCGTGACAATGCGGGAGACCCGCACCTGATCCTCAAACTGCTCCTGCATGCGTTGGTCTACAAAGCACGCCATGTCTGCCGTCATGGGCTCCCGGAACACCCTGTCATAGACTCTGGCAACGTCCTGATAACCGGCCTCGAGATCGCCTGTCAGTTCCACCGTCAGGTTCCACGGAATGTCCACCATCTTGTCTGTCACATAGATGAGCATGGGATGCTGATCCTGCTGGATGTCGCGGATACGGAAATCGCAAAACTCACCGCCGTACACGGCATCCTCGGACACTCCATACATCGTCATCTGTTTGGCGAAGCTACGTGGATCGCCCAGTTTGGGCGACGCTTTGATATCGTTGACCATCTTACGGTTCAGATAGTAGTGCCCCGGTACGGGCTGGCTGCCATCGGCAAGCCGTAATCCGTAAACAGAAAAGAACGCTGGTTCGACCACGAAAAACTGGATGCTCATGTTCTTGAATCCCTCACGGTCTACGATGGTGTAGTTGTTGCCTCCGTCTATCGGTGTGCCGTACGATGGCGTGACTGTCTTGACACAGGGCAGACGGCGGAGTTCTTCGGCAAAAGCCTCCCACTCCTTCGACAGTTCTTCCACCATCAACAGGCCCTCTTGCCTGAATCCCATAGGGGCGTGGATAAGGTGCCGCATCTGGGCAAACATGGCCAACGAGCAGGCCAACATGGTGATGGTGATGACATTCTGCACCACGATAAACACACGACTGAAGACCATCTTGCTCTTGTGGACAAAGGCTCCTCGGATGATGGTGATAGGCTGCACTTTGGAAGCCACCACTGCGGGGATGACACCCGACGCTACCCCCACGACTGCCAGCAGCACGAGCAAGGTCACCACGATGACAGGACTCAACAGGATTTTCATACTGATAGTGGTATTGAGCAGGTGGCCGAACGCAGGGGCAAAGGCAGCTGCCAAGGCCAAGGACAGCACAAAGGCCAAGACGCACAGCATCAGGCTCTCCCCGACAAACCGCAGGGCGATGGTGGACCTCCTTGCGCCGTAAAGCCGGCGCGCCGCCATCTCCCTGGCACGCTTACCCGACTGTGCCACCGTAAGATTGATGTAGTTCATGATGGCAAAGAGCAGGATGACCAACGCCACGACACCGAGGATGCGCACCAGCAAGGCATTGCCGCCTCTCATAGCGCTTACCTTGTCACTTTCGGAGAGGTAACAGTCTACCAGACGTTCCACAGCTGGCGCAAAACACCTTTCGTCGCCCGCCTTTTGGGTGCGGAACATGTCCCAAAAGGTGGCATAGCACCGTTCCAGTTCCTTCTCCCTGCCCACAAACGTGGCTCCCGGACGCAGGAGTAAAAACACATTGGACCCAATATAATTCACCATCCCCTGCTCAAAAGCCTCATCGGTGTTTGCCCAGTTGCCGTAGCGTTGGTTATAGGTGTTCATCAGCATGCCATAACGCTGGAACAGATCATTGTCCACATCTTCCAGCACGCCTGTGACATGCAGCTTCATGGAGTCGCGCCACACCACGGTGCGTCCCATCACGTCTGTACGGCCATAGAGCGTACGGGCAAACGATTCGGTGAGCACCACGCCATCCTTGTCTATCAGACAGGTGGCAGGGTCGCCCTCTGTCAGTCTGTAGTCGAACACACGGAAGAAGGTGGTGTCCACCGTCAGTGCCGTGGTGCGCAGGTACTCGTCTCCCTTGGTCACCCGCACATCCAAGGGGCACACACCGCATGCGGCCTCTATCTCCGGATACTGCTTGCAGAGATGCTTCTGCACCACATGGTGTATGCCCATCATGGGCACCTTGTCATTCTTGTCATGCAGTCCCAACACTTCTATCCGTCCGGCCTTGCTGTGTCGGTCTGCCACACTGCTTTCTTGCCACACGTAGATGCCTATGAGCACCACAAACATGAGCGATACCGACAGGCCGAAGACATTGACGGCCGTATAGACCTTGTTTCTCGACAGAAACGTCAGGTACGATTTTACATTCATCATCGATACAATATACTGATAGATTACCTTTCCAATTCCTAAATGCCACGTTTACGAGGGCTAAATGCCACCTTTACGAGGGCTAAATGCCACGTTTACGGTCTTTAATGATTATCCTTGACATGGTTGATGGGATTCTCCGATGCAGCCAAATAGCTCTGCAGCGTCACCGCCACCATGCAGATGACAAGGCACGATACGCCTGCCACAACAAAAATCCACGGCGAGAGCACGATGCGGTAACTGTATTGAGACAGCCAATCGTCCATGAGATACCAGATGACAGGCACGGCTATGACGAAGGCTACAGCCACGTAACTAAGGAACGTGCGGATGAGCCTACGGCATACCTGCATGCTGGTAGAACCAAACACCTTGCGGATGGCAATCTCCTTTTGCCGCTGCTGGATGAAGAAGATAGACATAGCCACGAGACCCAGCATCGACACAAGCAATGCCATTGCCGCAAAGAGAGAGATGATATGCGACAGACGGATAGCCTCCGTATAGTATGCAGCTATCTGCTGGTCAATAAACGGATACTCGTCGGGCATGTCATAGTTATAAATCTTCTTGTAGGTACCCTTTATCTGGTCGAGAGCCTCTACGGGATTGCCCGTGATGAGCACGGAGAAGTCCCACGGATATTTAATCCGATCCTTAATGTAGATGATCATCGGGTGCGTTTCCTGTTCAATGTTCCTAATGTGGAAATCTTCGAGCACGCCGGCGGCATGCGGATTCATCTTATCGCCATTGCCAAGCATATTATCCCAACGGGTCTGGTAGAACTCGTCACCCATCTCTCGCAACGTCTGTTCCGTCACATATAGCTTGGTGTCGCTGCCGTCTGTGTTCTCCTTCTTCGGCTTCAAGCCATACATCTCCATAAAGTTTCGGTCTCCAATCAGGATTTGCAGGCTGACGGTTTTCTTCGAGTCCAGCGTCATGGTATTGTTGTTGCCGCCGCTGCTTGGTGTACCCATCGATGCACTCACGAGTTTCACACAGGCAAGTTTCTCCAGCTCCTTGGTAAAGGTAGATGCCTGAATACTGTCACCACGATTTCCAATTACCACAATATTGTTCTTGTTGAAACCCATCGGTGCATTGATGATGTGACGCATCTGCAACGACATGGTCAAAGCGACGGCAATCATCACAATGGTTATCACGTTTTGCAGGACGATGAGCACCCGGCTGAAGACCATCCGCGTATGATGGGCAAAGGTGCCGCGGACCACCTCTATCGGTTGCGCCCTCGATATGACCACTGCGGGGACCACGCCAGCCAAAGTTCCTAACAGCAGGGCGAAGAGCAGGATTCCGCCAACGCTCATCGGAGTGAGGGCTTCGGCGAGCAGCAACTTGGTTTCGAGCAACTGTGAGAAGAATGGCGCAAAGGCTGCTGTCAGCAACAGACCCAGCAACAACGACAACATACAGAGCATGATGCTCTCAGACATCAGTCGGCTGACGATGCCACTGCGATGACTGCCAAGGAGCCTCCGCATAGCCATCTCACGCGAACGTCGGCCCGACTGTGCCACCGTGAGATTGATATAATTGAACACGGCAAACAGCAACACCACAAGACAAGAGGCAAACAACATCTTGACAAGCTTCAGACTGCCTCGTGAGGTATGCCTACTGCCATCGCTTATCTCACTAAAATACTGCTCGGAGAAAGGCATGACGATGGCCTTTGCCTCCATGTCCTTTAATTGGAATATCCAGAAAAATTCTTTGAAGTATTGTGTCATGTCGGCTGTCTTCGCCCGAAGGTCGGTATTCGGCTTGGTAAGCAGATAGAGTTCTGAACCGCAGGCGTTGCCCATACCTTCCACAATACTTGCGTTCGTAATATGCTCAAAGCGGCAGATAAAGTCGGCCTTTTGTAGCGAACTGTTCTCCATTTCCTTCATCACACCCGTCACCTTCAGCGTCTTGTCACGATAAGCCAACTTCACGTGCTTGCCTATTGGGTCGCTGTCGCCAAAGAGCTGTCGGGCGAGGTCCTCTGTCACCACGCAGTCGTCCTTACCGCGTAGCACACTCCCACGGTCACCCCTGAGAAGTTCGAAATCGAACATCTGGAAAAACGTGGAATCCACAAACAAGCCGTATTTCTTTGCCAGCATGTCGTCGTTGAGATGCACCAGCATCTCGTCCCTTGCCACTCCGCAAGTCATCTCAATCTCGGGATAGCGACTCTTCAGATAGGGTGCCACCTGTCGCGAAATCCCCATCACCTTACCTCGGTTGCCCATGTCGATGCCCAAGGTATAAATTCTTTCCGCCTTAGAGTGCTGCTTGTCCACGCTATACTCCTGCCACACATAGATACCTATGAGCATGACAAACATGAGCGAAACAGACAGTCCGAAGACGTTGATGGCCGTATAGACCTTGTTCCTCGACAGGAACGTGATGTAAGACTTTACATTCATTTGTTTCATTGTTAATGATAGTTTACTTGATAGGGCAAAGTTGTCTTGCCTAAAAGATTATTTGATGATTAACCGCTCGTTGTCCTTGAAAGCCTCATATCCGCTCACGATTACCTGTTCGCCTGGTTCCAGTCCTTCCAGAATCTCATAATACTGCGGATTCTGCCGCCCTATGCGTATCTTACGGCGGTAAGCATGTTGACCGTCGCTGTCGAGCACAAAGATCCAGTTGCCACCGGTGACCGAATAGAAGGTTCCCTTGGGAATGAGTACGGCCTGCTTGGCCTCTCCCAACTGCAGATCCACATAGTAGGTCTGTCCGGTACGGATGTTGGCAGGCCGACTGCCGCGGAATACAAAATCTATCTTGAACCTCCCTTCCCTCACTTCGGGATACACTTTACGCACTTGCAGTTGGTAACGCTTGCCCCCCTGCTCAAAGGTAGCCTGAAGGCCAGCATGGATGCGGTCGATATAGTGCTCGTCCACACGGGCTTCCACCTTGAAGTCGCTCAAATCGTTGATGACACCTATCTTTTGGCCCGGCGAGATACTTTGTCCCAGTTCTATATCGAGCAGACCTACCTCCCCGTCAATGGCCGACCGCACGTCGAGCCTGTCCTTGCGCTCCCGCACCAGCAGCACATTCTTACGCATCGAGGCCAGATTGTCTTCCATCTGGTCCATCTGCTGCTGACGGAGCTGCTTGTCCTTCTTGAGTCGCTGACTGATGAGTTGCTCTTTCTTCACTGCCAATTCGTAATCCTCCTTGGCCCTCAAGTATTCTTCCCTGCTGACGAGTTCTTCTTTGTAGAGCGACTGCTGCTGTTGGTAGGCACGGCGCTTGGCCACGACATCCTGCTCCAGCTGCAGGGCTTCGTTGCGGTTGTTGAGCTGGTCTTGCTCCATGCTGATCTGCGTATTGCGCAGCATATTCTGCTTCTCAGCCAATTCTGATTCAGCATTGAGAATCTGTAGGTCAAGCCCCGAGTTGCTCAATCGCACGATGACATCCCCCTTGTGTACATGGCTTCCTTCTTCCACTACTTTTTCGAGCACCACACCACCCTCTTCGGGACTGACGTGTACCACTTGGATAGGCACCACACTGCCATCCACGCTCACATAGTCATCAAACTGGGTGTGCTTGACCTCCCCCACATTCAGTCCGCGACGCTCTACCCGAAGCGTGGAAGAGAAATCAGACAAACCCAAATACAGCATAGCAGCCAAAAACACAGTCACACCGGCTATCCACGGCCAATACTTGCGCGGAACAAGATACTTCTTTTTTTCTATTTTAATGTCCATAACGGCATACCTTTATAATAATTCACCAATTTGTCTTTCATCACCAGCATCATACGCATCTGCAAGAGGCGCACCTTGCTCTCTATCAGCGTCTGCGAAGCTGTATGCAGGTCGAAGGTTGAGAGCATTCCCTCCTCATACTTGCGGCGTGTGAGGTGGTAAGCCAGCGAATCAGATTGCAGTTTTCGCTCCATACTTGCCACCTCACGGGCATACCCATCGCGGTCATATATCGCCTGCATCACACCATCAGCCACTTTACGGCGTGTGGCAGCAGCCTCAACCACTGCTGTCTGATACGCTGCCTTGGCCCTACGGGCACTCCGCATCATCGAAGGGACAAAAAGCGGTAAAGACAGGGTGACTGCCACATATTCGCCCAGATTGTTTTTGAACTGTGAACCGAATGACTGGAAGCCCCCTGTCTGAGAGAGATTCTTGTAATAGTTTGTGCTTACACCAGCATTCAGGTACAGACTCGGCCAGAGTTCGGCACGCTGCGAAAGCCAAGTCATACGTGCGTTTTTCACCGTATAGTCTGCATTGATCACCGATGGTGCCCACTGTTCGTACGAAGTCACCGTGGTTTGGACAGGGGCATCTGCCAACAGAGGAGTGGCCACGACCGTATCCAACGCCATGCTGTCGGAGGCGGGAAAATTCATCGCCTGCTTCAGCGCGAGCATCGCCAACCGTGCCGTATGGCGCTGGTGCAGCAGGTTGTAGTCGTCCTCAGCCACCTGACTCTCCATCTGCACCACATCCGGACGACTCTTTACGCCCAGTTCATACATGCGGCGGGTCTTGTGAAGCAAGGCCTGCGAGTCGGCCAACTTTTCTGCTGCCAACCCAATACTACGCGCTGCGTACACGGCTTCCACGTATTTGGCCATCACGTCGATAGCCTTGTCTTCCCTTACTTTCTGCATGGCTGTAGCCGAGTTGGCCTTGGCCATCCTGGCCTGTTTAAAAGCGCGCAACGTCTGTCCCCCATCAAAGACGGGCAGTGACGCATAAAGTTGGTAATAGTTGTTGAACGTGGTCACGTTGTTATACGTATTGGTTTCGGGGTCAATATTACGTCCCCATGAGTATTGCCCACTCACCTGCGCCTGCACCGTGGGCAACAGGCCAAGCGTAGCCTGTCGGCTGTCTGCTGTCCGCCGCTCTGTCTCTATCTGCTGGACCTGCACCTCGGTGGCGTGTGTCACGGCATACGCCACACACTGGTCCATGGTCCACCGCTGCTGTCCAAGCGATGACGATGAAGCCATTGCCAGCCACACTGTTATCATTGTTATTCGTTTCATATCATGCGTATTCTTATACATCATTTATAAACCAAAAACCATGCCAAAACCACAAAATCATTGATATACAATGATTTCAACAAAAATCACCACCCATATAGTTGTCTAAAAAATAGACAAGGGTGCCCAATAATTGGACACAAAAATGCCGATATGGGATAAATCCCAATCATCAAACCAAACAAAGCATACAACTTAGGGAATAAAAAAGAGATGAAAGACAACCTCACGGACACCTCTCATCTCACTATTGATTATAAAAACTATTTACAAGAACACTTTTTTCCTACCTTTTCTCGCCTCAAAATAAGGCGGTTCCTCACGCAGGGAAATGTCATCATAAATGAAATCGGCCACGACCGTGTCGTTCCTGTCTGGCAAGATAAGCCCCATCTTTCCATCTTTCTGCGCGATAATCGGCATCATGGACAAGTCGTCCACATAGACATAGGGCGTACGGAGAAAATCGTACAGCGGATGCACCAATATCTCCCCCTTGTGGTCGAGAATACCATACTTGCCATTTTCCTCGAACACCTGATGATATTGTATATACTTGCTCTTGATGCGATTCAGGTAATACTCCATACGCGCATCGTCCTGTATAAACTCCATCATGTAACTGAACGTGTCGCAGTAATTGGCCACAGATCGGGCCAACACCACCTTGAGATCAAGCCCGTCAAGCACCTTACGGTTCAAGTCGATATATCGGGCAATGGCTTCTTCCTTTTGTGGTACCGTAAAATCTGCCATACGCTCCTCGAAGCACTCCATGATGCGCTTAGAGCCAGACATGGCCTTGATATACCTGTGTATCTGACGGCTCATCTCGCTGCAGACAAACTTGTCTATCTGCTGCTCCTCTATCTTGTCCACGTATTCACGTTCAAAGTTTTCTTGTGTGATCATAGATACTATTCCTTTTGGCCAAAGGTACCACTATTTTTTCGTTCCTACAAATTTTTCTTCTTCTTAATTTGCAGTTTGGGTATTTTTAGGGTCTGCCCTTCCTTTACCTCTTTGACGCCGTTCAGCACTTCCACATAACATTCCATACCCGGACCGAGATAAGTGCGGCTGATCGAAGCAAGTGTTTGGCCGGCCTTCACAGTCACCGTCCTGTCTACACCTATTATATGATAGGCACCTGTACGTACGCGAGGATCCGAATCGTATGCCGCATTGACTTTGGGCGCACTCTCTGTCTTTGCCGGTTTTGCTTCCGGAGCAGCCGCTGGCTTCACGGGCTCAGCAGGAGCTGGCTTGGCTTGTGCAACCGATGCGGGAGCCTGTTTCTTGGTTTCCTTTTTCTCGACCTTCTTGTCTTTTGAAGAAGTATCTGCACGCTTGGAAGCAGGAATACCCTCGCTTACCACCTGTTCTCCCAAACCTATCTGCGCCTCAAGGTGCATGATGCGGTTGTCGCGGAGAGCGAACTGCTTGCCCATGTAGAAAGCACCGAAGCAGCAAAGCAATACAAAGACAACCAAAGCAGCCACCAAAATCCTGATGAGTACCCTCGAATGGCCCAACTGGTCGCGAAGCAACTCGTTGGCCTGCGTGAGCATCTCGTTTTGCGCCCTACAACGGTCGTCTTCCCATCGGGCCGAAATGTCCTGACGTGGTTCTGATGCCACCGAAGGCGATGGTTGCACGGTCTCAGCTACCGGTTGTTCTTCCACAGAATGCTGCGGTTCTTCCATTATCTCCGGTTCCGATGGCTGGGCCGCTTCCTCCAACGATTCTTCCACCGCCGGCACAGCAGCAGGCGCTTCAGGCTCCGGAACGGGAGCGGTCGGTATGTCACTCTGGGTAGGTTGCTCACGGGTAGGCTGCTCACTCTCAGCGGCCTGAAATGTATCTTTTTCCATATCTTCGTCCTCCATCATCATAAAATCCTTTAACAACATATTACCGGCACGCTCATCGATTTCGGTAAAGTCCACCCCCTCGTTGACCACCACTGTGTCAAACTGGGCAAAGGGACGGTTGACCAAATCGCGGAGCGTAGCATCTGGGGTGAAGGTTATCTTGTCGCGACCGGCAATCTCGATTGCCTCACCCGTATTGACATCCACACTCTTACGTGCACTTACCTTGATTACTTTGAAGGTGCCCAGCCCCTTTACCTTGACCAACTTCTCGTAGTGCAATCCATCATTGAGCACTTCAAAAAAAATCTCCACAAAATGGTTGGCATCCTCGGCCACCACCCCACGTTTATTAGCCAGGGCAGCTGCCAGTTCTCTCATTCCTATCTTAGCCATAAACGCTACTGTCCTCCATTCTTTAGTTTTTCCTTGATAGAGGCAACAGGACGGAAAGCCAGCACCAGTTTCGGCGGAACAAGCATCCGCTTGCCGGTAGACGGACTGACCACCACGCGCTCCAACCGTTTTTTCACCTCAAACACACCAAACGTGGGTATGGAGACCGTATCGCCTTCGTCGAAACGGTTGCCCATTTCCTCGATGAGGGCATTGACCAGAATTTGCGCGTCTGCTTGGGTATATCCGGTACGCTGGGCCAATTCGGCTATAAACTCCTTATTGTTCATATTGCATCTGCATATAAGTCAAATTCTTCTGCACCAGTGATACGAACCCGGTAAAAATCACCGACTTTCAGTTCCTTGTCAGCACTTACCAGCACTTCCGGATCCACCTCGGGCGAACAAAACTCGGTGCGGCCGATGTAATAGTCGCCCTCCTTGCGATCGATGACGACCTTGAGCACCTGCCCCACTTTCTGCGCCTCCACCTCTGCGCTGATGGTCTGCTGCACCGCCATCAGTTTTTCGAGTCTCCGCTGTTTCACCTCGTCAGGCACATCGTCCGCATAGTGCTCAGCACTATAAGTCCCATCCTCCTCAGAGTAGGCAAATGCTCCCATTCGTTCGAAACGGGCCTCACGCACAAACTGCAGCAGTTCCTCAAAGTCTTCCTCGGTCTCTCCCGGGAAACCCACCATGAGCGTTGTGCGCAAATGGATGCCGGGCACCCGGTGGCGAATGGCTGCTATGAGCTCCAGCGTCTCTTGCTTGGAGACATGGCGGTGCATCCGCTCCAGCATGTGGTCTGATATATGCTGCAAGGCAATGTCAAGATACTTGCATACGTTGTCGTGTCGGGTCATGACATCGAGCAGCTCCATCGGAAACTGGTTGGGATAGGCGTAATGCAACCTTATCCACTCCACGCCCTCAATGCGTGCCAAGCGGTCTACGAGACCAGCGATATGGCGCTGTCCGTCAATATCCACCCCATAATAGGTAAGTTCCTGCTCGATAATCTGAAACTCACGTACACCCTCTGCCACCAACTCAGTCACCTCCTGCACGATTTCATCCTCAGGGCGCGACACATGCTTGCCCGTGATGAGCGGGATGGCACAATAGGCACAATGGCGGTCGCAGCCTTCGGCTATCTTGATATAGGCATAGTGATGCGGCGTGGTGAGATGCCTGCCCGTACGCGACAGGGTGAAACCCTCGGCTGATACGGCGGCGGGACCTATGTCGTCTAAGAGTTGTCTGAAATTGAATTTCCCATAAAACTTGTCCACCTCGGGGATTTCCTGTTCCAGCTCTTTCTGGTATCGCTGCGACAGGCATCCCATTACATAGAGGCGGTCGAGAAGTCCTTCCTGCTTGCGCTGGGCAAACTCCAGAATCATATTGATACTCTCCTCCTTGGCATCGCCGATAAAACCGCAGGTGTTGATGACCGCCACCTCGCCCTGAGGCTCCTCGGGGTCATGCACACAGGTATAGCCCATGCACTCAAACTGCCTCATGAGTTTCTCCGAGTCCACCAGGTTCTTGGAGCATCCCATTGTGATAAAATCTATCTGGTTACGCTTCATGTAATGATGACCCAAGAGTTACGATTTAAACAATGAATCCACAAACTCTTTACGGTCGAAGAGTTGCAGATCGTCCATCTGCTCGCCCAGACCAATATATTTGACAGGCACCTTGAGCTGGTCTGAGATACCGATAACCACACCACCTTTGGCCGTGCCGTCGAGTTTGGTGATGGCGAGACTTGTAATCTGGGTAACGGCACTGAACTGGCGCGCCTGTTCAAATGCATTCTGACCGGTACTGCCGTCGAGCACGAGCAACACCTCATCAGGTGCCTGGGGAAGCACTTTTTTCATCACTTCCTTGATCTTCTTCAGCTCGTTCATCAGTCCCACCTTGTTGTGCAGACGGCCAGCCGTATCGATCAGGACCACATCAGCCCCATTGGCCTTGGCACTCTGCAGGGTGTCAAACGCCACCGAAGCCGGGTCTGCACCCATCTGCTGCTTGATGACGGGTACCCCCACGCGGTCACCCCATATCTGAATCTGCTCCACTGCCGCCGCCCTGAATGTATCGGCAGCTCCCAGATACACTTTCTTGCCGGCCTGCTTAAACTGGTAGGCCAACTTGCCGATGGTGGTGGTCTTGCCCACGCCGTTTACGCCCACTACCAGTATCACATAGGGTTGATGGTCGGCAGGCAAGTCCCAATTTTCGTTGCCGTCGGCATTGTTTTCGGCCAACAGGGCTGCTATCTCCTCGCGGAGCATACGGTTGAGTTCCGAAGTGGATACATATTTGTCTCTCGCCACGCGGGCTTCGATACGCTCAATGATCTTGAGTGTCGTGTCGATGCCCACATCGGATGTGATGAGCACCTCTTCCAAATCATCCAACACTTCGTCGTCGACCTTGGACTTGCCGGCTACGGCGCGGGAGATTTTCTCAAACACGCTCTGTTTTGTCTTTTCCAATCCCTGGTCGAGCGTTTCTTTTTTCTTCTTGCTGAATAATCCGAATATACCCATAATACATTAATATTGTAACTAATTGCAAAGTTAACAAAAAAATATCACATTTACAGCGATGGAATGGGAAAAAAGCACAAGAAAGTTGCAGGTCATAAAGATGACAGGCATGAGAATCCTACCATCCGATGACCGATGGAATGGCCTGTTTTGCCTATCCCAAAAACCTAAAGGTGGCATTTAGCTCACCTAAATGCCGCATTTAGCCCCCGTAAATGCCGCATTTAGGGTGAAGAAACGCCATCACTAAAATTTGTGGGATAACATTTGGTGGGAAAGGGAATTTATCGTATCTTTACATCGAAATAACATCTAAACCCATAGGATTATGATTACATATCTCTCGACCAATCTGTGGACGCTGTGGACCATCATCGCAGTGCTATGCCTGATTATCGAACTGGGATCGGGCGATTTCTTCGTGACATGTTTTGCCATAGGCGCACTGTGTGCCTTGGTGGCTACTCTGGTGGGGCTTCCGCTGTGGGTACAGGTACTGGTGTTCGCCCTATGTTCGGTGGCCAGCATCATCTTCATCCGCCCATCGCTGCTGAAGCGTATCCACAACCGTGCCGAACGACCCAGCAATGCCGATGCACTTATCGGTCGCAAAGGTCTGGTCATCGAATCCATCACCCCAGATGGCTCCGGCTATGTAAAGATAGATGGAGACGAATGGAAAGCGGTTTCTGTGACGGGCGAAGCCATCGCCAAAGGTGAAACCGTAGAGGTAACAGGGAGAGAAAGCATTATTGTAAAGGTAAAAAAAAATTAAAAAGGTAAAAGAGTAAAGAGGTAAAAAGGTAAAAAGGTAAAACGGTGAGATGTAGGGACGCACGTTCGTGCGTCCGCCTCACAGAAAAAAAGCATTTAAAAGGAAAAACGGTATATACAGTCTATTCATAGAATCGAATATTTAAACAAACAAGCAATATGGAGACAACTTATTTTGTTTTGATTACCCTCGTGGTGCTGGCCATTATCTTTGTAAAGATGGCCGTGGTGATAATCCCACAGTCTGAGACTAAGATTATTGAGCGATTAGGCAAGTATTATGCCACCCTCAAACCGGGCATCAACATCATCATCCCTTTCATCGACAGGGCTAAAGAGATTGTGACGCTCAACCGTGGCCGATATGTGTACTCTAACAACATCGACTTGCGCGAACAGGTTTACGACTTTGACAAGCAGAATGTTATCACCAAGGATAACATCCAGATGCAGATCAATGCGCTCCTCTATTTTCAGATCGTAGACCCGTTTAAAGCCGTCTACGAAATCAACAACCTGCCCAACGCCATCGAGAAACTCACACAGACTACGCTCCGTAATATCATCGGAGAGATGGAACTGGACCAGACGCTCACTTCGCGCGACACAATCAACACCAAGTTGCGTGGCGTGCTGGACGATGCGACCAACAAGTGGGGTATCAAGGTGAATCGTGTGGAACTGCAGGACATCACTCCTCCCTCAAGCGTGTTGCAGGCTATGGAGAAGCAGATGCAGGCTGAGCGCAACAAGCGTGCCACCATCCTGACCAGCGAGGGACAGAAGCAGGCACAAATCCTGCAATCGGAGGGTGACAAGGCTGCCACCATCAACCGCGCAGAAGCCGACAAGCAGCAGGCGATACTCAAGGCCGAAGGTGAGGCTACCGCACGCATCCGCAAGGCCGAGGCCGAAGCCATCGCCATACAGAAAATCACCGATGCTGTAGGCCAAAGCACCAATCCGGCCAACTATCTGCTGGCCCAGAAGTATATCCAGATGCTCAACGAGGTTGCGCAAGGAGACAAGACCAAGACCGTATTCCTGCCCTATGAGGCCACCAATCTGATGGGCTCCATCGGCGGTATCAAAGAACTATTCAAAGGAGAATGACATACATGAATATCTGTATTGTAGCGGGAGCCAGACCCAATTTCATCAAGGTGGCTCCCATCGTGCATGCGGCCTCACAGGCCAAGGAAGCCGGCAAACCGGTTGACTATCTGCTGGTCTATACGGGCAAGGAAGACGACCCGACACTGGAACCGTCGCTTTTCACCGATTTAGACATCGCACGACCCGACGTATTCCTCGGCGTGGACAACGAAAACCTGAACGAGATTACAGGGATGGTCATGGCCGAGTTTGAGAAGTTCCTGAACAGCCATCCCACCGATGTAGTCATTGTGGTAGACGACCTGGCCTCTACGATGGCGGCCGCCATTGTCACCAAGAAACAGGGAATCGCCCTCGCCCATCTGGCAGCAGGAACCCGCAGTTTCGACATCAACATGCCCAAAGAGGTCAACCGTATGGTCATCGATGGACTGTCGGATATCCTCTTCACTGCCGGCATGAGCAACAACTCCATCGCCAACCGCGAGGGAGCCGAACTCTCCAAGGTGTACATGGTGGGCAACATCCTCATCGACAACATCCGCGCTGACAGAGGCCGTTTTGTGCGCCCTGCTGTCCTCGAACAGTTAGGCATTGACGACCATGCCTATCTTGTGTTTACCCTTAACCGCAAGGCGCTTATCGCCAACACCGACAATCTGCAGCGCATGTTGCAGGCACTTGTCACAGCCGCCGGCTCCACCCCCATCATTGCGCCGCTACGGGACAAGGCCAGAGAGACCGTGATGGCCTTGCTGCCTACGTTGCCGGCCCATCTGCATCTCGTCGAGCCATTGGGCTATCTGGAGTTTGGCTATCTGTCGCAGCATGCTAAAGGCATCATCACCGACAGCGGCAATGTGGTCGAGGAAGCCACCTTCAACTCGGTACCCTGTATCACCCTCAACAGTTATACAGAGCATATCGAAACGGTAAAGGTGGGCAGCAATGTGCTCGTGGGCGAAGATGCTGAATCATTGGCTACCTACGTTTCGCAGATGACGGCTGGCCAATGGAAGCCTTGCGCTATCCCCGACCGTTGGGACGGCCGAAGCGCTGAACGTATCTTGCAGACCCTGTTGGAGTTACCTCGCAAATAGTTCAAAAAGCAAGATTGGAACCTACTCAACAACCATCAAACCATCTGATAATATGATCAAAGTATATGTCATGGAGACTTGTCCCGACTGCACCCGTGTCAAGGAGCAAGCCAAAGATGATGACCGATTTGCCCTGATAGATATCGGTGCCCATGTAAGAAATCTCAAGGAATTTTTAAAGTTGCGCGACACACATCCAGCCTTTGCCGATATCCGAGGCAAAGGCAAGGTGGGAATCCCGTGTTTTGTGACGGAAGAGGGAAAGGTAACCTTCGATTGGGAAAAGGTGGCGCTAACGCCTGTTAACCAAGGTGCTTCGTGCAGCCTCGACGGCAAAGGCTGTTGACCATGCGGTGCTTACTGGCCATAGACTCATTCAAGGGTTGCCTATCCTCGGCAGAAGTAGAGGCCACAGTAGCCCAGACACTTACCGAGGCAGGGATAGACGTAGTATCCGTACCCCTGTCGGATGGAGGCGAGGGCATGCTGGAGACATTTGCCGCTGCCCTGCACGCACAGATGGTGGAGGCTCCTGTGCGCGACCTGATGATGCGGCACATCACAGCCGCATACGCCATTGCGGATGACGGTACGGCCATCATCGACACCTCCAAAGCCTGCGGACTCACCCTTCAGTCGCCCGAGACTCGCAACCCGATGGTGGCTACCACCTACGGGGTGGGCGAACTGGTGGCGCATGCCTACCACAAGGGTTGCCGACGGTTTATCATCGGACTCGGCGGCAGTGGCACCAGCGACGCCGGCATCGGTATGTTGAAAGCCCTTGTCGACAAACTGGCCAAAGGGCAGACCATCGATAATGTATGGGCGGACCATCTTCACAATTGCAAGTTTACCTTGGCCTGCGACGTGCGCAACCCACTCTGCGGACCGAATGGAGCTGCCTACACCTTTGCCCGTCAGAAGGGAGCGACCGAAGCCATGCTACCGCTATTGGACGCAAGGGCACGACGGTTTGCCGAATTGTCGGCCAAGCACTTCGGTTTCGACAGGTCTACCGAACCAGGAGCCGGTGCGGCGGGTGGATTGGGCTACGCCTTTCTGCAATACCTTAACGCCAAGTCGGTATCGGGTGCCGATCTGCTGCTCGACCTTACCCACTTCGACCGTCTCATCGCCCATGCCGACATGGTGGTTACCGGAGAGGGACACGCCGACCGCCAGACACTCATGGGGAAATTGCCTGAAAGGGTACTTAGGAGGGCGCAGAAACTTTCCATCCCCGTATGGCTGATGGCTGGAGCTACAGATGACCGCGCCCTGCTGGCCGAGGCGGGATTCAAGGTCACGACCGACGTAACTCCCACTACCCAACCCCTAACCGAGGCCATGAAGCCGGATGTGGCCCGTGCCAATATCCGGCGCTGGGTAACCGACAACCTTGTCAGACACTTGCAGCCAACCGCTGAATAATAACATTTTTGAGGCCATCGACCTCAAAACCGCCATCTAACCAAAAGTGGGGCAAGCCCAAACGGCTTGCCCCACTTTTTCTATCCTATCATCTGATTACTATCTTACATCATACCGGGCTGTGCAGGCATCACCGGAGCCTTCTCCTCAGGCTTGTCCACGATGAGACACTCTGTAGTGAGGAACATACCGGCGATAGAGGCCGCATTCTCCAGTGCCACACGAGCCACCTTGGCGGGGTCGATAACACCAGACTCGCGCAGATTCTCATACTCATCCTTGCGGGCATTGTAACCGAAGTCACCCTCACCCTCGCGAACCTTGTTCACCACTACGGCACCCTCGCCACCAGCGTTGGCAACAATCTGACGAAGCGGCTCCTCGATGGCACGGCAAACGATGTTGATACCAGTCTGCTCGTCGGCGTTCTCACCCTTGAGATCCTTGAGCGCTTCCTGGGCACGGATGTAGGTGGTACCGCCTCCTACAACAACGCCTTCTTCCATAGCGGCGCGTGTAGCGCAGAGTGCATCGTCTACCCTATCCTTCTTCTCCTTCATCTCAACCTCTGAGTTGGCACCCACGTAGAGCACAGCCACACCTCCGGCGAGCTTGGCCAGACGCTCCTGCAGTTTCTCCTTATCGTACGAGCTCTTGGTATTGGCAATCTCGTTCTTAATCTGGGCGATGCGCTCCTGGATATTTTCCTTCTGGCCGGCACCGTTGACAATGGTAGTGTTGTCCTTGGTCACATTCACCTTGTCAGCCGAACCCAGCATATCCAGCGTAGCCTGCTCCAGTTTCAGACCCTTGTCTTCGCTGATGACAACGCCACCGGTAAGGATGGCAATATCCTCAAGCATAGCCTTGCGACGGTCGCCAAAGCCCGGAGCCTTAACGGCGCAAATCTTCAAGCCACCACGAAGACGGTTGACAACCAGCGTTGTCAGTGCCTCTGAGTCTACATCCTCTGCGATAACGAGCAAAGGACGGCCACTCTCAGCAGCAGGCTGCAGGATGGGCAGGAAATCCTTGAGGTTAGAAATCTTCTTGTCGTAGATAAGGATGTAAGGATGCTCCATCACGCACTCCATCTTGTCAGCATCTGTCATGAAGTAAGGTGACAGATAACCACGATCAAACTGCATACCCTCTACTACGCCGATGCTGGTGTCACGGCTCTTGCTCTCCTCGATGGTAATCACGCCGTCCTTGCTTACCTTGCGCATGGCATCGGCCAAAAGCTTGCCGATTTCGGGGTCGTTGTTGGCAGATACGGTTGCCACCTGCTCGATCTTGTCGTAGTTGTCGCCCACCACTTCAGCATGCTCCTTGATATAATCCACAACCTTGGCCACAGCCTTGTCGATACCACGCTTCAGGTCCATAGGATTGGCACCGGCGGTAACATTTTTCAGACCCTCGTTGACGATGCTCTGGGTGAGGATGGTAGCAGTGGTGGTACCGTCGCCGGCATCGTCGCCCGTCTTAGAGGCCACGCTCTTCACCAACTGGGCACCTGTGTTCTCAAACTTGTCTTCCAGCTCCACTTCCTTGGCCACTGTCACACCATCCTTAGTAATCTGGGGTGCACCAAACTTCTTCTCAATCACCACGTTACGACCTTTGGGGCCGAGTGTTACCTTAACAGCGTTAGCCAACTGGTCTACGCCCTGCTTCAGCAGGTCGCGTGCATCGGTATTGAACTTTATTTCTTTTGCCATGATTATTTCTCCTTATAATAATATTTACACCTTATATAATTAATATGTTTAGTCTTCGGCGATAGCCAACACGTCGCTCTGACGCATCATGAGATACTTCTCGCCGCCATTCTCTATTTCTGTGCCGGCATATTTGCCATACAGCACGATGTCGCCCTCTTTCAGGATCATCTCCTCGTCCTTGGTGCCCTGACCTACGGCGATTACCTTGCCTCTCTGCGGCTTCTCTTTAGCGGTATCGGGAATAATGATTCCACCTACTTTCTCTTCTGCCGGTGCAGGAAGTACCAGCACTCTGTCTGCTAATGGTTTAATTTTCATAATTCGTATCTTTTTATAGTTTTGTTTATCGTTTACCCACCTTTCAGCGAAAACCATGCCAAAGGCAAAAAGTGACAAATTGTGCCATCTTTGTCAGTCATAGGGCTGACAAAAATGGCAGTCTCAAACATAGTCGTACCTGATGAAAAAGCCAAACATGGCATTTAGGAAGGCTAAACGTGGCATTTAGCCGGTCTAAATGCCACGTTTAGGTTTTGGATATGTCATATCCATCTCCGGCGATTACATGCCGGACTTACAGACTGCCTTGTCACGGCTTGATGGCCTTGGCCACCTCCTTGGCCATCGCGGCAGCACCCTTGGCATTGGGATGTACGCGGTCAGCAAGCATCAGTTCTTTTTGGTTGAGTGCCTCGCGCATGTCTATGATCGTGCATTTGTTTTTCTTAGCCAACTTCTGGATGATAGGAATGATTTCCTTCTCTATCACCTCTCCGTTGATATCGGTCTCCTTATTGACCTCACACCCGGCCACAATAGGATAAGCCAGATAGATTTTGGGCTTGGAGGGGAGCGCTTTCAGCGAATCGATCATCTGCTGCATGTCTGCCTTGAACTCCTCTCCATACTTCCAGTTGATGGCCTTAGAGTCATTGGTACCCAGTTTGATGACTGCAATATTGGGATTGAAGTCGAGCGCCTCTTTCCAAAGTCCCTCTTTCATATAAGGATGGTCACCCTTGTTGAGCATGGTGCGGGCACTGAAACCATAGTTCTTCACCAGATAGTCGTTGCCCAACAACGCTTGGAGCTGGGCGGGATAACCTCTGGCCTCTGCCATGTCGATACCGGCTCCATCGGTGATGCTGTTGCCGATGCAAGCCACACGAATGGCATCGGGATCGGGACTTGGAAGCTGGTTCAACCAAGATGTCAGATTGCCAAGCATCTCGTTATGATACTTAAAGTCTTGCTTGAATCCCCATCCGTGGCCTCCTGTAGGATAAACGTAGAGTGCACAGAGGTTGCCCTTGCCGCGCATGGCCGAGTAATAAGCAATGGCATTGGTCACAGGAGGCACCGACAAATCGTCGTTAGACAACAACAGGATGGCAGGCGGTGTGGCATGACGGCGCACTCGCCGCTCACAACTGTACTGGCGACGAAGTTGGGCATTGTTGCGCTCCTTTCCGAGCAGGTTGTTCATCGATCCGATATGCCCCTTGGCACCATCCATAGAGATGACAGGATAGAAAAGAATGGAGAAATCGGGGCGATGGGCCACGTCAGCCTGTGTGGAAATGGTGGCAGCAAGGTGTCCGCCAGCCGAAGAACCCATGATGCCGACATCGTGAGGATTGACATGCCAAGCGGCAGCACTGTCACGCACCATCTTCATCGCGTTCATGGCATCGCCGATGGGCTTGCTGCGGTCGCCTTTGGGCAGCCGATACTTCAGCACACAGCAGGCAATACCTTGTGCATTGAAATACTCAGCCCAGTCGGTACCCTCGTGCTGCATGGCAAGAATCCAATAGGCACCACCGGGACACACTACGACGGCACGACCCGTGGCCTTGTCGGCAGCAGGGAGAAAACAGGTGAGTGTAGCCTCACCATCATCGCTCACTTTCACTTCAAATTGACGCGCGGTAGACTGCGCCAATGCACCCATAGATGCCCACAAGAAGACCATCCATACGATGCAACGTTTGTTCATCATTTTGTTTATCATAATTGTGTTGTTAAATGGTTTTCATGGTTTTAAAAACATTTATCATCCACGAGGGAAGCCCACGGAGAGGCGACTCCATATCCGATTAGGAATCAATCGCCACAGCGCAGTGAGTATGCTGTATCGCCAGTCTATCACCACCCGGTGCCGCTTGGCATAGACAGCCTGCACGATAAGGCGTGCTACACGGGCTGCATCCATCTGCATGGGATAGGTAGAGCCCGACAACAGCGGCGTACGCACAAAGCCCGGACGGATGTCGGTAAAGTATATATTGGTATGACGTGCCCGTGCCTGCTGCTCCAAAGCCTGAATGTAAGTGTTTTGGAAAGCCTTGGAAGCGCTGTACGAGGCCGCAATGCCCAAGCCCTTGGTGCCCGCGATGGACGAGATGACAGCGATGTGTCCGCCTTGATGTGCTTCCATATACAGTACGGCCTCTGTAACCATCCGGGAGAAGCCCACCACATTGGTCCGTAAGGTATCAAGCTCCGTCTGACGGTCCAGTGGGGCGCCGGCTTTGCCGATTCCCGCTGCATGGAAGTACAGATGCACGCCACCAAGCTTGTCGGTAAGGTGCAGGAAACGCTCGGGAGCATCGGGGGCAGTGACATCACAGCGCTCCACCACTACCCTGCCGGGATGCTCGGCTGCCAATGCCTGAAGCATCTCTTCACGCCGCGCCATCAATCCTACAAACCAGCCGTCTGCCAACAGGCATTTGGCTACTTCGAGACCAATCCCGGAAGACGCTCCGACAACAATTGCTTTCTTCATAGTAGCAAAATTAGTAAAAAAAGACTACAACGGGAAGAAAAATAGAAATTATTTTGTTTTTTCAAGTGATTTCCATTATTTTTGCATCAGTAACTATTATTCTGTCATAAGAAATGAAAGATTTTTTCAAGTATGCATTGGCTACCGTCGTAGGTATCTTTATGTTTTTCATTGTGCTCCTTGCATTCGGCGCCATGAGCGTAGTGGGTATGATTGCATCCGGGGAGTCGGTCAAGAACGTGGACGAGAACTCGGTGATGGTGCTCAAACTGTCGGGTACCATGAGCGAGCGTTCTGAAGAGAATCCGTGGGACAGATTTGGCGGCGACATGCTCAGTACACCGGGGCTGCAGGAGACGCTGAACGCCATCCACAAGGCCAAGACCAACGAAGATATCAAAGGTATCTATATAGAAGCCGGTGCCTTTGGGGCAGACTTTGCCACCATGCAGGAGCTGCGTGGCGCGCTGGAAGATTTTAAGAAAAGCGGCAAATGGATCATAGCCTATGGCGATGCCTATTCGCAAGGCACCTATTACCTGTCGTCTGTCGCCGACAAGGTGTACCTGAACCCTCAGGGACAGGTAGACTGGCATGGCTTGTGTGCCGAACCCATGTTTGTAAAAGACCTCTTGGCCAAATTTGGTGTGAAGATGCAGGTGGTGAAAGTGGGCAAGTACAAGAGTGCCACAGAAATGTTTACGGAGGAGAAGATGAGTGATGCCAACCGTGAACAGGTGCAGGCGTATATCGGAGGATTGTGGAAAAACATGTGCGAGGCTGTAGCCAAGAGCCGCAAGCTGACTGTGGCGCAGCTCAACGAATATGCTGACAACATGGTCACCTTTGACGACCAGCAGACACTGGTCAAGAAAAAGATGATAGACGGCCTGCTCTACACAGAACAAGTGAAAGACGAGGTGAAGAAACTGCTGAAAATAGATGCCGATGAGACCATCTGCCAAGTGAGCGTAACCGACATGCAAAACGTGAAGGAAAATAAGAAAGACGGTGAGGAAATCGCCGTCTACTATGCCTACGGCGACATTGTCAGTACACCTCTTGAGGGCGGTGGCGGCCTGTTTGGCAACTCACACATGATAGTAGGCAACGAGGTATGCAAGGACTTGGAATCGCTGATGAACGACGATGATGTCAAGGCAGTGGTCATCCGCGTCAATTCGGGTGGCGGCAGCGCATACGCTTCAGAACAGATGTGGCACCAGATAGAACTGCTGAAAAAGAAGAAGCCCGTGGTGGTGTCGATGGGCGGCATGGCGGCATCGGGTGGATACTACATGAGCTGTAACGCAAACTGGATTGTGGCTGAGCCTACGACCCTGACAGGAAGCATAGGTATCTTCGGAATGATTCCAGACCGTAGCCAACTGCTCACCCAGAAACTCGGAATCAAGTTTGATCAGGTAAAGACCAACCGCCATTCAGACATGGGTACCGCGTCCCGACCGATGAATGAGGAGGAGATGGCCTACCTTAACAGTTATATAGCCCGCGGCTACAGCCTCTTCCGCCAACGTGTGGCAGACGGTCGCAAGATGGGCGTTGCCCAAGTGGAAGAATTGGCACAGGGACATGTATTTCTGGGACAAGATGCCATCAAACTGAAGTTGGTGGACGAACTGGGCGGTATTGACAAGGCGATAGCCAAGGCTGCCAAGTTGGCCAAACTGGACGCTTATTATACCAGTTCTTATCCCGGCAAGGCCAGTTTCCTGGATCGTCTGCTGGAAGATGCGCAAGGCGGAAGCTATCTTGACGAGCAGCTTCGTCTCACATTGGGTGCTTACTACGAACCGTTTATGTTGCTCAGGCACATCAACCAGACGGACGCTGTACAAGCTCGTCTTCCCTTTTATCTCAACATCAGATAAATAGCAACAACCGACGATGAGGAGTGAAGGCGATTTTATCAGCATCAACGAGTGGCTGTTGCCGTTCAGTTGGCTCTACGGACTGGGTGTAAGGCTTCGGAACCAGTTGTTTGATTTGGGTATCCTCAAATCGAAGGCTTATGACATACCCGTCATCTCCGTCGGCAACATCACTGTGGGCGGTTCGGGCAAGACACCCCATGTGGAATACCTGATTCGTCTGCTGCAATCAATCACGCAAGTAGCCGTACTGTCGCGCGGATACAAACGGAAGACACAGGGCTACAGGCTGGCAACACTCCAGTCGGCCATGACTGAGATAGGTGACGAGCCCCACCAGATGAAACACAAGTTTCCTGATGTGTACGTGGCCGTAGACAGCAAGCGCACGCGCGGCATAGAGCGTCTTACAAGCGACAAGAGTACCCAAGATGTGGGTGTCATCTTGCTCGACGACGCTTTCCAGCATCGGTATGTGAAACCGGGCATCAATATCTTGCTGGTAGACTATCACCGATTGATTATCTACGACAAGCTGCTGCCCGCCGGCAGGCTGCGCGAACCACTCGACGGGAAAAACCGGGCCGATATTGTCATCATCACCAAATGCCCCAAGGATCTGAAACCGATGGAGTTTAGGGTACTGACCAAGGCTATGGACCTTTTCCCATTCCAGAATCTGTACTTCACTACCATCGATTACGGCGACCTGCACGGTATTTTCCATAAGAAGACGGTGGGTCGCAAATCTATCAAGCGCTATCACGTGATGCTGTTGACAGGTATTGCATCGCCAGAGCAGATTATGACCGACCTCAAACCGCATTGCCGGAAGATAGAGCCCGTCACCTTTGGGGATCACCATGCCTTTACCGACAAGGATATGGAAGAGATCAACCGCCGATACGCGGCTATGCCCGAACCCAAAATCATCATCACGACAGAAAAAGATGCCTCCCGACTCATAGGAACCCAAAAACTGAGCAAGGAGGTAAAACAAAACATTTATAGTCTCCCCATCCACGTCCGCTTCATGCTCGACCAGGAGGAGGGATTTAACCAAAAAATCATTGAATATGTACGAAAAAATGCAAGAAACGGTAGCTTGGCTCAAGCAGAGAATGACCACAAGCCCCAAGACGGCCATCATCTTGGGAACAGGCCTGGGACAATTAGCTTCAGAGATTACTGATGCCTATTCTTTCCCCTACGCAGAAATTCCCAACTTTCCCCTCTCTACCGTTGAAGGCCACACCGGAAGGCTGATATTCGGCAAACTTGGTGGGAAAGACATCATGGCTATGGAGGGAAGATTCCATTACTATGAAGGATATGACATGAAACAGGTGACATTCCCTGAGCGCGTGATGTGCGAACTGGGCATTGAGACGCTGTTTGTCTCCAATGCAGCAGGCGGCATGAATCCTGACTTCAAAATCGGCGACCTGATGGTCATCGACGACCATATCAACTTCTTCCCCGAGCATCCCCTGCACGGCAAGAACAACCCACAGGGTCCCCGCTTCCCCGACATGCACGAAGCCTATGACCACCGCTTGCGCGAACTGGCCGACGAGATAGGCAGGGAGCAAGGCACCCGTCTGGTTCATGGCGTGTACGTAGGTGTACAGGGCCCTACCTTTGAGACTCCGGCCGAGTATCGCATGTACCGCCTGTTTGGCGCAGATGCAGTAGGTATGAGCACCGTACCCGAAGTGATAGTGGCCCGTCATTGTGGTATCAAGGTGTTTGGTATCAGCGTAATCACCGACCTTGGCGGTTTTGACGTGCCCGAAGAAGTAAGCCATGAGGACGTACAGAAGGCTGCCAACCTTGCCCAACCCAAGATGACGGCCATCATGCGCGAAATGATAAGAAGATCGTAAACTACAGATATGACGGATATTTCTAAGATTGGTGAGTTTGGCCTGATAGACAGACTTACCAAAAACTTACAGCGCAAGAATCCCTCTACCCTGTATGGCGTAGGCGATGATTGCGCCGTACTGCATTATGGAGACAAAGAGACCCTGGTCACCACCGATATGCTCATGGAGGGTGTCCACTTTGACCTTACCTATATCACGATGCACCAGTTGGGCTACAAGTCGGCCATGGTCAACATCAGCGATATCTTCGCCATGAACGGCTATCCACGCCAGTTGGTCATCAGCCTTGCAGTAGACAAGCGGTTCGATGTCGAGAGTATGGAGGAGTTTTACCGCGGTGTACGCGAGGCATGCGACAAATGGGGCGTGGACATCGTCGGAGGCGACACCACATCGTCACGCACCGGTTTGGCCATCAGCATCACCTGCATAGGAGAAGCGGAGGAGAAAGAGATTGTCTACCGTAGTGGTGCCAAAGAAACCGACATTATCTGCGTGAGCGGTGACCTTGGGGCTGCCTATATGGGCCTGCAACTGCTCGAACGCGAGAAGAATATCTATTATGAACAATACGATGCCCTCAGCCGGAAGGTAAAGGAGGCACAAGCCTCTGGTAACACCCAAAACATGCAGGCACTGCAGACCGAACTGCAAGCACTGAATGACTTCCAGCCCGATTTTGCCGGGAAAGAGTATCTTATCGACCGCCAGCTGAAGCCCGAAGCTCGAGGAGACGTGATAGCCCAACTGCGTGAGGCCAATATCCACCCCACTGCCATGATGGACATCTCAGACGGATTGAGCAGCGAACTCATTCATATCTGCAGCCAAAGCCACTGCGGCTGTAGAATCTATGAGAACAAGATACCCATCGATTATCAGACAGCCATCATGGCTGAGGAACTGAACATGAACGTCACGACATGCGCCCTCAACGGTGGAGAAGACTACGAACTGCTCTTTACCGTGCCCATCGGAGACCATGCCAAGATAGAAGAGATGGAAAATGTAAAGCAAATCGGTTACATTACCAAAGAATCGTTAGGCAAGATGCTGGTCACAAGAGACGGCAACGAGTTTGAAATTACGGCCCAAGGGTGGAATCACATGCAACAATAATTCACATTTAAGGCAAAGAATCGAGGAAAATAGCCTCTAACTGTTAACAAGTTATAATTACAGAAATTTTCTTCGATTCTTTTGCTTGTATTTGGGAAATAATTACTACCTTTGCAACCGCAAACAAGAAAGAAATGGTGCCATAGCTCAGTTGGTAGAGCAAAGGACTGAAAATCCTTGTGTCCCCGGTTCGATTCCTGGTGGTACCACTCCTCCTTTCATTAGTCCGGTTCTCGTAAGAGGCCGGATTTTTTTATTGCCCGTTTTTCCGCTGCCCCATTATTCTTTTCCGGATCAGTAAAAAATGAGTGGGGATAGGCATATAGACAGCCATCACAGACACCAAACCTAAATGCCACCTTTAGGCATGCTAAACGTGGCATTTAGCTCGCCTAAAGGTGGCATTTACGTTTGGGATAGGCCATGCGGGCTATTCAGACTCCTCCAACGAGGGCGCTGTCTCTGGAATAGGCAACTTGGCATTTTCCTTTACGCCAAGTGTCTTCAGTTCGTTGGCTTTCTGCACGATGCTTTGCCGCCCGGTATGCACCTTATTGCACACCGAATCATAATCGGCCTGCAATTTGGCGATATCGGCTCCCACCATGTCGAATCGTTTGATAAATTCCCCTACCCGTTTGAGCATCTCCTCTGCCATGTCAAACACGCGCTTCTGATTCTCTGTCTGCGCATACTGCCTCCACGCTATTTCTATCATCTTCAAGATGGCTATCAGGTTTTGTTGACTGGTAAGGAATACCTGTTTCTCGAATGCCTCACTCCATAGTTTGGGCTCAGTAGCCAGAGCCAACTGCAGCGCACCCTCATTGGGTACAAACATGATGACAAAGTCTATCGCCCTGCGGGGTTTCTTGATGTAACTGCTATAGTCCTTCTTCGAAAGGGCCGTCACCTGCGTACGCACGCTTCTGACCAAATCGTCGGCAAACTTCTTCTTCAGCACGGGATCTTCCGTGTTTACATATTGGTAATAGGCATCTACGGACATCTTTGAGTCGATGACCACATCCTCATTGTTAGGATAGTGCATCACCACATCAGGAATCATCCGCTTGCCGCTGTCCGCATTGGTCACGATGTTGCCCTTGTCATCGGTAATGACCTGCTGCACATCGTAGTTGAGTCCTTGGCGCAAACCCTGTGCATCGAGAATCTCACTCAGTATCAACTCGCCCCAGTTGCCCTGCACCTTGTTGGCACCCCTCATTACATTGGTCAGACGGGTGGCCGTCTGTCCGATTTTGTCGGTCTGTTCTGCCATCGACTTGAGTTGCTCTGTAAGCGAGGCCGTATTCTTGGCGCTCTCCTGGTTGGTGGTTTGGATAGCCCGTTGCAGTTCTGCAAGCCGCTCTTTCAGAGGTTGCGTAATGTGCTCCATACTCTCATTGTTTTGTACTTTGAGTTTTGACGAGGCTCTGTCCAGTACTTGTGTGGCCAAATTGGAGAATTGTTCCTGCACAGTCTTCAACTGCTGGTCAAATTGCTCCTTGCGCATCTTCATTTCAGCATCATTGCGGGTACGTTCGCCCTCCAACTGGGCTTGGGTACTGCTCAGCATCATCTTGGTGGCCATCAGTTCTTCCTGCAACGCATGCAACTGGGTCTGCACTGCTTCCAGTTGGGTGCGCAGCGATTCTTTTTCCGCTTCCTGTGTAGCCAGACGCTGTTCGTACATATCTCTGACAGACTTGCGAAGCCACACCGCCACGCCGAGACCCACGATTAAACCTATTAACAAACAGATGATTTCCATATTCTTATTGATTGGTTGATGATTACGATAATTAAAAACGGAGATAGGTGCGCATATAATAGGCCTGTATGGCACCACGCATACCGAGATAAAACAGCAACGCCAACCACAGGGCATGGTTACCTATCAAGCCAAAGAGCAGATAAAAAGCCGAGAAAAAACAGCATGCTGAGATAGCTGACGAAATCAACATGCCGCGCGTGGCCGTCATGCCGATAAACAGGCCATCGTACAGAAAGGCACTCATGCCCACAAAAGGAATGGCCACCGCCCAAGGCAGATACGGCATCGCAGCTTCCACCACATGGGCTTCGTCGGTGAGCAGACCCAGAAGTCCTTTACCTCCCAAAGCAAATGCACAGGTAAACAGCAACGCTACTATGACACCCCAGAAAAACAACCTGCGCTTGGTCTGCCTAAACGCTCCCCTATTGGCTGCGCCATAATATCGTCCCCCCAATGCTTCGCCGGCATAGGCAAAACCATCCATGACAAAAGATGTGAGTGTAAAAAGCGTAAGCAACAGCGTGTTGACAGACAGGATGAGGTCACTCTGCCTGGCCCCTGCAGACGTAAAGAAGAGGTTGACGGCTACCAGGAATAGCGTGCGTAGAAAAATATCTCTGTTGACCGTGAAGAAGCGGCCCAACGAGGGAAAAAGCCGCATGCTTTTCCCCCTGGCATGCACGGCAAGCCGCCTATAGTAACGCCACCACATCCCCAATGCCATCAGCAGACCAAACCATTGGGCTGTGAGCGTGCCCAGCGCCACTCCCTCGACCTTCATTCCACATCCGTAGACCAAAGTAAGCGACACCAGCACATTGACCACATTCTGTGTTATCGCCACCCACATAGGGATGCGCGTGTTTTGCATACCAATAAACCATCCGGTGACACTGTAAAGGCCCAACATGGCCGGCGCTCCCCATATACATATATTAAAATAGGTGCAGACCAACTGGCCGACAGTGGCCGAAGGGTGCATGAGCATCAGCGAAATGCAGCGGAGCGGATACTGCAAGACGACCAACAGGCCGGCAACAGAAAGCGAAACCAGCATGGAGAGCATCAGCCACTGCATGACACGAGGCAGGTCTCGCGCTCCCAACGCCTGCGAGGTGAGGCCACTCGTTCCCATACGGAGGAATCCAAACAGCCAGTACATCACATTGAAAATCATGGAGCCTACGGCAATGGCTCCAATATAAGCCGTATCGCCCATGTGGCCGACGATGGCAAGATCGACAAGACCCAACAAAGGTACCGTAATGTTAGAGACTATAGACGGTACCGCCAACCGGAGTATTTGTGCGTCGGTCTTCACTACTTGCCTACTCTATCCATCCACATGCCGTTGCCTGCATCGATACGCCGACGAACGTCGTCCACGCGATAAATGAAGGTATCGCACCCGTTGAAGATACAATTGATCTGCCCGGGAGAATAGAAAAACGTGCCATGCTCGGTCTTTCCGTCCAATGTTTCCCGAATCCACTTGCCTGCCAACCGTATCTCTATCATTCCATAGCTGGTCTTGCGCTGCCAAGTACCAAACACCCAATCGGGAGTAGGCTTGGCATGCGAGACGTCATATTTTTTCAGCGGGGCTGCAAAGGTGTCTTCGGGCTCCTCTACTACGGATGCCGGCTCACTGAGCGCTTCCTCTACAGGCGGTTCATCCGAACTGCATCCCCGCAGAATCACCACGTAGAACATAAAGCAAAACACAACCGCCAAGAAAACTCCACGCAAACTGCAGGAAGCCAAGAAGCGATGCGGAGTGTTTCGACGCCGACTCTCAAAGGGGATTCGGTCTTTCAAAAAAGTGTCAGCCGAAGCGTCGGAAGATTTACTGCTACCTCGCAACCACGGTTGCTCCCAAGGATATCGGGCAGAACCGGACAGGACTTGACCATCCCGAACCGGCTTATCAGAACCTGCACGTACCGATTGCTGTACAGACGGCACACCCTTATCGTCAGTCGCCGAAGAAGTGGCAACCGCTGCATCGTCGTCGGTCGGCAACTCCTGGGCAAACGGTGTTCCACAACGTGGACAAACACACGACAGCGAGCGCACACCTTGTGGGCAGTCTACTTCAAAACGGAATCTACACTTTGGACACTTTATCTCCATATCACTCAAAACGTACTACAGCTTTGCGGGTGATGCGCCACACGTCGCCTTCTCGTGTTACACACCCTTCTTCTACCGTGACGATGCGGCGTGGAGGCTTGTGGGTGTCGCCAATCACCTTGCAGGCAGACTTCACAAACTGGGATATACTAATCATGGCCGTGGCCATGGCCTCGTCATTGGCAATCATCGAGTACAAGCCTGTCATTCCGTCCTTTACGGTAAGCACATACAGACTTTTCCCTGTCTGTTCCACGGCCGATATATCGGTAAAACAACCATCAGGAGTGGGTGCAGCCAGATAGAAACGCTGTGTAGCAGGAGAGATTGCCACCGAAGCTGGTTCGATTGCCGAATCTGCCACTTGCAATGATTCTCTCGTAGACACTATCGTATCCAGAGCCGACATCTTAGCCACCAACTGGTCCATGTCAGCCATCCTTGCCTCCATCTTCGCCATTTGGCGCTTCAGGGCAGCAAGTTCTCCTGCAAGCTGCTCCATCCGTTCTGCCTGCTGCTCACATAATTGCTGCAATTCTTGCAACTCCTTGTTGCCTGAAAGGGGAAACTTGATCATTCCTTCAGATTCTCTATGAGGTTATCTCTGATACTGCCGATAATCGGATAAAAGAATACAGCATCCTCTATCACGTCTGAACCATTACGGTCTTCCTGATTCTTGTTCACAAAGTTCCATCCGTTGATGAGATAGTGGCCGAGGTCTTTATCGACGACTTCCTTAAAGCGCTGAAGACTCCGGTTCTCGACGAGGAATCTGTCGACCACGTGGATATCTTCGCACAATTGGATAAAGAAACGATTAAACTCCTTCACCTTATCTACGACTTCCTGACGTACCGAGTCGCTATCCATGTCGTCATAGCAAAGTCGCTCTTTCTCAATCATCGAGAAGTTTTGTTTCAAGGTGCTGTCGAAGTCGTCCATCAACTTGTTCAGCGTAGTTACCTGCGTGCATCCCACTGTGTTTCGTACCTGCATCAGCGCCCCACGACACGTTATCTGCTTGGGTTCTTTCTTTTCCATGATGACAGAGAACCCATCGGCGTCATAAGATTCACCATATACACGCTCAAATACCACTTGGGTCAGTTGGTCAAGATCTCTCTGGCTTCCTACAATGCCCAACACCTTGCTTCCGGTGCCGCTAAACATCACGCTACGGGGCTTCTCGATGCCTCTGCGCTTCATCATGCAGGCCACATAATAGACCATTGCCACATAGAAATAGATAAAGATAATCTTGCGATGACCATCCTCGTTGAGGCGCAGGTTGTAGGAGAAGACATCATTGCCATTGACCACCTTGTTGTTAATGACCGAGAAAAGGAAGGCATTAATATCCTCGCTCTTTCCCTTGGCAGCTATGTCGTCCAAGATGCCGTTCAGTTCGCCATAGCGGTCATCATCGCTGTCGAACAGCCGTTTGAAGTAATCTACATACTTCACCAACATGGGGTTCGTGTCGCCATGAGGAATTTCTGAGAAACCATCTCCAAACAACACGTTGGCCGCGAAGCGGAAAGAGGTCAGCAGCGCAGGTTGCTGGGCATTGGATCCGAAGACCACCACGTCACTTGAGCCACCGCCGATATCGATGCTGGCCACCGTAGAAGCAGCCCCACGGAATGTACTGCTGCCTTTATAGAAATAGTAAGGTGCCACGCTTTCGGGCATCTGTATCAGATTGTCTTCATGGGGAGCCACGCCAAACACTTCTTCGAATATCTTGGCCCACGTCTCGGCCATCTTGCGCACCGTACCCACCTTCATGCTCAACGGATAGAACCATACCAGTCGGGTCTTGGCCATGTCGCCGTTTTCCAGCAGCACCTTGGTGCGCATCAGCAGGGCCAACTCAGTGAGGTAAGACCGCACACGCTTCCCGTTGGCCAAATCGGTCGACCATTTTAGATTCGGGACAATACGGTTTCCGTAGCCCACACTTTCCTTTTCGTAAATAAACGGAATGTTGGCATCGCCGAGCGATACGACATTGTCAACATTCTCCGCATCGACACGCTCACACTCAGAGAGCACAGTACGCTGCGGGAACCCATAATCGCCACCAATCTCTTTGGGCAGGAACTCCTGCTTAATGATGACATCATAAAGCAGTTGCGAACCATTGTACAGCGTGGCCAACAGTCTGCTTCGCGACACCGAATTAAGGTGTAGCGGCTCGGGCATATTGTCCTGACGCATACACTCGATATGGGTATTGGTGGTGCCAAAGTCCACGGCGAAGGTAAAGGCATCGTGTCCGGGCACATATTCTGGCCATTTCGGGCAAACGATACCCTCGACGGCTGTCTTGCCACGGTCATCGGTCAGGGTGACGGAGATATAATCGAAGTCGCTCTGCAACCGATAATAATACGAACCGACACGCTTCTCCGACTTGCGGCTGCGCTCACGCACCACCTTGTCGCTTTCTGCCACACGGTTGAGATAACCGTCGCGGTAGAAGTCTAATGACACCCGGTAACTGTCAAGCTGGCCGAGGGCACGGTCGATAAGCTGTACATTGTATTGGCGCAAAGAGGCCGTACGTACAAACGGGAATACACCCAAGGCAAAAGGCACTGTCACGAAACGCCCCTTGTTGCTCTTGCTGTCATACGTCAGGTCCGCATCATGGGAAGCTTCGTACACACGCTCCAACGTGATGAAACGCCCTGTCTTTTTCACAGGAATGCGGAGGATGGCCTTCACCGTCTCCACGCTGCCTGTAGTGGTATGTACAAGTTCAAACTTGGGTTTTCCGGCGATGGTACCCCACAGGTCTGACACCTTGAAGTATTTGAAGAACGTAGGTTTCAATGGCAAAACAAAATCCTTGTCGTCAGTCTCACGGCTTCCCACCGAGAGATTGCCATCGAAGAAGCACTCACCGTCCAGTCTGTAATCGAGTTTGATAAGAGCCGGCTGGAAAAAATCATCGTCCGTCAACCAGCAATACTGATGGTTGGTGGCAGGCAGTATGCGTTTCTCAGGCTCGGGCGCATAGTCGGCCGGCGTAATGACCGTGGCGTCATCCCAAGGTCTGTTGATGTAAATGAAAGGATCGCTCTGCGGTGCATTGAGATGATTCTGCAAGATGAGCGGCAACCTGCCCTCTACGTCATCGCGTGTGGGAGCCACCACAAAATCACTATTGGCAATCTGATTCTGCACATCCTCCTGCCGGACGCAATACAGCGGGAAGCCCAATACCTGTGCACCACCGTCCATCTGGGTAAAGTTGGCATCGAGGAAAGCCTTGGCACGCTCTACCGAGAGCAGGTCAAGGACATCCGGGTTACCGATTTCTTTCAGAATCTTGGCCTGTACAGCTTCCGGAAGCAAACGGAAACTGGTGATGAGGTAGCGGTTGACCTCGCCACAGCACTTCTTCAAGTCGGGATAAGCCGTGAAGAGCGCATAGATATAGCTGACAAACACCTCGTCGCGCATGTACAACGGACGCCAGAGATCAAACAGATACACATTGGGCTCCACCGGGATGGGTGCCAGACCAGCCTTGGCATTGGGGGTCGCCATGAAAAGGCTTACGGGCGACGTGCATCCCAGCACCTTGTTGCCATAGACAAGAAAATAGAGGCGATCCATCTTGTCGAAGTTGAAAGCCTCCTTATCCTGTTCGAGATACATGGCCATCGTCTCGCCCAAGAGTTTGTGTTCCTGCGAGTCCAAGAGGCGGCGCATCTCTATCTGGCGATTCCACTCTACGATATGCAGCTGACCCTGAAGTTCAGGATAACTGAAAAACAGCTGTGCGATATCGAGCGCATGAGCCACCAGACGCTCGTCCATCGCCTCTCCGTGAAGATCGCGGTGAGCCGCAAGGCGCGAAAAGGCATTTTTCACCAGATCCATCTGTGCAAACGGCGACGGGATGGCTGTCCTTGGCTGCTGCGAGAGTCCACCATTGGGATCAGCAATCATCTCTATCTCGTCCGCATTGTACTGACTGTTGAGCGCTATCCAGCCCTCGCCAGTGGTCTTATTGTTATAACTTAATATCTTTCCCATTTATACCACACCGTTATACTTGTCATCTATCAGTTTTTCGAGTGCCTCGTCCATCAGTTCCAGCAGTTTGCGGGCCACATTGCCATCGTTGTAAGCACGGGTTTTCAGTGCTTGCTGCGACAGACGGTTCAGCATGGCAAGCATAGCCTTATAGTCAATAGCCGACTTGAGGAAACCTGTCTTGGGCGTGATACCATTCAGCGCATCGGCCAGCTTGTCGGTATCGAGCATAAAGGGCATGAAGCTCCGCTGGTTGCCCCTCAATTCCTTGAGCCACTGCAGGTAAGCCACGAAAAAGTCGGCTGTCAGCATGTTGTAGAAAGAAGTGGACAGGAAGCCCTTGCCGATCTCGGGCTTGTCCTCCGTATAGCCACGACCGATATCCGACTTAAACTGATGCGTGAGATACATATAAGCCAGATGAAACTTCACCATCTGCCGGTTAACGAGTGCCCGGGTGGGCAGTCCGAAATCTTTGAGCGAGAGGTCGGTCTTGTCTTTGCCCAGTCCGTACTCCTTGTAAATAGGATTCAGGGCACGCCCATCCACCGTCTGCAACTGGTCGTCGGGAATCTGCAAGAAGTCGAGTATCGACAAAGCACCCACATACTCCACCACGTGTGCATCGTTGCGCTGTCCCTCCGCACCAGGGTCGTTATAATAAGGTATAGAGGGCACTTCATCACCCAGGTAATAACAGGCGTTCACCTTAGACATGGGCAGGTCCTCGCCCTGCAGACGGAGACCCGTCAGATTGTCGTGGTAATAATAGAGCGCACTCTTGGTCTTTGAGATAAAGTCGGCCCGGGAAATCGGACTGTTCTCGTCTTGCTGCACATTGAAGTACGGAAGCACGGTCAGCGCGCCAATCTTGGCATCGCGCAAGTCGCCACGATTGTTGATATTAGCATTGTTGGCCGCATTGCGGATATTCTTCACGATGATGGGGTAGCCAGCCGCACCGGTACCGCCGAAGATACTCGACACCACAAACACACGGTCTTGCCGTTGGAAGATATTGGAGAACTGCTTAAACTCCTCTGAGTCCTTAAAACGGTTGAGCGCCACGCTTCCGATGTTGGGACAGCCCACGAATCCGATATCCATCTTGGTCTCCAGTTGGTCCTCAGAGAAGAGCATCGAAGCCAAAGCCTGGTTGGCCGTGTCGAGGGTATCATACGCGATGAAATCGTGGAAACGCTTCGAGGCGATAGAACCCATATTGAAAAGGAACGAGTTGCTCAGCGCGCTGCCCGGAGGCAGAATATCAGCCAACGTAGAGACCTTGGCCGCAAAAAAACCTTTGTCCACATCGGCCGTATCTCCATATACCGAGCGCCTGATCTGCTTGTACCAGCGCAGCAGGTTCTCTGTACGCTTCAGATCCTCATTGGCACTGTGCGGGTCTACTATCACGGGCACTATCTCGAACGGGATGCGCCGCCCCATCTCATCTACAGGAAGCACTCCTGCCGCCAACTGCATGAGCAACGGACGCAACACACGGCTGCCGGTACCTCCTACCAAAAACAAGAATAATCGCATGTATATCTATTCTACCTTATTTTTTATTGTCAATCATCATCCAGCACTGCCTTAGACAGCGCCTTGCATCACTCGGGGATAGGGGTATGGCGACAGTTGACGCTCCACCACCTGATGGAGAAGCTGGCTATCACAAACAGCACCACCTCGATGAGCATGCAAACCAATGCGAAGGCCACCTGCTGGAACGTAAAATCGAAGCCCAAGTCGCTAAACACGGCATTGGGATAGCCATATCCCACACCGCCTGCCACCACAGCCACTACAGCCAGCAGCACCAACCAGTGGTACCAGCGCGAGAAACTCACGCTGTCTACGATATAATAATAGGCAGCTGCCACTCCCCAAGCGATAGCCAACTGAATAATGGCCATCACGATGTACATGCTGCCGTTATACATCTCGTTAGAAAACTCGCGCTCATAATAGAGTGCCTCATACGTGCTGGGTGCCAGCCCCACAAACAGCAAGCTCAATACCACACCCACTGCCAATAAGATCAAGTTTCTCTTCATACGATCCCTACGGATTATTTGTCAAACTTTAATGCTATTTCAAAATAGGCCATATCATCCTTCGCCATACGGTGATAGGCATCATAGATTCCCTCCATGAGGTAGCGTAGACCGAAGGTGGTACTGCCGTCCACCGTGCGGTCGTCATCGCTCGATGACTTGGCCACCCATCCCGGCAAGCGGTTCTGCAACAGGATGCTCACCTGCTGCTTATGGCTCACCCGCTCCATCGAGAGCACCATCAGGTGGGTGGCCTCCTTGGCATACTTGCGACCCGAAGCCGTCAGATCCTTGTCGGTAATAGGACGCACGCGCTCGATACGCACCGGATCATCGGCCACGACCTTGTAATTGGCCACATCCGTGAGATAGCGCTCGTCCACCAGCATCCCCCTCATGTCTACGGCCACGGCCAGCTTCACCTTGCCGTCGCGGTCTGCCTCCACGTCTTGCACCGAGGTGATACATTCTGACTGCCCACGCTCCGGTACAAACCGGCCACTGACTTCCGGCCCCGACAGCAATACAGAATAATAGGGTTCATACAGTTTTCCCGTATCGTATAGATACATCTGGCGATAGCCCTTCAGTGTCTTGAAGTCGGCAAACGCACGATAGTTGTCCTCCGTGGCAATCCGGGTGATGGCCTCACGGCTGCCCACCATGATGATGTAATACGGCCTGCGCCCATGCACGGTGCGCACAGAACCATCGTAGCAATAATAAGGCCCGTCGTAAGAAGCCTCCATCTGTACCAGCAGCACACACTTGTGGGCCACCTGCTCCTTGAAGACGGAGGTGATCATGCCCTGCATATCCGCAAACACACGCTGTGGGTTGACATCCTGCATGCCCTTGACCGAGTAGATCATATCCGTCACCAGCACACTCACCTCCCGGTCTCCTGTCTTATTGAGAATCTGGTCGAAGATGGCACCAAAGTCGGTATAGCCCTGGTCACCAATCTCCTCGACGGCCGTCTTGCCGGGCAGACGGTTGCGGAGCGCCGTGATGGCTGCTGCATACGAGCCGTCTCCCTGCGGCGAATCATAGGGAGTCATCGAACCGCTACGCTCGCGATAGATGCGAAAGACCAACGGAGCCTGCTCTCTGCCGGTAAACTTCACCTCACGGGGCGGCCTGCGGTTGGCCATGACATCGCTCACGTAGGCCTCCAGCGCCTTGGGCTGCAGTTTTCCACCTTCGTACAGTTGTGCATAGTCTTCCTTGTTGGCCTCGACAGCGGCTACCAGACGCTTCCAGTCGGCAGCATCCACCGCTCCGTCTCCAGCCAATTCGGCTACCAGACGCTCCATCGAGCGCTTCCCATTGCCGCACGATGCAAGCACAAGCATCATAGCCATGAGGGCAACCCATGTAACAATATATTTTCTACTTGACATATCCCTAAAGACGATTAATTTTACTAAGTGGTTGCAAATTTAGCAAATTTTCTGCAATTCACACGCCTTTATCGTGTTTATTTACCTTAAATATTGCCGTGTTTGTCGCTATCTCTCAACCATTTTTGTGACGTTATTGTGTGTCATTACAATCTCAAACATCTTTTTCGTACTTCTGGTTACAATCCATAACCCTATCGTTTGCCGAAGCCAAATGCCACCTTCAGCGAGCTAAACATGGCATTTAGCCCACCCAAACGCGGCATTTAGGTTTGGAAAATGCCCCATCGGCCATTTTTTTCGATTTCACCGACATCTCGCCAAGCATCTGCTACGAAATTGAAAGTTGACCATTTTTGCCGCAACGACATCCACAGAAAAATCGTCGATTCGGAGTTTAACGTTTTTTATAATGAAAAATATCGTTAAAAGCTACCATCCTATTGATATTTTTAGTAATTTTGCAGCGTTTTAGGATTAAAATCTTGTTTAAACGTTTGATTTTCAATCTTTTAGACGGTTAAAACCATACGAGATGAGGCAATTAAAAATTCAGAAGAGCATTACCAATCGTTCCAGTGAGGCTTTGGATAAATACTTGGTAGAGATTGGACGAGCACCCTTGATTACTATAGACGAAGAGATAGAATTGGCACAGAAAATCCGTAAGGGAGGCCCCGAGGGAGAGCGCGCCAAGGACAAGCTGGTTACTGCCAACCTTCGATTTGTGGTGTCTGTAGCCAAGCAATACCAACATCAGGGACTTACCCTTACCGACTTGATTGACGAAGGTAATATCGGTCTGATCAAAGCAGCACAGAAGTTTGACGAGACACGCGGCTTCAAATTTATCTCTTACGCCGTGTGGTGGATTCGTCAGAGCATCCTGCAGGCCATCGCCGAGCAGAGTCGCATCGTACGCCTGCCCCTTAACCAGGTGGGCTCACTCAACAAGATCAACCACGAAATCAACAAGTTTGAGCAGGAAAACCAGCGCCATCCGTCGGTGTCTGAGTTGGCTGATGCAACAAACATTGACGAGGAGAAGATAGGCCAAAGTCTGATGGCAGACGGCCATCATGTCAGCATAGATGCCCCATTCCAGGACGGCGAAGACAACTGTATGCTCGACGTGATGCCTTCCGGCGACGACAGCCGTACCGACAAGAAGGTAGACCACGAGAGTATGGCGCAGGAGCTCAACCAGGTGCTCAAGAAGGTGCTCAAGGATCGCGAGATCATCATCATCCGCGAGTGCTTCGGTATCGATTGCCACGAGAAAGGCCTGGAAGAGATTGGCGACGAACTGGGATTGACCCGCGAGCGTGTCCGCCAGATTCGTGAAAAGAGTATCGCCAAACTGAGAGATAGCGGTAACGCCAAGATATTGATGAAATACCTTGGCTAATCGATAAAGACCGGCAAAGCATAAAAAATCCCTGTCCCGACAACGGCGATGGGGATTTTTTTATTACCTTTGTCGGCAATGAGCAAACGGAGATTCATCGTATGGATAGCACTCATGCTGCAACTCGTAGACATGAGTGCCCAACAGGCAGTCAGACCCGACGTGCTGTTGCTCGAACGTGTGTTCAGATTCAAGGCTTCGGTAGACACCACGGCAACCACAGACTCCGTGACTTACGCTTACAGGAAATTCTATCTGAACGTGGAGCGGCGCAACGCGCTGCTGCTGCCCGTGCCCACCATGTACCGTATCGCGCATGGCCC
Source organism: Prevotella sp. (assembly GCA_051869355.1). Taxonomy (GTDB): domain Bacteria; phylum Bacteroidota; class Bacteroidia; order Bacteroidales; family Bacteroidaceae; genus Prevotella. Next base: position 8,197 of record JBJEAU010000037.1, on the reverse strand, counting down.
CCGGCGCGAATACATAGAAGAGGCTTACGAGCGCATCACGCACAAAAGACTGAACCAAACCGGTGTAGACCGTGTGGTGTTTCTGTCTACCATCCCGCGGCGCAAGCAGGCCATGACCACACTGATGCGCTATCTCACCCCCAACCTGTACAACGAGACCATATTCGGCACGTATGTGCTCTCCCCCTTTCACCGTGCCAACAAGATTTACTACAAATACACCTTTAAGTATTTATATAAAGGTAAGGTAAGCATACACTTCCGACCCAAAATCAACCACACCCAACTGGTGGAGGGCAATGCCGTCGTCGACTCCAGTAACGGGCAGATACTCAATGGGCAGCTCACCGGCGAATACGACATGGTAAAATACCACCTGTTTTTCACGATGGGCACGGAGGGGGTGCAAGCCATGTTGCCTACCAAGTGCGAACTGCAGTCTGAATTCAACTTTATCGGCAACAAGATAGTCACCCACCACACTGCTGCTTACGGCCTGCCTTGCGAACTGCCCGATACGCTGCGTGACAAGGAAGACCCCGCGCTGATGGCTGCCGTTCGCAGAGACACGCTTACCGCAGCAGAGCGTGCCGTGTATGAAGAGGTGTATGGCGAAGAGGCCATGAACAGGCCGAGAACCGTCAAGAAGCGGAGTTGGGCGAAGAAGGTGTTCTGGGACATCCTGGGCGACAACCTGCTCAATAAGATTACCTCCAATTACGGCACCGACAAGCAAGGCTATGTACGCATCAACCCACTCTTCAATCCGCTCTACATGGGGTATAGCGGGCGCAAAGGATATTATTACAAGTTCGACATCCGCAACTTCTACAACTTCTCCGACAGCAGTTACCTCTACACGCGCCTCAAGGCGGGCTACTCTTTCAAGCAGAAGCACATGTACTATACCCTGCCCATCGCCTACCATTTCAACAAGAAGCGCCACGGCTATGTGGAAATGGTGTTGAGCAACGGCAACTGGATCAGAAACGGACACGTAAAAGACCAAATGCTGGAGACACTGCCCGATACTGTGACGTATAACGGTGACAGAATTGACTATTTCCGTGACCTCAACCTCTCTCTCAATGCCAACTACGACCTGTCATCGCGGCTCAGCCTACAGACGGGCATGGTGGTACACCGACGCGAGGCCGTGGAGCGGCACGCCTATCGGATGGCAGGCGTTCCTACTTCCTATACTTCGGTGGCACCTAAGTTTGAGATTATCTGGCGTCCGACAGGATGGCGTGGTCCCGTGGTGAATGCTGCCTACGAACGCAGCATCAGGGGACTGTGCAATGCCGATATCGCCTACGAGCGATGGGAGTTTGACATCCAGCACATCAAGCCGCTCGACCGCTTACGGTCGCTGTCGTCCCGGGTTGGATGCGGGTTCTATACGCTCATCGACGGCTCAAAGAGTTTTTTGGACTACACCAATTTCCGAGACAATAACATTCCCGACGGATGGAACGACGAGTGGACGGGCGAATTCAGCCTGCTCAGTGGCGATTGGTACAACCTCTCGCGCTACTACGTGCGCTCCAATGTCACGTACGAGTCTCCCCTGCTCATCGCAGGCTGGATTCCGTGGGTGGGACGCTTCTTTGAGAAAGAGCGCCTGTATGCCAGCGCGCTCGTCGTGACACACCTGCATCCCTATATAGAAGTGGGATACGGGTTTACGACCCGTTGGGCATCAATGGGCCTGTTTATGGCCAACCGAAACGGGAAATACGACGGATTCGGGGTTAAGGTGGGATTAGAACTATTCAGACAATGGTAAACCAAAAGAAACCGCTGACAGTCTACAAGGCAAGCGCCGGGTCGGGAAAGACGTTCACGCTGGCCGTGGAATATATGAAGCTGGTCATAGCAGACCCCAGCTGCTATCGCAACACGCTCGCCGTGACCTTTACCAACAAGGCCACGGAGGAGATGAAGATGCGTATCTTGAGCCAACTCTACGGCCTGTGGAAACAACTGCCCGATTCGGCTGGCTACATGGCACGTATCACAAAGGATCTGGGCATCTCTGCGGAGCAAGCAGCTGCCCAGGCTGGCACGGCACTCAACCTGCTGCTACACAACTACAACTACTTCAGGGTAGAGACGATAGACACCTTCTTCCAAAGTGTGCTGAGAAACCTGGCACGCGAACTGGACCTGACCGCCAACCTGCGTATCGGGCTCAACGACTACCAAGTGGAGCAACAGGCTGTCGACGAACTGATAGACAGCCTGCGCATGCAGGACCGCATCTTTATCTGGATCATGCAGTATGTGCGCGAAAACATCTCGGAAGACAAGGGTTGGAACGTGATAGGACTGATCAAAAGGTTTGGGGAGAACATCTTCAAAGACTTCTACAAGCAGCACAACCGGGCGCTCACGGCCGTACTGCACGAGCAGGACTTCTTCGACCACTTCACCCGAGAGATGAATACCATCAAGCAAGAATCGCTCAACGTGCTCAACCATTACATCGAATTCTTTTTCGACACCTTGGAGGAAAACAGTCTGGACATTGCCGACTTCTCCAACGGCACGCGAGGGGTCTGTGGCTATTTCCTAAAACTGCGCAACGGCAAATACGACGACAAGGACGTGCTCACCGCCACGGTCAAGGCTGCCATGGAAGACCCCGGGAAATGGGTGAAGAAAAAAGAGCAGGTGCCCGGAAATCCAATCTATGATCTGGTAAACGACATACTGCTCCAACACCTCAACGAGACCGAGCGACAGCGCTTGCAGCAGATGCGGCTGTACAAGTCGGCCGACCTCACATTGCGGCACATGAACCAGTTGCGCCTGCTCGGCAGCATCGAGGAAAAAGTGAGAAGCCTGAATGCCGAGGCCAACCGATTCTTGCTGAGTGACACACAGACGCTGCTGCACGCCCTGATACAAGACAGCGACTCGCCCTTTATCTTCGAGAAGATAGGCACACAGCTCCGTCATGTCATGATAGACGAGTTTCAGGACACCAGCACCGTACAATGGAAAAACTTCAAGGTGCTGCTGCAAGAGTGTATGAGCCATGAGGATGGCGGCAACCTGATCGTGGGCGACGTCAAGCAGAGCATCTACCGATGGCGTTCCGGCGACTGGCGACTGCTCAACGGCATAGAAAATGAGTTTCCGCGACCGGAGACGCAATTGGACATCCGTTCGCTCTGCACCAACTACCGGTCTGAGAAAAACATCGTGACCTTCAACAACGAGTTTTTCCATCTGGCGGCGGCACATGAATACCAATCGCTTGCCACACAAGACGCAGAGCAGGCGCAAGCGCTGCTGCGCGCTTACGAGGATGTACGCCAAGAACCGAAGAAACAGGAAGACTGCGGACTGGTACACATCGAACTGATGCCCGCAGAAGACTATCAGGCGCAGATGATGCAACGTATCACCGAAACCATCGACATGCTCATGGAAGAGGGAGTGACAGCCCGCCAAATCGCTATACTGGTACGCTCCAACACCACCATCCAAGAAATAGCCAGTCACTTCATGACGCATCGCCCCGACATCAATCTGGTGTCCGACGAGGCTTTCAGACTCGATGCTTCGCAAGCCGTTAACACGCTGGTGAGCGGATTGCGCTATCTGGCACATCCCGACAGCCTGCTTGACAAGGCCTTGCTCGAGACCCTGCATATAGACAGCGGACTGATGGAGGCACGCAACCGGCTACTCACCATGCCCCTCTACGATTTGGCCGAACATCTGTACAGCCGTTTTCACCTGAACGGGCACCATGAGCAGAATGCGTATGTACTGGCATTCTTTGACCAGCTCGGGAAATATCTTACTGACCACACGCCCAGCATAGACGGTTTTCTCGAAGAGTGGGACACCACCCTACATGAGAAGACCATACAGAGCAGTGAGGTGGACGGCATCAGGCTCATCACCATCCACAAGAGCAAGGGACTGGAGTTTGACCATGTCATCATCCCATCGTGCGACTGGCGGTTGGAGATAGCCGGCAGCACGATATGGTGTACGCCTACCGAAGCTCCTTTCAACGAATTGCCTCTGGTGCCTGTAGACTTCAGCGAGCGGCGCATGATGGGTACCATCTACGAGAAAGACTACCTGTATGAACATCTGCAGAACCGTGTGGACAACATGAACCTGCTCTATGTGGCCTTCACCCGCGCCGCCAAGAGTCTGTTTGTTTTCGGCAGACGTGGTGAGGCCAACCTGCGGTCACAACTGATAGAGTCTGTCATCGGCCCACTCAGTGAGGCGCTCGATGTGACCTACTCGGGAGATGTGGCCGACCGCAAGGACACCATCGTCATGGAGTACGGAAAACTGGCCACCCACCATACAGACCAAGCCCACAGCAGCGACAACGTGTTCCTGCGTCCTGTGACGGCCTACAGGATGGAGACCATAGAGAGCTTCGACAACAAAATCAACTTCAAGCAGAGCAACAAGAGCAAGGATTTTGTAGAGGGCGACGAAAACGAGGAAACGCAAAAAAGATATGTAAAGACGGGAAGCATCCTGCACCGTGTGTTCTCGACTATCAAGACAGTGGACGATGTGGACCAGGCGCTTCGCCAACTGGAGTTTGATGGTGTGCTCTACGACGATGACCTACGCAAGGAAGACCTGTGTGCCATGTTGCGAAAACGATTGGAACATCCTAAAGTACGTGCTTGGTTCTCTGAAGGCTGGACGCTCTTCAACGAGTGCACCATCCTGCATGTAGACCCGCTCACGGGCAAAGTGGTGGAGCACCGGCCTGACAGGGTAATGACAGACGGAGAGCGGTATGTGGTCGTGGACTTCAAGTTCGGCCGCCCGAGCGCAGCATACAGGCAGCAGGTGCTGGCATACATGCAGCTTATCAAGGATATGGGCCATCCACACGTCAAGGGATATCTCTGGTACGTGTACAGTAACCAAATAGAAGAAGTGATATGAGACAGTCTTTTTTGGAATATGTAGCCAAAGACTTGGCCGGAAAGTTCGGACACAATCTTTCGCGTATCGTTGTCGTCTTTCCCAACAAGCGTGCAGCACTCTTCATGAACGAATACCTGGCCCGTATGGCCGACCGGCCTGTCTGGAGCCCCCGATACACCACCATCAGCGACCTGTTCAGACACCATGCCACCCTGGAGGTAGCCGACCCTATCAAACTGGTGTGCGACCTGTACCGATCGTTTGTGGAGGTGACAGGGACAGACGAGACGCTGGACCACTTCTACGGCTGGGGGCAACTGCTGTTGGCCGATTTTGACGATATAGACAAGAATATGGCCGACCCGCACAAGGTATTCGCCAATCTGAAAGACCTGCACGAGCTGGACAATACTGATTATCTGAGCGATGAGCAGAAAGAGATACTGAAGCGATTCTTCAGCAACTTCACCGACAATCATGATACAGAACTGAAAAAGCGATTCATGAATTTGTGGGCGCGATTCGGAGAGATATACGACCGGTTCAACGCCCTGCTGGCCCAGCAAGGACTCGCCTACGAGGGCCGCATCTATCGTGAGGTGGCCACCAATGAGCAGCTGTCGTTTGAGTATGACAAGTACATATTTGTGGGATTCAATGTGTTGCAGCGCGCAGAGCAACAACTCTTCAGGCGCCTGCAAAGCATGGGCAAAGCCTTGTTTTACTGGGACTATGACCGCTACTATCTGCGGGGAAACGAGGCCGGCCACTACATACACCAATACATCCAGCAGTTTCCCAATGAGCTCACTGACACCGATGGGGAACTATACAACCAGTTTGGCAAAGACAAGCAAATAACCTATATAGCCGCTACTACCGAGAATGCACAGGCCCGCTACGTGACCGAGTGGCTCCGCACGAACCACCGGATTGACGATGGACGCAAGACGGCTATCGTACTTTGCGACGAATCGCTGCTGCAAGCCGTGGTTCACAGCCTTCCACCCGAGGTGGACAAGGTGAATGTGACCACAGGTTTTCCTTTGGCACAATCGCCGGCCGCCTCGCTCGTAGACATGATGATCAAGGTGCAGACGCAAGGCCACATGACGGGTACTGACAAGTATCGGCTCTCGTTTGTCAAATCACTACTCACCCATCCTTACATCCCCTACCTGTCTGAAAGATATGCCGACCTGCTTGAAGACCTCGAACGGCACAAGCGGTTTTATCCCACCCGCAAACAGTTGGCCGTCGACGAAGGACTTGGCATGCTCTTCGCAGATTTAGAAGAGGGGGAAACGCCTTTCAACCTACGCCTTACCCAATGGATGCTCGACATACTCAAGCGTATCGGTGCTGGAGGCAAAGACGAAGAAGACCCGTTTTTCCAAGAATCGGTCTTCCGCATGTACACCTTGGTCAACCGCTTGGCGACGCTGATCGCCGACGGCGATCTGGGAGTAGACCTCGTCACACTGGAACGGCTCATCGGCCAACTGATAGCCAGCACCCAGATACCCTTTCATGGCGAACCTGCCGTGGGACTACAAATCATGGGCGTACTGGAGACACGCAACCTGGACTTCGACCACGTGCTGGTGCTCTCATGCAACGAGGGCAACATGCCCAAAGGGGTAAACGACGCCTCGTTTATCCCCCACTCCATCCGAAAGGCGCACGGACTCACCACCATCGACAACAAAGTGGCCATCTACGCCTACTACTTCCACCGCCTGTTGCAGCGCGCCACAGACATCACGCTGCTCTACAACAACGCCACGGAAGACGGACACACGGGCGAGATGAGCAGATTCATGCTACAGATGCTGGTAGAGAGCAGCCACAAGATACATCAGCTGGCCATACAGACGGGACAGACAGCACGCGCAAGCCAACCCGGGGAGGTGGAGAAGACTGTCGGCATCATGGAGCGACTCGACCAGATTCCTAAGTTGTCGCCCACTGCCATCAACCGATACCTATTCTGCCCGCTCAGCTTCTACTACAATGTGGTGGAAGGCATCAAAGAACCTGACGAGGAAGATGAGGACAAGATAGACAGCCGTGTCTTTGGCAACATCTTCCACCGCAGCGCCGAACTGGTCTATACACGGCTGACAGCCAATGGCAATACCATCACCGAGAGTGCCATCAAGGAGTTGTTGACCCATCCAGAGCAGATAGAAATCATCGTGGACAGGGTGTTCCGTGAAGAACTGTTCAATAGCAGCGACCCATCCTTCCGTCCCGAATACAACGGACTGCAGCTTATCAACCGGGGCGTGGTGATAAGCTATCTGCACCAGCTGCTCAAGATAGACAGCCAACTGGCTCCTTTTACCATCAAGGGACTGGAACTGGAGGTTGCCGACACGCTCATCTTCTCCACGTCCCGAGGGACACGCGAAATAGGCATCCACGGCATCATAGACAGACTGGATGAAATCGAGACCGAGACCGACGGGCGCCGCATCAGGGTGATAGACTACAAGACCGGCAAGCTGCCGACAAGGAAGACCTATGCCATCGACGAGATATTCTCAGGCGAAGCCTATCAGCAGAAACATACCAATTACTATCTGCAGACGCTGCTATATGCACTCATCGTCAGTCATGACCGGAAGCATAATCCCCGACAGCTACCTGTCAGTCCGGCCCTCATCTTCATCCAACATACATCGGCCAAAGACTATGACCCGACGCTGATGCTCGACAATGAGAAGATGCTCAGGGCCACAGATTACGAGTTGCCGTTCAAGGAAGGATTGGAACAGGTGCTGCAAAATATCTTCAACCCGGCGCTTCCGTTCTCTCCCACCCCCGACGGCAAACGATGCGAAAGTTGTGTATATCGACAATTATGCCGATTGGATTCAAAAAAAGTTTGATTTTTCTTTGTTATTATCGGAAATAATCGTAATTTTGCATCGCTTTAAGGAAGATTGGCAGAGTGACCGAATGCGCTGGACTCGAAATCCGGTATACCCTTTTCCGGGTATCGGGGGTTTGAATCCCTCATCTTCCGCAAACACCGAAAGAGATAAATGCCATACACTGGCCTTTATCTCTTTTTTCATGCCCCCATCATACATCTGCCACTGTCGCCTGCGGCAACCGCATAAGCTCAATCGCGAATCCCAACTGATTAATTAAGACATAAATCTATAAAAGTATCAGCCCTTACATTCTTGTGATGTACGGGCTGATACTTTTTGCGGTGCGTACGGGACTCGAACCCGTGACCCCATGCGTGACAGGCATGTAT
>JBJEAU010000036.1:10599-16144 GCA_051869355.1 Prevotella sp. | reverse complement strand
CTGCCATGCCACCTCCACGATGAAGCGGATAGCCATACGGGTGTCTTTGTTGGCGCCGCAGAAGCCGTCTACTACATACAGATTCTTGTTGCAGAGCTCCTTAACGGCGATATCCTTTACCTTAGCCCAAACCTCTTCAGACATGGGATGGTTGTCGTTCTTGTATTCGTCAGATGTCCACCACACTGTGTCCTTAGAGTTCTCGTCCATGACGATGTATTTATCCTTAGGCGAACGTCCGGTATAAATACCTGTCATTACGTTAACAGCACCGAGCTCGGTCTCCTGACCAACCTCAAAACCTTCGAGTCCTGCCTTTGTCTCCTCCTCAAACAACCGCTCGTAGGAAGGATTGTGTGCGATTACCGTTGCACCGGTAATGCCGTACTGTGTCAAATCTAACTTTGCCATTTCTTAATAAATGTATTTAATAAGTTGTGAAATTATTCTTTTACCTTTTGGATTGTCTTGTTTCCCTAATCCGCACGCAAAATTAACAAAAAATGTAGACATTCGCTTCGTTTGTGGCGACAAAAATCTTTTTATCTGCGATTTTTTAGGTTAAAGAATATGAAAACGGCAGAACGCTCCGCGCTTTTGCCACGCGGAGTTTGCAAATGTTCCCCGATGCAAAGGCCATGATTACGGCGCTAAAGGCCACGATTAGCGTCGTAATCATGGCCTTTAGCTTTCCTATGATGGCTTATGGGCGGAATGGGTAGGGCGACGGGTGAAAAAATGAGGGCGATGAGGATGGGAAAAATTACGGATTTGCTTGTCTGTTTGTGAAATTCATTGTAATTTTGGCATCAGTTACCAACAAGCAGACCATTAACAGCATAACCAAATACTAAGATGAAAATCATTAATCTGAGCGATACCAATTCCATCATCGGTCAATACATGGCTGAGATGCGGGATAAGGAGTATCAGAAAAACCGCCTGCTCTTCAGAAACAACATCAAGCGGGTGGGCGAGTTTGAGGCGTTTGAGATATCCAAGACCCTTGCCTATGCGCCGACGGCGGTGGAGACACCACTGGGTGTGGCCATGGTGCAGGTGCCTACCGATGAGATCGTGTTGGCAACCATCTTCCGTGCAGGCCTGCCGTTCCACGAAGGGTTCCTCCATGTCTTCGACCATGCCGGCAACGCTTTCGTGTCGGCCTATCGTGAGTACACAGACGAGGCGCACCATCAGGTGGGCATCCATGTGGAGTATCTGGCCACCCCGAGCATCGAGGGAAAGACACTGATTGTGGCAGACCCCATGTTGGCCACGGGAGGCAGTATGGAATTGGGCTACAAGGCGTTCCTCACCAAGGGTACGCCCAAGCATGTACACGTGGCATGCGTCATAGCCACGCCGGAGGGCATCGACCATATCCGCCAGACATTCCCCGATGACAAGACGACCATCTGGTGTGCTGCGATCGATCCCGGTATGAACGAATACAAGTATATCGTGCCCGGATTCGGAGACGCAGGAGATCTCTGCTACGGCGAAAAGGTGTGAGCGCGCATCGGCGGTATAGCGCTCGATACACAGGAAAAGCGTAAGGGGCGTGGGCTTCAGACAGCTGTAAATCAGCCAAGAAGCCACGCCCCTTACGCTTTTGGTTTGTGCTGTTGTGCTATTGGGCTACCGCAGCACTGATACTGAAGTGGCAGTTGTAGGTTCCGGGCTTCATCTCGTATTGGGGGAGAGGAGCGGGACCACAACTCTGGTTACCCAGTCCACGCTGGACAGCATCGATGCACAGGATGGTCTCTGTGCGTCGCTGGGCATTGCACTCGTGGCCGTGGCGCATGTCGTTCCACAGTTGGCGGTCGCTGAAATGCAGGGCAGAGAAGTTGAATGCCTTGTCGGCCTGTATCAGGATGCCCGTGCCTCCCTTGTCGGTGAGGGTCAGCCAGCGTGTATCCTCGCGGTTACCCATGCTCTGCGAGCGCACGTAAGCCTCTTCCATCTCGGTGACAGTGGTGCTGTACCGGCCCAGATAAGCCGAAGCCTTGCGGTCGGCATAGTTCTCCCACGGGCCGCGGCCATAGTAGGTCACCTCCTCCATGCCTGCGCTGAGGGCAGCGGCGAGTCCCAGTCTCGGTACCCGATAGCTTCCCTCGTCGAGGGTGAACTGTGCGTCGATGTCCACTACACCGTTGGGTTTCACGGTGTACACCACTTTGTAGGGATAGTTGTCGCCCTTCTTGGTCTTCAGGGTGGCGGTGCTGTTTACGGTGACGATATAGTTGCCGTCGGCCTGTGTCACCGTGCAGTCGTTGGTCTTGACCGATGTCTCTAACCATTCTCTTCCATCGTTGTTGATAGAGCGATACCAGTTGAATGTGAAGCCCTGGCGGTTGTGGATACGCTCCTTTCCACCCATGATGAGCGATACGATCTCACCCTTGGTTTTGTCGAGCGTCATGGTCATGTTGTTGGCCTTGAATGTCAGTTCGTTTCCTTGTTCCGTCAGGGTCACGGCCAGTCCGGCGCATACCGGTATGGATTGCAGGGCGTTGCCAGCCTTGAGCATCAGCTGCTCACTGGCGAAATAGTGGCCTGCAGGAACCCACGATTCGGGCGCTTTTTTCTTGAAATACACATTGAGTGCATATTCGGCAGCATCGTCCATCGCCGTCTTGATGGGTACAGCCACCTCCACGGTCTGGTTGGCTCCGGCTGCGGGCAGACACGATGTGCCCTGCTCCACGCATACACCGTTTCTCAGTACCTGCCAGTCCATGCAGAAAGCGTCGAGCGACAGGAAGTCGTACTTGTTGCGGATGCTGATACGGCGGCAGTCGGCCGTAGGTTTCACCTCTATATATTGGTAGGCCTTTTTCACCTCCATCAGTTTCGGCGTTACCTGACGGTCAGGGGTCACTACGCCGTTGCAGCAGAAGTCGCGGTCGTTGGGTTGGTCACCGAAGTCACCTCCGTAGTAGTATTCATTTTGCGGGCGACCCTGTTTGGTCAGGCCTTGGTCCACCCAGTCCCAGATACAGCCGCCGATGAGTCGTGCGGAGTGGTTCTCGATGTAGTCCCAGTACTCGGGAAGATTGCCGATGGCGTTACCCATTGCGTGGGCGTATTCGCAGAGGAAGTAGGGCTTGTTGCGGCCCGATTTGTCAAACGCCGTCATGTTGGCGATAGACGGGTACATGTGCGAGTCGATGTCGGCAATGTTGTTTTTCCCCTCATAATGAATCATGCGGGTGGGGTCGATGGCTTTGGCGGCCTTGTACATGGCATCAAAATTCTTGCCTCCTCCACATTCGTTGCCCAAAGACCAGAAGATGATGGAGGGATGATTGCGGTCGCGCTGTACCATCCGCACCACGCGGTCGATCATGGCCGGCTCCCAGTTGTCCTTGCTGCCGATCGAGTTGTTGCCGTGGCACTCCACATCGGCCTCATCCATCACGTAGAGGCCGTAAGCGTCGTACAGGGCGTACATACGGGCATCGTTGGGATAATGGGATGTGCGCACCGTGTTGATGTTGTTCAGCTTCATCAGTTCGATGTCCTGCTTCATGGAAGCCACGGGGATGGCCTTGCCCAAGACGGGATGGGTGTCGTGGCGGTTTACACCCTTGAAGAGTACCAGTTCGTTGTTGATGTAGACCTTGTTGTCGCGCACCTCGATTCGTCTGAAGCCATAACGGTTGGCTGCAGTCTCAATCAGCTGACCCTTAGCGTCTTTCAACGTCAAGACAAAGGTGTACAGGTTGGGTGTTTCGGCCGTCCACAGGGCCACGTTGGCCGGTATGCTACCGCTGATGCGTATGGTCTGCGGCTTGGAGTTTTTCACCGATGCGATAGTTGCTGTCTGTCGGGCCACCTCCTTGTGGTTCGGGTCGAGCACCTGCACCTCCAGTTTCAGGTTGCTGAAATTCTTGCCATAGGCTTTCACCTCCGATTCCACCTCATAGGTGGCAGTCTTCAGGTCGTTGCTCAGGCGGTCGGTGATGTGGAAGTCGCGCACACGCACCTTCCGTGTGGCATACAGGTACACATTGCGGTGGATGCCGCTCAGGCGGAACATGTCCTGGTCTTCCAGATACGAACCGTCGCTCCATCGGTACACCTCGCAGGCTATGGTGTTTTTCCCTTCGCGAAGATAGCGGGTTACGTCAAACTCGGCATCGTTGTTGGCACCTTGCGAGTAGCCTACCGGCTTGCCGTTTATCCAGATGTAGAGGGCGCTGTAACAGCCGTCGAAATGTAGGAACACCTCTTTGTCCAACCACTCTTTGCTGACGTTGAAGGTGCGGATGTAGGAGCCTACCGGATTGTTTTCCTTTTCTATCGTCCATCCTTCCACCGTGCGGATGAAGGGAGGCGTGTTTTTGTGGGGGTATGTGACGTTGGTATAGATGGGTGTGCCGTAGCCCTGCATCTCCCATGACGAGGGGACGGGTATCTCGCGCCAACTGTCGGCATTGAATCCCTCTTTGTAGAAATCCTTGGGCCGCTTGTCGGGGTTGTCTACCCAATGGAACTTCCACATGCCGCTGAGCAGCATGAAGTTGGAAGCGCGCGGAAACTCCCACGGCTCATAGAGATTGGGGTCTTGGCGCATGCTTTCGCTGGAGAGGAAGGGGTGGAAAGTGTTGCGCCCGGGCTCTTTGTTGATGGCAAAGATGCGCTCGTTTTCCCAGTTCTCCTTGCCCACGGCGTTCACATTGCGGGGCATGGGCTCGTTGGTCTTCTTGATGGTCCAGTGCTGGGTGGGGTCGGCCTCATTCTTGGCCACCAGCTGCACCTTGCCGTCTTTGCGGTAGCTCAGGGCCAGTTGGGCATGCTTGCGCGGCGAGATGATGTAGCTGCCGTCGCCGGCGGGGGTAAGGGTCCACAGCTGGTGGATGTTGCCCGTGTCGCCGTCCCACTGTATGATGAGCTGGTCGGCCTTGGCATCCGACGTATAGTCGAGTCCTTTGTCGTAACCGGGAAGTCCAAGGTGGTAGCAGCCCTCGTCGGCAGCGTAGATGCGCAACAGCTGTCCGGCAGAGCCCTTGGCTTCACGGCCCAGGATGATGTTGGCCATGTTGTCTGTCGACCCGCCGTTGTCCATCACTTCTCCCCGGTCATTGTAGAATTTGTAAAACGCTCGGGAATCGAATGTTTGCCCGTGTGCTACGTATGCCAACAGGCAGAGCATACTGATAAGAATAGTTTTTCTCATATTTTTTGATAGGTTGATAGTTTACCGATTCATCTGTTTCACCTGCATCTTGCTGATCCCATAGACGTACATAGAGTGGCTGTCGGTGTGCTGAATGTTTGGGGTGCACTGAGAGTCGTTGGGATAGGTGGTTGATAGTTGTTAGGCAAATATACAAAGAATAAGTGAAACAGACAAGCAAAATGCAAAAATAAATAAAACAAGATGTCAGAATCGTTGTTTTGCCCACTCCGGTGAGGCCAACAAACAAAAACAGCAGCCGCGAACAGAGGTCGGGCTGCTGTCGTATCAGAAAGCTAAATGCGGCATTTAGGTGTCGTAAACGCCACCTTTAGGAGTCGTAAACGCCACCTTTAG
>JBJEAU010000036.1:0-10499 GCA_051869355.1 Prevotella sp. | reverse complement strand
GCGGCATTTAGGTGTCGTAAACGCCACCTTTAGGAGTCGTAAACGCCACCTTTAGCCGGATTGTCTTTTATCAATAAGCGAAGAGAGGATAATCCTTCATGGTGAAGTTTACCTTTTCGCGTACGCGACTGATGACCTGCTCGTCTTCGGGAGCGTTGAGCACTTCCTCGATGAGTTCTGCCACCAAGTGCATCATGTCTTCCTTGGCACCACGGGTGGTCATGGCTGCGGTACCGAGGCGGATGCCTGATGTCAGGAAGGCGCTGCGGCTGTCGAAGGGCACCATGTTCTTGTTGGCGGTGATGTCGGCTGCAACGAGTGCGTTTTCTGCCACCTTACCGGTGAGGTCGGGATATTTCGGGCGCAGGTCTACCAGCATCGAGTGGTTGTCTGTGCCGCCGCTCACGATGTCGAATCCGCGCTGGATGAGGTCGTCGGCCAGCACAGCGGCATTCTTCTTCACCTGGGTGGCATACTCTACCCACGAGGGCTTCAGGTTTTCGCCGAAAGCCACCGCCTTGGCAGCGATAACATGCTCCAGCGGGCCTCCCTGTGTACCGGGGAATACGGCACTGTTGAGCAACGAACTCATCATGCGTACCTCGCCCTTCTTGGTGGTAATGCCCCAAGGGTTGGGGAAATCTTTGCCCATCAGGATCACACCACCTCTTGGGCCACGGAGGGTCTTGTGGGTGGTCGTGGTCACGATGTGTGCGTACTTGACAGGATTCTCCAGCAGGCCGGCGGCTATCAGTCCGGCGGGATGTGCCATGTCTACCATGAAGAGGGCACCTACTGCATCGGCAATCTTGCGCATGCGGGCGTAGTCCCACTCCCTGCTGTAGGCAGAGCCACCGCCAATGATCAGCTTCGGCTTGTGTTCCAGTGCCAGACGTTCCATCTCGTCATAGTCCACACGGCCTGTCTCGCGGTTGAGTTTGTAGCCTACGGGATTGTAGAGGATACCCGATGTGTTGACACGTGAGCCATGCGACAGGTGCCCGCCGTGATCCAGGTCCAGTCCCATAAAGGTGTCGCCGGGTTTGAGCACGGCCAGCATCACGGCAGCATTGGCCTGGGCGCCAGAGTGGGGCTGCACGTTGGCAAACTCGGCTCCAAAGAGTTTCTTCACCCTCTCGCGGGCGATGTTCTCCACTTCGTCCACCACCTGACAGCCTCCATAGTAGCGGTGTCCGGGCAGACCCTCGGCGTATTTGTTGGTAAGATAGCTGCCCATCGCCTGCATCACTTCATCGCTGACAAAGTTTTCTGACGCGATAAGCTCCATACCTTTCAGCTGGCGCTGATGTTCTCTCTCGATAAGGTCGAAAATCTCTTGGTCTCTTTCCATGTTTGTCTATTCCCATCCTCCCCTTTGCGTGTGGAGGGAGCCCAACTTACTCGCGGGATTTGGTGCGTTGGTTATTATATAATATATGTATTCAGTAAAATCGTCGTTACCAGTGGGGCGGTGCTAACACAGTTTGGCCTTGCCCATCTCCTGTTCCTTGTCGCAGTAGTGGCACTTGATGATACCTTTGGCCTTGTCCACCACGTTAAAGATGGTGGCCATCGGTTCGTTGTTGCAGATACATACTGGGTTGTTGCACTTTACGATGCCCCGGAGCACATCCGGTGTCTCCACCATCTTCTTTTCCACCACTTCGTAGTCGCGGATGATGTTGAGTACTGCCTTGGGTGCCACTACCGAGAGTTGCGAAATCTCCGCATCGGTAAAATATTTGCCCGACACCTTGATGATTCCCTTGCGTCCCACTTTCTTCGACTCGAGGTAGTTGCCGATTGTGACGGGGGTAGTCAGCTCGTCGAGCTTGAGCAGAGACACCACCTTGTAGGTCTTTTCAGCAGGTATATGATCGATCACCGTACCATTCTCAATGGCCGTGACCAGCATTTCTTTCTTTGCCATTATTCAATGATAGTTTGGTCGTTTCTTATTTCGTCCATCGTGATGCCGAGGCAGTAGCAGAAGATGGCCTCGCGGGCAAACAGACCGTTCTTGGCCTGCTGTATGTAGTAGGCATGCGGGTCGTCATCCACATCATAGGCGATTTCGTTGACGCGAGGCAGTGGATGCAGGATGCGCATGTTGTCCTTGACCGATCCCAGCATGCTGCGGTTGAGGATATATACATTCTTCACTTTCTCATATTCCATCAGGTCGGAGAAGCGTTCCTTCTGCACGCGCGTCATGTACAGGATATCGGCGTCGGCAATCACTTTCTCGTTGAAGGCCGTATGCTCCTGGAACTTGATGTCGTGGTTCTTGCAATAGAGCTTATACTCCTGTGGCATAGACAGTTCCTTGGGCGCGATAAAGTGGAATGTGGGGTTGAAGTGGCGCATGGCCGTGATGAGCGAGTGCACCGTGCGCCCATATTTCAGGTCGCCCACCAGATAGATGTTGAGATTGTCGAGCGTACCTTGGGTCTTGTAGATGGAATAGAGGTCGAGCAGGCACTGCGAGGGGTGCATGTGTGCGCCGTCGCCGGCATTGATGATAGGCACGGGGGCCACCTCGCTGGCGTATTGGGCTGCTCCCTCGATGTAATGCCGCATGGCTATCACGTCTGCATAGTTAGATACCATCATGATTGTGTCTTTGAGCGTTTCACCCTTGGTGGTGCTCGACGTCTTGGCATCCGAGAAGCCGATGACCCTTGCGCCCAGTCGGTTGGCAGCGGTCTGGAAACTAAGTTGGGTACGGGTTGAAGGTTCAAAGAAAAGCGTTGCGACCACTTTTCCTTTCAGAAGCTCACGGTTGGGATGACGTTCAAACTCTCTTGCCATGTCCAGCAGATACAGGATTTTATCTCTGGAGAGGTCTTCAATCGTCACAAAATTATGTATTTCCATCTATTATTTAGATTGAATGTTCTATTCGAGTGCTAAGTTACATATAAATTTTCATTTATTTGCCCAATTTTCGGAGTAAAAATTGTATTTTTGCAGATATTAATAAACTCAGATAAGCGATGAGACGAAAGTTTGTACATATATTGTGGGGCTTGTTGGCATGTGTCGTGTTGGCCTGTGTGACGGCTTTTTATGCGATTTGGAACGGGTGGATAGGCTACATGCCCCCGATAGACGAGTTGCAGAACCCCATCAACCGCTTTGCTTCCCAGGTGTATTCGGCTGACGGCAAGGTGATAGGCACGTGGAATTTTAACCGCGAAAATCGCATACCCGTCAGTTATTCCAATCTTTCACCCCATCTCGTCCATGCGCTTGTCGCCACCGAAGACGAGCGATTCTACGACCATTCGGGCATCGACTTCATCGCGTTGGCGCGTGCGGTCATCAAGCGCGGTATCTTGGGACAAGAGAATGCCGGCGGTGGCTCCACCATCACGCAGCAGTTGGCCAAGCAGCTATACTCGGAAGCGGCACACTCCACGGCAGAGCGCTTGATGCAGAAGCCCATCGAGTGGGTGATAGCCGTCAAACTGGAGCGTACCTATACCAAAGAGGAGATCATAGCCCTCTATCTCAACTACTTCGACTTCCTCCACAATGCGGTGGGCATCAAGACCGCCGCCAATACCTATTTTAATAAGGAGCCGCGTGACCTCTCCGTGACCGAAGCCGCTACCCTTATCGGACTCTGTAAGAATCCCTCGCTCTTCAATCCCGTGCGCTATCCCGACCGCTGCACCAAGCGGCGCAATGTGGTGCTCTCGCAGATGTGCAAGGCGGGTTATCTGAGCGAGGAAGATTTTGCCAAATACAAGGCCGAGGAACTGGCTCTCAACTTTCATCGTACCGACCACAAGGACGGTACGGCACCTTACTTCCGCGAGTTTCTACGCCAATACATGATGGCCAAGATGCCCGAGAAGAGCAAGTACCCCTCATGGAACAAGAAGCAGTATGTGCTCGACTCGATCGCGTGGGTGAGCGACCCGCTCTATGGCTGGTGCAACAAAAACTACAAGAAGAATGGCGAGCCGTACAATGTCTATACCGATGGCCTGAAGGTCTATACCACCATCGATTCGCGTATGCAGCAGTATGCAGAGGAGGCCGTGTACAACCATGTGGCCAAGTACCTGCAGCCCCTCTTTACCAAGGAAAACCGCAAGAAGCCCAATGCGCCGTTTACCGACGAGCTCACGCCGAAGGAGGTGCAGCAGATCATGCAGCGGGCTGTGCTGCAGAGCGAGCGTTACAATACCCTCAAGGCTGCTGGTGCCTCGGAAGAGGAAATCAGCAAGTCGTTCCGTACCAAGACCGATATGACCGTCTTCACCTATCACGGCGACATAGACACGGTGATGACACCCCTCGACAGCATACGTTACTACAAATCGTTTCTCAGGGCCGGATTTGTGAGTATGGAAGCACAGACGGGCGCTGTGAAGGCGTATGTGGGTGGACTGAACTACAACCATTTCATGTACGACATGGTGATGGACGGCCGTCGGCAGGTGGGCTCTACCATCAAGCCTTTCCTCTATGCCCTCGCAATGGAGAACGGATTCTCTCCCTGTGACAAGGCTCCCAACGTGCAGCGCACCTATATCGTGGCCGGAAAGCCGTGGACACCGCGCAATACCAGCACCAGATGCTACGGACAGATGGTGACCCTCAAGTGGGGATTGGCACAGTCAAACAACTGGATTTCGGCCTATCTCATGAGCAAGCTCAATCCTGCCCAGTTTGTCACCATGCTCCACGACTTCGGTATCAACAATCCGGAGATTCATCCGTCGATGGCGCTCTGCTTGGGGCCGTGCGACGTGTCGGTGGCTGAGATGGTGAGCGCTTACACGGCCTTTGCCAACAATGGCATACGTTGCGCCCCCATGTTTGTATCGCGTATTGAGGATAGCGAGGGCAACGTAGTGGCACGTTTCCAGCCCCGCATGAACGAGGTAATCAGTTCGGAAAGTGCCTACAAGATGCTGGTCGAGCTGATGGCGGTGGTCGATGAGGGTACGGCCGGCCGTCTGCGCTACAAGTATCAGATAGAAGGGCAGATAGGAGGCAAGACGGGCACCACCAACCGCAACTCTGATGCGTGGTTTATGGGTTTCACTCCCCAGTTGGTCAGCGGCTGTTGGGTGGGCGGAGAAGACCGCGACATCCATTTCGACTCGATGAGTATGGGACAGGGTGCCACGATGGCGCTCCCCATCTGGGCCTATTATATGAAAAAGGTGTATCGTGACAAGTCGCTTGGCTACACCTCTGACGCCACGTTTGAGATACCCGAGGACTTCAATGCCTGTGAGAAGGAGGAAGAAGAATTGGAACCCTACGGTATAGAAGAAGTTTATGAGTAATCGCAGCAAGCCCTGCCATGCCCGGAGTTGTCGCATGGCAGGGCTTGCTGTATCTGTTCGGTACACACCAAATATCCTTTGTCGGAGCTAAACGTGGCGTTTGCGGAGGCTAAATGCCGCATTTGCGATGGCTAAACGTGGCATTTACGTCATTCTTCTGTCATGTAGTCGCTGTCCCACCGATCAGTTTGTACCCCACACTCCTTACATTGATGATGCGGACAGAGGGGTCGGCAGACAGTTTGTGGCGCAGTTTGGTGATGAAGACATGCAGGCTGCGGGTGTTGAAATAACTGTCGTCTCCCCATAGCTGTAACAGGATGTCCTGGATAGAGACCACGCTGCCCGTTTGCTGGCACAGCAGGCGCAGGAGTTCCGATTCGCGGTGCGACAACGGGGTCACGACGGGCAGGCCATCGTCGGCGGCATAGACCAGTTGTTCCCTAACTGTGTCCAGTTGGTAGTTGCCGATGACATACGCTGTGCGCTTCTCGTCGACAGGAGAGGCCGTGCGGATTCTGCCCAGCAGTGCCTTGATACGGATAATCAGTTCCTGCATGCCGAAAGGCTTGCGCAGGTAGTCGTTGGCTCCCAGTTCGAAGCCGTGTACCACATCCAGCGTGTCGGTTCGGGCCGTGAGAAACAGTATCGGGGTGACGGCATCCTTGGCCCGTAGCCGCCTTACCATCTCAAAGCCGTCCATGTGCGGCATCATCACGTCGGCCACCACTATGTCGGGTTGGGTGGCGAAAAACATCCGCAGTCCCTCTTCGCCGTTGCGGGCTGTGGTGACATGGAAATCTTGTGTCTCCAACGTGTCCTTGATGATGAGGGCGAGTGTCTGTTCGTCCTCTACCAGCAATACATGCATCGTAACAGGTTCTGTTTTCATCTTTCAGTCGGGTTGGTTAAAGACAAGTCTGAATGTGCTCCCTTTGCCCGGTGTACTCTCCACGGTTACCGTGCCCCCGTGCAGCCGCATCATCGTGGCTACATAGTACAGTCCGATGCCATATCCCCGCACCGGGTGGCGGTTGCCGTTGGGCACTCGGTAAAACTTGTCAAACAGGTGTTCCCTATGCTCTTTGGCGATACCAATCCCGTGGTCGGTGACAGCGATGCTTACCGCGCCGTCGGGCTCTTGGCGGCAACAGATGCGTACGTCGGCCTTGTCTACCGAATATTTCACGGCATTGTCGATGAGGTTGGCCATCATCTGGCAGAAGTGCATGCGGTCGGCCACGACGGTCAGGTCTTCTGGCTTGATGTCTAAAGACAGGGTGAGGGGGATGGCGGCTTTCAGTTGCTGCATCTCCACGATGTGGCGCAAGGTGTCGGCAATCGACAGCTGCTCTCTGTTGAGCGCGAAAGACCGGCGTCGCTCCATGCTCATCGACAGCACCTGCTCCACCATGCCGCTGAGTTTCAGGAGCTGTTCCTGTGCCATGCGCAGGTATTTGTCGCGTGTGGCGGCATCGTCGCCCTGACTGAAGTGGAGCAGGGCATCATTGGCGGCGTAGGCCACAGCGATGGGCGTCTTCAGTTCGTGTGTCATGTTGTGCGTGAAGTCGTCTTTCATCTCGTCGAGTGACCGTTGGCGCAGCAGGGTGTGGATGAGGTACCAGAAGGCGAAGGCCAAAACCATCAGGGTCATGGCAGAACTGGCCAACAGGCCGCTCATCTGGCGGAGCACGCTGCCGCTGACCGGTTCTATATAGAGCCGATAGAGCCGGTGGTGGGAGGTGGAGTAGGGGTAATCGAAAGAGAGGGCGGAGGGCGAGGGCGTATAGCCGGGCGTGGTGATGACCTGCAGGGTGTCGATGGTGGAGGCCAACTGGGCATCGGGCAGCACCTGCAACTGGTACAGGCGGTGACGGGTGTCGATGTGTCTGTCGGCCAGTCGGGCGGTAATCAGACTGTCGAAGGTGGCCACATCGGGTTGGCTGATGATGTCGATACCCTCGTGTATGCCTCGTTGCATCAGTTGGGTCAGGTCTTCCTCTGATTTGTGGTTGTCTACGATGGTGTCGAAAAGCTGGTGATTGGGGATGGGCGTGGAGTGGGTGTTGCTGCCCGTCCGTTGGGAGTTGATATCCACGCTTACATACCGCTTCAGGCCGGCTGTCTTGCGCTTGATGGTGAGGCTGTCGCGCCAATCAGTCTGCTGCATCACCACCGTCTCGCTGTCGTGGGTGCTGACGGTGGTGCGTGTGCCTTGGTTGACGAGTTTCTTGTCTTTGTTGAGCGCATAGCCGGTCTGGAAAGATACGTTGCCATGCGGTCCCTTGTCTTGGTGGGCGGCCATCTTGGCCATTCGCAGCACCATCTCGTTGTAGTCGCTGATGCGCATCGCTTCCACCACGGCTGTTTCCATCTCCTCTTTTTGCGAGACATAGAGATTGTAGAGCAGATAGGCCTGATAGAGGAGGATGGCCGTGAGGGCGGTGCATACCAGAGCGGTGATGGTCTTGAGCGGCAGTCTTGTCATGTGTACATTATTGTATATGTATTGCAAATGTAGGCTTTTTCTATGAATGTAACACAATATGGTAAGACTAAATAACATTTTTGTCCGAAAACGGTAAGACTGCATAACCGAGTTTGCTTGTCGGGATGGGGATATTGGCCTATCTTTGCCAGCAACTAATGTTGATAAACAATAAGGTATGAAGGACAAGATTTTCATGATGGTGATGATGGTCGCATGGCCAGCCATCGTTGCGGGGCAGGCAGCAGGCGGCTCGGCTGCTTCTGCCTTTAACGACAGCATCCTGCATGAGTTGCCGGAAGTAATGGTTACCGGAGAGAAGCCGGTGGTGAAAGTGAGGGGTGCCAAACTGGTCTTTGATGTCCGTCAACTCATCAGGGACAAGGCGGTAGACAATGCGTTTGATGCCCTGAAACTGTTGCCGGGCGTAACGCCACAAGGTGATGATATCAACTTGGGCGGCCTATCGGTGTCGCTGATGCTCAATGGCAAACTCACCTCCATGACCCGCAGCCAGCTCGTCGCCCTGCTCAAGAGTACGCCGGCCGACAAGGTGGAGAGCGCAGAGGTGATGTATGCCGCTCCGGCACGCTATCAGGTGCGCGGGGCGTTGATCAATGTGGTGCTGGAAAAGCCTCGCGCGGACGAAACGGCGCTGCAGGGCGAACTCTTCGGAAAGGCCGAGGTGAAGCATGAGGCACACTTCAATGAGCGGGCATCGCTACAGTTGCATTGGGGCAGGGTGTCGATGGATGCGGATGTGGAACAGATTCACGGCAAATCGTATTACATGACCGACAAGACCGGTGTGCATACCCTTGCCGATGGCACGCAGTATGATATCGCGACGCATGAGACCATCGACATGTCGGGTACGCCGGAGTATCGTTATCGGATCGGCATGGATCTTGATTGGGGAAAGAATCACCAGCTCAGTGTCTGTTATGCGGGCAATCAGCGGGATAGCCGCAGTCTGAACAGGATGACCGGCATACAGACCTCGGTGGTGGACAACCATGTCGGTAGCCGACTGCACAATGGGCATATCGATTATGAACTTCCCATCGGACTCGATGTCGGTGCAGACATTACCTATTATGAGAACAATGTGGTGCAGGATTTGGGAAGTGAACTGATGGGTACCCCGATGGCCTTTGTGTCGAACAGTCAGCAGCGCATCAACCGGTGGAAATGTTTCATGAGAGAGGAGCATGCGGTGGGCAAAAAGGCTAAAATCAATTATGGGATGGTCTATACGCATATCGTGGATCACAGTAGGCAGGATTATCGTGCACAAAAGGGCACCCAGGCGAGCCAGTTGCCTGCGCCGCTCGTTTCGCGACGGACAGAAAATGTGCTCAATGCCTATGTCGGCGGCAACATCGCATGGGGCAGCAAGCTGTCGGCGGAAATGTCTTTGGCTGTCGAGCGTACTCAGGCGACGCTGTGGAATCGGTGGGACCTATATCCGTCGCTTACCCTATCCTATACTCCTCGATCGGGTCGCCTGTGGCAACTGGCGGTCAGCAGCGACAAGACTTATCCCGATTTTTGGGCGGTACAGCATGTGACCAACTACCATGGTGGCCAGTACGAGGAAATCATCGGCAATCCCAGTCTCAGGCCTTCGCGAGAATATGCTGTATCGTTGGTCCATGTCCTCCACAACAAGTATTTTTTCAGGGGATGGTTCTCGCATCAGCAGGACTATTTTACGCAGACAATGTATCAATCGCGAGACCGATTGGTGGAAATTGACCAATTCCACAACTTTGACTTCCATCAGCAGGCAGGGGTGATGGTGGCTGTACCGTGGAAGCCGGTATGGTGGCTCGATTCGCGGGTAAACCTGTTTGGGGTGTGGATGCGCGAGAAAGATAGTGACTATTTCGATTGCCCTTTCGACCGTTCCATTGTCTATGGCATGTTGTCGGCCCATGCGACCTGCCGATTCTCCCGTAGCAAGGATGTTTCGGTCTCGGTGAGTGGTTTCGCACGGACAACTTCTTATCAGGGAACGCTTGATCTTCCAGCTTCGGGCAATCTCGATATCAATCTACGCTATGCCTTTGCGCGCGGCAGTGTTGTGCTCAATGTCTACTGCAAGGATATCTTTCAGACCATGATGATTACACCAGAATGTCATTGGGCGGGGCAGAATCTTCGTACCCGTTTTGCTTGTTTCCGCACTTTCGGCCTTTCCCTGGCATACAAATTCGGCGGATATAAGGAAAAACATCGTCAGGAGGTGGATATGCAGCGCATGAAAAAATAAGCAGTAAACAAATGGAGAATGTATATATATTAAGGTGTTTGAAAAACAACCCGCCAAAAACCCTTGATGTATGTCAAAAATAAAAGTTTTTCTGAATTTTATTGCAAAAATATTTGGAGGGAAACATAAAAGTTGCTACCTTTGCATCCGCTTTCGGGAACGAACCGAGAGCACAACGAAAAGAGTTCTTTGAAAGATTGAGATAACAGACAAGTAATAGTACAAGAAGCGGTTCTTGTTTTGGAAACATAATGAGAACACTTGGGTAAATAGAAGAAACCGTCATATTTCAATATGAACAGGAAGCTTTAACTTGATACTGAAGGATAATCGTTCTGAGCAGAATATAAGCAGTCGAAAGACTGATTGAAAAATATTTTTACAATGGAGAGTTTGATCCTGGCTCAGGATGAACGCTAGCTACAGG
>JBJEAU010000035.1:5590-16507 GCA_051869355.1 Prevotella sp. | reverse complement strand
GCTCCTTAGCGAGGCTTGATTTTTGTGGGTTTCAGAAATAATTCGTACTTTTGGGCACCAAAATCTTTATTCTATGAGTATCAAGTACGACATCCACACCATCAAAAACGCGCAGGGCACAGGCTCTGACCGCCGCTATGTACACATTATGGACCAAGCTGCCATGACCCAAAGGCAACTGGAAGACCATCTGCACACCCACGCCATGCTGACTAAGGGCGAGGTGCAGGCCGTGTTGACCACCGTCCGCGACTGTATGCTCCACGAGTTGGCAGCCGGACATCGGTTTTATATGCCCGGGATTGGGTATTTCTCACTCTCCGTGGCTTGCGATGTGCCTCAGGATGTGCCTACCAGCAAGGTGAGGGACAATAAAATCTGCGTGAGAAACGTCAATTTCAGACCCGAAGCAGGACTGGTGGGCGAGGTGAGGCGCCAAACCCGTTTTGAACGGGCATCCTATACTACGGCCTCGCGGTCCTATACCGAGCGCGAGCTGACCGATGCCGTGACAGCCTACCTCTCAGCCAATCCCTGCGTCACGCGCCGTATCATGGAAACCGAGTTTGGGCTGCGCCGCAGCATGGCCGGCAAGTGGCTGAAGCGCCTCACAGAGAGTGGAGCGCTGGTCAAGACCGGCCCCAACAGTGCCCCTGTCTATCTGTTGGCTGCTTCGAGCGTGAGTGCCGGTAGCGATGGCGATAGTCCTATGAAGTAACTGTGGAGAAAGATAATATATGGTGAAGACAACAATCCAACGAATCTGCCATAGAGTGGTGGCCATCGTGGCCATTGTAGTCGGTATGGTGCTGACCGCCGCTGCCCAACGGCACCATGAAGACGGTGCAAGTGAGCGGCAGATGCTGTGCGAGTGGCGTGCCGGCGAGGTGGTGAGCGCCGCGGCGGTGGCAGCCTACGGGGTGGACAGCTGCTTCGGTGCAGTCCCCATCTCTGATGCTGTATTTAAACGTATGCAGGGGCGGTCTTTTCGCCCCAACCCCCATATCTCCCGTGCCCGTTTGCGCTATGTGCGCGCCCTGCACTACGATGCCGAGGGGCGCATCCACATCGGCGAACTGGTATGCCATGAGCGTATTGCCGCAGATGCGGTGGCCATCTTTCGGGCGCTCTACGAGGGACGCTATCCTGTCGAGCGTATGGTGCTCATAGACAACTATGATGCCGATGATGAGCGCTCGATGGCAGCCAACAATACCAGCGGGTTTTGCTACCGTACGGTAGCCGGCTCCTCCAAGGTGTCTGCACACGCCATCGGTATGGCCATAGACATCAATCCGCTCTACAATCCCTATGTGAAGACGCTCAAGGACGGTCGGCAGCGTGTGCGACCTGCCGCAGGACGGGTCTATGCCGACCGTCGGCGCACCCATGCATACATGCTCCGGCGGGGCGACCTCTGTCATCGCCTCTTTGTGCAGCACGGATTTGTGTGGGGTGGGGCATGGCGCAGTGTGAAAGACTACCAGCATTTTGAGAAAAACAAGTGATAAATGAAGGTTAGAGGCGAAAAAATCACGGGAAAATAGGGTGGTATATCAGAAAATAATGTATCTTTGTAGGCACAAGTGGGTGCCTTGAATCTATGAACGCATTCACCTCTCGTACCGATAGAACCTATAAACAAAAACTTTATGACACTTTCGCAAAAGAAATTCTATCCTTGGCTGGTGGTAGCCCTGTTGTGGGTGGTGGCTCTGTTGAACTATATGGACCGCCAGATGCTCTCCACCATGCGCGACGCTATGGCTGTCGACATTACAGACCTGGAAAGCAAGGTCATGTTTGGCAAGATTATGGCTGCCTTTATGTGGATTTACGGTTTTATGAGTCCTGTTTCAGGTATCGTGGCAGACCGTATCAACCGCAAGTGGCTCATTGTGGCATCGCTGGCGGTATGGTCTACGGTGACACTGCTCATGGGTTACGCCACTACGTATGAGGAAATCTATTGGCTCCGTGCCGCAATGGGTGTGTCGGAGGCGCTCTATATCCCTGCAGCCCTGTCGCTGATTGCCGACTATTTTACCGGCAAGCAACTCTCGTTGGCCATCGGTATCCACATGACGGGTCTCTATATGGGTCAGGCTGTCGGAGGATTTGGTGCTTTTGTCGCTGCCCATCTGTCGTGGCAGTCTACTTTCCACTGGTTTGGTATTGTGGGTATTGCCTATGCGTTGGTGCTCATATTTTTCCTGCACGAGAAGCGTGTTGCTGCATCGGCAGGTGCTGCCTGTGGTGAGCAACAGCCGTTGGGGACAGTGCTTCGCGACAATCTGCGAGCTGTCGGACGCTCATTGGGCATGTTGCTTACCTGTGTGGCCTATTGGGCCATCCTCTTCTTCTTTGCCACTTCTTCGGTTCCCGGTTGGGCCACCAAGAACTGGCTTCCTACGCTGTTTGCCGATAGCTTGGGCATCGATATGGTGTGGGCAGGACCCGTGGCTACCATCACCATCGCCTTTGCTTCGTTTGTAGGCGTGATGGTGGGCGGTCCGATGGCCGATCGCTGGTCGAGGAAGAATCTCAAGGGGCGTATCTATACCAGTAGCATCGGCTTGTCGCTGATGATACCCTCGTTGGTGCTTATGGGCTATGGTACATCGCTGGTTGCAGCAGTGGGTGCCGGAATCTTATTCGGATTCGGTTATGGCCTGTTCGATGCCAACAACATGCCCATCCTGTGCCAGTTTGTGTCTGATCGCTCCCGTGGAACGGCCTATGGTATCATGAATATGTCGGGGCTGTTTATCGGAGCCTTGGCTACCAATGTATTGGGAACGCTGGCCGATCAGGGACTGATGGGATTGGGATTCGTCTTCATGGCAGGTGCGTTGGTGCTGGCGCTGATTGCCCAGTTGGTGGTGCTCAAGCCCAAGACCCTCAATATGGAATGACAAGATATATATAAAGAACCTAATATAAAAACATTGCAAGATGGAAAAAATACAAGGACTGATAGATGCTCCGTTTACCCCGTTCTATCCTGATGGAGAGGTGAACTATGAGCCCATTGCCGCCTATGCGGAGATGTTGAAGAAGAATGGCCTGAAGGGCGTGTTTATTAACGGCTCTTCCGGTGAGGGTTACATGCTTACGGATGAGGAGCGCAAGCGTCTGGCCGAGACTTGGATACAGCATGCTACCGAAGACTTCAAGGTCATCGTGCATGTAGGCAGTTGCTGTGTCAAGTCGAGCCGCGAGTTGGCCAGACATGCTGCCGAAATCGGGGCATGGGGAATCGGCGCGATGGCACCTCCTTTCCCGAAGATTGGACGTATCGAGGAATTGGTAAAGTATATTGAGGAGATTGCCGCTGGTGCGCCCACATTGCCGTTTTATTATTATCACATCCCGGCATTCAACGGCGCTTTCCTGCCGATGGTGAAACTGTTGGAGGCAGTGGATGGTCGGGTGCCTAACTTTGCAGGTATCAAATATACCTTTGAAAGTATCTACGAGTACAACCAGTGCCGGCTCTACAAGGATGGCAAGTTTGACATGCTCCACGGTCAGGATGAGACTATCCTTCCCTCGCTTGCGATGGGCGGAGCGCGCGGCGGAATTGGCGGTACGACCAACTATAACGGTCGGGAGCTTACGGCTATCATCGATTGCTGGAACAAAGGTGAACTGGAGGCTGCCCGCGAGCATCAGAACTTCTCTCAAGAGGTCATCAACGTCATCTGTCGTTATCGTGGCAATATTGTGGGTGGCAAGCGCATCATGAAACTGATAGGTCTTGATTTGGGCAAGAACCGCACACCGTTCCAGAATCTTACCGATGAGGAGGAGCAGGCCATGAAGCGCGAGTTGGAGGCCATCGGATTCTTCGACCGTTGCAACATTCTGTAAACGGCAAGTACCCAATTTGACAGTCATCAAATATTAAGAATAACTATGTGGACACTTGATACACAACAATATCTGGAGCAATGGCGAAGCCGTTACGCCAAAGACCTGACTACAGACATCCTCCCGTTCTGGCTCAAGCATGGATGGGATCGGGTACATGGTGGCGTGTACACCTGTGTGGGCCGGGACGGAAATTTGATGGACACCACCAAGTCTGTATGGTTCCAAGGCCGCTGTGGTTTTATCTTCGCCTATGCCTATAACAACATAGAAAAGAAGCAGGAGTATCTTGATTTTTCCAAGAGTTGCATCGACTTTATCGAGGCACATTGTACCGATACCGATGGAAGAATGTATTTCGAGGTGACGGGCGACGGACAGCCTTTGCGCAAGCGCCGCTATGTCTTCTCAGAGTGCTTTGCTGCCATTGCGATGGCTGAGTATGCGATAGCTTCGGGCGACAGGAGTTACGCTGAGAAGTCGTTGCGCTTGTTCGAGTCTATCCTCCGTTTTATCGAGACACCGGGCGTGCTGGCTCCCAAGTATCTTCCCACCCAGCCGTCGATAGGCCACTCTGTGACCATGATTCTCATCAACACGGCAGCCCGTGTACGCGCTGCAGCAGGCGATTCCAGTATCTTGAAAGAGCAGATAGACCGCTCACTCTATGCTATCCAGCACTATTTCCTCCAGCCCGAATACAAGGCTGTATTGGAGATGGTGACCCCGGATGGCAAGCTGATAGACACGCTCAACGGTCGTGTCATCAACCCCGGACACTGCATCGAGACATCTTGGTTTATCTTTGACGAGGCTATGTACCGCGGCGGCGATAAGGATTTGGTCAATCTCGGTCTGCAAATCCTCGACTGGTCGTGGGATTGGGGCTGGGATGAAACCTATGGCGGTATCATCAATTTCCGTGACTGCAAAAACCTGCCTCCGCAGGACTATTCGCAGGACATGAAGTTCTGGTGGCCGCAGACAGAGGGTATCATCGCCACGCTCTATGCCTACAAGCTGACTGGCGAGACCAAGTATCTGGAGCATCATCGCATGGTCAACGAGTGGGCTTACAATCATCTGGCCGATCCGGAGCATGGAGAGTGGTACGGATACCTGCATCGTGACGGTACGGTGGCACAGCCTGCCAAGGGAAATATCTTCAAAGGACCGTTCCACATCCCGCGTATGATGATCAAGAGTCATATTCTCCTGACCGAAATACTCAAACAATAGTTTTTATCTCCGGCAGAAGGGCATGCCATGCCTGTTCTGCCGGATTCTTTTTAAATGGTAGACGCATGAAATACAATGGCTACACTGCGGCGTTGGTTGCCATGCTGCTATGGTTGCTCATCCCCGTGAGGGTAGGGGCGCAGTTGAGGGTGGCTTGTTTGGGCAACAGCATCACCTATGGGCTAACCCTGTCGGATCCGAAGACACAAAGTTATCCGGCTGTGCTCCAACAACTGTTGGGCAATGGCTATAAAGTGGGCAATTTCGGACATTCGGGAGCGGCTGTCCTCATCCGTGGGCACCATCCTTATACCCAAACCCAAGAGTATGCGGCGGCATTGGCTTTCAGACCCGATATAGCTGTCATCCATCTCGGTGTCAATGATACCGACCCACGGTCATGGCCCAATTTCCATGATGATTTTACAGCCGATTACCTGCATATCATTGCCCAGTTGCGCGCGGTGAATCCCGACGTGCGTATTCTTGTGGCGCGCCTGTCCCCGCTGCGTGCCACCCATAAGCGTTTCCGTTCGGGTACACGAATCTGGCGATTGCAGGCACAGGACTATATCGAGCGGGTGGCACGCGATGCCCACGTAGAACTGATTGATTTTGATGAGCCTCTGCGTTACCGCCAAGACTTGCTGCACGATGGCATCCATCCCAATGCAGAGGGTGCCGCCCTGCTGGCAGACGAAGCCTACAAGGGTATAACAGGACGTTATGGTCCCCTCGCTATGTCGCCCATATACGCATCGGGCATGGTGCTGCCGCATAGCCGATACCTCACCTTGCATGGCCGGGCAGATGCCCACGCCCGTATCGCCCTCACTATCGATGGGCATACCTATCGAGCACAGGCTTCGAACCGTGGCCGGTGGCAGGTGATGATACCGCCGCTCTATCCCGGCAAGTCGTACACGCTCCGGGTGACCGATGGCAAGGATGTGTTGGTCTTCGACAATATCTTGGCGGGAGTGGTATGGATTGCCAGCGGGCAGTCTAATATGGCTTTCACCTTAGCTGAGGATGCAGAGGGCGAAAAGGCCATTGCCGATGCGGCAGATTCCCAACTGAGGTTCTTTGCCATGCAGCCAAGGTTCATGACCGACAATCGCCGATGGAATCCCCAGCAGGTGGATTCCGTCAACCGTCTCCAGTATTTCCGTCCGGCAGTGTGGCAGGCAGTGGATGCAGTCCACGCCCGGCAACTGTCGGCGGTGGCCTATTACTTCGCCCGTCAATTGCGAGACTCGCTCCACCTGCCGGTGGGAATCATCCAGAATGCAGTGGGTGGTGCCACCACCGGGTCGTGGGTGGATGTAAACACGCTGGAAGAGGTAATGCCCGAGTTGCTGGTCAACTGGCGCACCAACGATTATGTACAGCCGTGGGCGCAAGGCCGTGCGGTGACCAACAGTGGACAGGAGGGACGCCATCCTTACGAACCTTCTTACCTTTTCAGCGCCGGAATCGCCCCGCTTGACCATTATCCGGTGGATGGTGTCATCTGGTATCAGGGGGAGAGCAATGCGCACAATATAGAGTTGCATGAAGAGCTCTTCAAAGCGCTTGTAGACAGTTGGAGGAATTACTTCCAGGTTCCCGAACTTCCTTTCTATTTTGCCCAACTCAGCAGTCTTTCGCGCCCGTCGTGGCCTGCGTTCCGCCACTCGCAGCGCTTGCTGGCACAGGCCATTCCCCATACGGCAATGGCGGTGACCCATGATTGTGGCGACAGTCTGAATGTGCATCCTGTACACAAGAGGCCGGTGGGCGAACGGCTTGCCCGGTTGGCTTTGCAGCATACTTACGGATTCGCTATCGAGGCGCATGGCCCGGAGCCTGTTACTGCTACGCTGACGGCTGACGGCATCCGACTCACGTTCGACCATGCCCAAGGACTCACGACGGCAGACGGTGCCTCGCCGCGGACATTTGAAGTGGCAGGCGACAATCGTGTGTGGCACAGTGCCAAGGCAAGCATCGCCGACGACGGCAGTGCCGTGTGGCTCACGGGCTATGGCGATGTGCATCCGCGCTATGTGCGCTATGCCTGGCAACCCTTTACGCGGGCCAATCTCACCAATGGTCAAGCGCTCCCTGCCTCCACGTTTGAGATAGCGGTTACCCCCGTGCGGCTTGCAGCACCCGAACCGGGTTTTGAGGCCGGACTCTCTGGCTGTTTCGCTGCCCGCCTCGGAGACAAACTGGTGTTGGCCGGTGGATGCAATTTCCCCGGAAGTCCACTGGCAGCAGAAGCCCAGAAACGTTTTTACCAAGGAATCTACATTGCCGACACCCTCGATGGAGAGTGGCGACTGATGGGGCAGCTGGCCGCGCCGATGGCCTACGGTGCCACCGCTGTCACACCTCGGGGAATGGTCTTGGTGGGTGGAACCACGGCCACACGACCGCTGACCGACTGCCACCTGCTCCGCATCGTCGATGGCAAACCTGTGCTCACAGCTTTGCCCTCTCTGCCTATGGCCGTAGACAATGCCTATGCCGCTGCCATCGGAAACAGGGTGTATCTGGCCGGAGGCAATGTAGACGGCCGACCTTCCCGTACGCTTTTTATGCTCGACTTGGATGCCGATCTACCTACATGGCAGCGCCTCAGAGACATGCCCGGCAATCCGCGTGTGCAGCCCGTGATGGCCGTAGGCTGCCATGCTTCGGGCGAGGAATGTCTATATGTATTTGGCGGATTTGCCGCCCGGTATGAAGGACACGAACCCACGTTGGAACTCAACGGCCTGTGCTATGTGCCCTCTTCCGGCAAATGGCTGAAGGTGGCAGGACCGCATACGCCTGAGGGCGAACCGCTGGCAGTAGGGGGTGGGGTAGCCTGTACCCTTACGGATGGCGACATCGCCGTGTGTGGCGGTGTGAACAAGGATGTCTTTATCGAGGCGTTGCGCAAGCAGGCACCCGACTATCTCATGCACGAGCCTTCTTGGTACCGGTTCAATCCCTATACCGTGGTCTTCCATCCTGCCACATCCTCGTGGTCGGTGGCGTTTGCCCAGCCCGAAGCCACGGCACGTGCCGGCGCGGCTATCTTTGCCGGTACACACAACGATTTTTATCTCTACGGTGGCGAACTCAAGCCCCGTGTACGTAGCAGTGAACTTTCACATCTTCAATATGACAGACAAGACCCTTGATTTATGTGTGAGCAACTATGGCACAGCCAAGTCGCTCGATTATGCGTTGGCAGTATTGCCGTGGGGAGCCACAGAGCCCCACAATCTGCATCTTCCCTATCTCACTGATGCCATCCTCTCGCACGATGTGGCGGTAGACGCGGCAGCCATAGCGCTTGAAAAGTACGGTGTCAGGGCAATGGTGTTGGCACCGGTGGCGATGGGAGCGCAGAATCCTGGCCAGCGCGACCTGAAGTTTTGCATCCATACACGCCAAGAGACCCAGAAGGCTATCCTCACCGACATTGCCGTCTCGCTCTATCATCAGGGCATGCGCCGTCTGCTCATTGTCAACGGGCATGGCGGCAACATGTTTAAGGGTATGATACGCGATCTGGCGGTAGACATGCCCGATATGCTTATCGCCACGAGCGAATGGTTTAAGGTGATGCCGGCCAAAGACTTCTTTGACCACCCCGATGACCATGCCGACGAACTGGAGACCTCGGTCATGATGCACTATCATCCCGAATTGGTAGACCTCTCTACGGCTGGCGACGGCCAGGCAGGAGGGTTTGCGCCCGAAACGCTGCGGCAGGGCGTGGCTTGGATTCCGCGCAACTGGGGCAAGGTGAGCCGCGATACTGGCATCGGAGACCCGCGTAGTGCCACAGCCGAGAAAGGCAAGCGCTTTGCCGCAGCGGTGGCCGCACGCTATGCACAACTGTATCGCGACTTGACGCTCGACGAGCTCTATCGACCGTTCTGATAACGGACACAAAACAGCGGTGAGGGAATGAGAGAACCCGGATTCTAAAGCTATGGACGGGTCTCTATCCCTCACCGCTGTCGGTTTTAGGGGTGTTTGGATCTCTCTCTTATATCAGTTTCTCTTGTTTCTTAGATGAGTGGCATGCCACATTCTTCACATTGCCGGCGCATATCCTCGGGCCAGATGCTGGCCTGAATCTCTCCGATGTGCGCCTTGTGCAGCATGACCATACACAGACGGCTCTGTCCGATACCTCCACCGATGCTGAGCGGCAGCCTGCCCGACAACAGCTGGCGGTGGAAGTAGAGTTCCTTACGGTCTTCCTTGTCTTCGAGTGCCAGTTGGCGCAGCAGCGATTCCTCGTCCACACGGATTCCCATCGAGGAGAGCTCAAACGAGCGCCCGAGTACAGGGTACCAGATGAGGATGTCGCCGTTGAGGCCGGCCAATCCGTTCTCGGCCACTGTAGACCAGTCGTCGTAGTCGGGGGCGCGGCCATCATGCTTCTCGCCATTGGCCAGTTTGCCGCCGATACCTATCACGAATACGGCTCCCCACTTCTTACAGATGGCATCCTCGCGCTCCTTCGGACTCTTATCCGGGTACATGGCCAGCAGTTCTTCGCTGTGAATGAAGTGGATGTCGCGCGGCAAGAAAGGCTTGATTTGCGGGTAGGTCTCGCAGGTAAGATACTCCGTGCGCAGGATGGCCGCATAGATACGGCGCACCACGTCTTTGAGAAAAGCCAGCGTGCGGTCTTCGCGGGTGATGACAGCCTCCCAGTCCCACTGGTCCACGTAGAGCGAGTGCAGGTTGTCCAGTTCCTCGTCCGAGCGGATGGCGTTCATATCGGTGTACACACCATAGCCCGGCGCCACCTCATACTCGGCCAGCGTCAACCGTTTCCATTTAGCCAACGAGTGAACCACCTCGGCCTTGGCATCGCCCAAATCCTTGATGGGAAAGGTGACAGGGCGCTCCACGCCGTTCAGGTCGTCGTTGATACCCAATCCTTTCAGCACAAAGAGGGGAGCCGTGACACGGCGCAAGCGCAACTCGGTGGATAGGTTTTGCTGGAAAAAATCCTTTATCAGTTTGATTCCCTGCTCTGTCTGTTGCCGGTCGAGCAGGCGTTTATAGTCTTTGTTGATAATCAGTTTACTCATGCTTCTTAATCAATTGTGTATGCAAAGGTAAACAATTATAATGAATCTGCAAGGAAAAACCTGATTATTTTGTCAAAAAGTCAATAAAAGTTCAATTTTCTTGTACATATTGGCTTTGTGAACGGTCTCTGTTTCCGCAACCGCTTCATTTGATTTGCCCCACAGCATCCCCTTGCTCCTTGGCGAAGCGGACACAGTGGGGCAGGGGACACACTCGGTATCAGTGTATGGCATACACGAAAGCTAAACATGGCCTTTGGCGCGCTAAAGGTGGCGTTTAGACCTCGTAAACGCCACCTTTACGGATGGTGTAGGTGATGATTGTTTTTGTAACTACAAAAAATATCTCCCTCGGTTATTTGTCTATTTCAAAAGAAATGCCTACCTTTGCACCCGCAAGCATGGCTCCGTAGCTTAGCTGAATAGAGCGTCAGATTCCGGTTCTGAAGGTCTTGGGTTTGAATCCCAACGGAGTCACCATAAAGAATCTCTTTCGTCCATACGAGAGGGATTCTTTATTTTATATATTATAATGTCTCATCTTTTTATAAGGTGTTTTTTCATGAATTTGTAGTCTTTCTCACAATTTTTGAATATCTTTGCAGAAGATAGGCTGCACCTCAGCAATTCAGAGCAAGCTCTATTGCGTTCGGTTTGCACTATCTTTGCAGAAGATAGGCTGCACCTCAGCAATTCAGAGCAAGCTCTATTGCGT
>JBJEAU010000035.1:0-5490 GCA_051869355.1 Prevotella sp. | reverse complement strand
TCGGTTTGCACTATCTTTGCAGAAGATAGGCTGCACGGGCATGCTGGGTTTGACCCCATGCACGGAGAGGAAGCCTGTCGGAAAATAGGATGAAAAAGTAGATTTTACAGACGTGGACAAGGAAAAATTTGGACTGCTGAGCCAGATTAAGGATCCCGCAGACCTGCGGAAACTGACGATAGACCAGTTGCCTGAGGTGTGCGATGAACTGCGCAAGGACATCATAGACGAAGTGTCGGCCAACCCGGGCCACTTCGCATCGAGTTTGGGGGTGGTGGAGATTACGGTAGCCCTGCACTACGTGTTTGACACGCCTTACGACCGGTTGGTATGGGACGTGGGTCATCAGGCTTACGGCCACAAGATTCTCACCGGCCGCAGGGACCAGTTTTGCACCAACCGCAAGATGGGTGGCATACGGCCCTTTCCCACGCCCTTGGAGAGTGAGTACGACACATTCACGTGCGGCCACGCTTCCAATTCCATCTCTGCTGCACTGGGTATGGCCGTGGCGGCCAAGAAGACGGGAAACGATCACCGGCATGTGGTGGCGGTGATTGGCGACGGGGCGATGAGCGGAGGGTTGGCCTTCGAGGGGCTCAACAATGTGTCGTCGAGTCCCAACGACCTGCTCATTATCCTCAACGACAACGACATGAGTATCGACCGGGCTGTGGGTGGCATGGAGAAGTACCTGCTCAATCTGGACACCAACGAGACTTACAACCGGCTACGCTTCAAGGCGTCGCGCTGGCTGCATGCCCGGGGGTACCTGAGTGACGAGCGGAGAAAGGGAATCTTGCGGCTCAACAATGCCATCAAGTCGGCGCTGAGCCATCAACAGAATATTTTCGAGGGCATGAATATCCGATATTTCGGCCCTTTCGACGGACACGATGTCAAGGAAATCGTCCGCATGCTCCGTCAGCTCAAAGATATGAAAGGCCCGAAACTGCTGCACCTGCATACGGTCAAGGGTAAGGGCTATAAGCCGGCCGAGGAGGAGGCTACCATCTGGCATGCGCCGGGCAAGTTTGACCCCGAGACAGGCGAGCGTATCGTGAGCGAGCGCGAGGGGATGCCTCCGAAGTTTCAGGACGTGTTCGGCGAGACACTGCTCGAACTGGCGCGGCTCGACGAGCATGTGGTGGGTGTCACGCCGGCCATGCCTTCGGGCTGCTCGATGAACATCCTGATGAAGGAGATGCCCGACAGGGCGTTTGATGTGGGCATCGCCGAGGGACATGCCGTGACCTTTTCGGGAGGTATGGCCAAAGACGGACTTATCCCTTTCTGTAATATTTACAGTGCCTTTGCCCAGCGGGCCTACGACAACATCATCCACGACTTGGCGGTGCTCAATCTGCCTGTAGTGCTGTGTCTGGACCGTGCAGGACTGGTGGGCGAAGACGGCCCGACGCATCATGGCGCATTCGATTTGGCCGCCCTGCGTCCCATCCCCCATCTCACCATCTGCTCGCCGATGGATGAGCACGAGCTGCGCCGCCTTATGTACACGGCTTGCCGCCCCGGCATGGGTACTTTTGTGATACGCTATCCGCGCGGACGCGGGGTGAAGCCCGATTGGCGCTGTCCGTTGGAGACCGTGGAGGTGGGCACAGGTCGCAAGCTGCACGAAGGCAGCGACGTGGCCGTGCTGAGCATCGGCCCTATAGGCAATGACGTGGCCAAGGCCATCGAGGGACTCTCGTCGGTGGCAGGTGCGCCCACGGTGGCCCATTACGACATGCGTTTCGTAAAACCCCTCGACGAGCAGATTCTGCACGAGGTGGGCCAGCGCTTCTCCCGTGTCATCACCATTGAGGACGGCGTGCGCAATGGCGGAATGGGTTCGGCCGTGATGGAGTGGATGGCCGACCACGGGTATCGTTGTACGGTGCATCGGATGGGTTTGCCCGATGCCTTTGTGGAACACGGTACCGTCAACGAGCTCCACCAGTTGGTGGGGCTGGACATAGAATCGATTAAAAACGAAATACTGAGATGAAAATCATCATTACAGGGGCCTATGCGATAGGTACGCATCTGGCAAGGTTGCTCTCACGCAACCATGAGGATATCACCATCATCGACAAGGACCCCGAGAGGTTGGCACAGATCGGCAGTGACTACGACTTGCTGACCATGGAGGCATCGCCGGAAAGCATCCGCGCGCTCAAAGAGGCGGGTATCGCCCACACAGACCTCTATATCGCTGTTACTCCCGACCAGAGTGTCAATATGAACAACTGTATCTTGGCCAAGGCACTCGGTGCCAAAAAGACAGTGGCGCGCATCGACAACTCGGAGTACAAGGCACCGGAGACAGAGGAGTTTATCAATCGGCTGGGCGTAGACTCGCTCATCTATCCTGAGGCCTTGGCGGCCAAGGACATCAACAGCGGACTGAAGATGTCGTGGGTCAGGCAGCGCTGGGACGTGCACAATGGCGCATTGGTGATGCTTGGCATCAAGTTGCGTGAGGGATGTGAGATTCTGAACCAGCCGCTCCGCAATCTCTGTGGCCCGCAGGATCCTTACCATGTGGTGGCCATCAAGCGTGGCGGCGAGACCATCATTCCCGGTGGTAACGACGAACTCAAGCTCTACGATTTGGCTTACTTCATGACCACACGCCAGTATATTCCTTACGTCCGCAAGATTGTGGGCAAGGAGCACTATGTGGATGTGAAGAATGTCATGATCATGGGAGGCGGTAAGACGGCGGTCAATGCGGTGCGCATCATGCCCAAATACATGGATGTGAAGATCATCGAGCAAAATGCTGACCGCTGTGACCGGCTTAACGAACTGCTCGAAGACAGCGACACGCTGGTCATCAACGGCGACGGACGAGACATAGCCCTGCTCACCGAGGAGGGCATCAACAATACCCAGGCTTTTGTGGCGCTGACGGGCAATGCCGAGACCAATATCCTGGCATGTCTTACCGCCAAGCGCCTTGGCGTACGCAAGACGGTGGCGATGGTCGAGAACATCGACTATGTGAGCATGGCCGAGAGTCTGGACATTGGCACCATTATCAACAAGAAGGCCATCGCGGCGAGCCGAATCTACCAGATGATGCTCGATGCCAATGTGATGAATGTCACCTTCCTCATGTCTGCCAACGCCGATGTGGCCGAGTTTATCCCCAAGGAGGATTCCAAAATCACCCGCAAGCCTGTCAAGGACTTGGGGTTGCCGCAGGGAATGACCATCGGTGGCTTGGTGAGAAACGGCGAGGGTATGCTGGTGTCTGGTAACACGCAGATTCAGGCCGGCGACTCGGTCATGGTGTTCTGCCATAGTATCAATATGAAAAAAATAGAGAAGTTCTTTATATGATCAACTGGAGGATTATCGCCAAGATTCTGGGTTCGCTGCTCTTCATCGAGGCATTGCTCATGCTCATCTGCCTCGGTGTGGCGCTCTATTACAACGAATCCGACGTGTTCGCGTTTCTTTTGTCGATTGTGACCATCTTCTTTTTCGGTTTCGTGCTCAAGTTTGTGGGGCGCAATGCCGACAACACGCTCTCACGCAAGGAAGCCTATCTCGTGGTCACGCTCTCCTGGATCATCTTCAGTCTCTTTGGCACGCTGCCGTTTATGATCAGCGGCTACATCACCAGTTTTACCGATGCTTTCTTCGAGACCATGTCGGGATTTTCTACCACGGGTGCCTCAATCATCGATGATGTGGAGCGGCTCACGCACGGGCTGCTCTTCTGGAGGTCGTTTACCCAGTGGATTGGTGGTTTGGGAATCGTGTTCTTTACCATTGCGCTGCTGCCGTCGATGGTGGGCGGCTCGACCAAGGTGTTTGCCGCCGAGGCCACGGGACCTATCCGTACCAAACTGCATCCCCGGCTCTCGATGAGCGCCAAGTGGATATGGATGGTCTATCTTCTGCTCACCCTGTCGTGTATCGGCAGTTTCATGGTCTTTGGCATGGACTGGTGGGAGAGTATCAACTATGGCATGACCAGTACGGCTACGGGCGGTTTTGCCATCAACAATTCGAGCATTGCAACTTTCCGCTCGCCCGCCTTGGAGTATGTATGCACGTTTTTCTGCTTCTTGTCGGGTATCAACTTCACCTTGCTCTATTTCTCGGTGGCCAAACTCAAGGTGAAGGACTTGCTGCGCAATGCCGAGTTCAAGTTTTATATCGCCGTGATAGCCGGCAGCACGCTGTTCATCGTGTGGCAGCTCATGCTGCACAACGGTTACGATTTGGAACATGCCTTCCGCAGTGCCATCTTTCAGACGGTGGCCTTTATCACTACCACTGGCCTTTTCAGTGATGATGCCGCGCTGTGGCCTCATGCCACTTGGGTGGTGTTGGCAGGCTGTATGTTTATGGGAGCGTGCTCCGGGTCTACGAGTGGAGCCTTCAAGTGCATCCGTGGTGTGATGGTCCTGAAGGTCATCCGCAACGAGATGCAGCAGATTCTGCATCCCAACGCCGTGTTGCCGCTCAAACTCAACGGGCTCAATGTACCCATGCAGAAGCGTGTCACGCTGCTGGCCTTTCTGGCCACCTATCTGGGCATGCTGGTGATAGTGGCCTTTGCCATGATGGCCTGCGGAATCGACCACACCAATGCCATTACCATCTCGCTCAGTTGCATCGGCAATGTGGGTCCGTCGTTAGGACTGGAGATAGGGCCGACAATGTCGTGGAGTATGCTGCCCGGCGTGGCCAAGTGGCTGTGTTCGTTTATGATGTTGGTCGGCCGTCTGGAGATTTTCACCGTGCTGGTCATCCTCACCCCGGCATTCTGGAAAAAGAATTAAGTCTATCAATATATCAATCAAACATTTTTAGCGTATGAAACCATTAAAGTTTAATGCACTGCTGAAGCAGACGCTGTGGGGAGGCGACAAGATTATCCCCTTCAAGCACCTCAGTGACAAGCTGGAGAATGTAGGTGAGAGCTGGGAAATATCGGGCGTGAAAGGCAACGAGACCCTGGTGACCGAGGGTGAGTTTGCCGGCCAGACGCTCAACGATGTCGTCATCGCGCTCAAGGCCGATCTCGTGGGCAAAGCCAACTACGAGCGTTTCGGCAACGAGTTTCCGCTGCTCATCAAGTTCATCGATGCCCGTCAAGACCTCTCTATCCAGGTGCATCCTACCGATGAGATTGCCCAGAAGCAGGGCAAGGACCGCGGT
Source organism: Prevotella sp. (assembly GCA_051869355.1). Taxonomy (GTDB): domain Bacteria; phylum Bacteroidota; class Bacteroidia; order Bacteroidales; family Bacteroidaceae; genus Prevotella. The sequence goes on along the minus strand of JBJEAU010000035.1, from coordinate 309 downwards.
AAGACAGAGATGTGGTACATCATGGATTCGGATCCCGATGCCAAACTGTACAGTGGACTGAAAAAAGAGATTACCCCCGAGCAGTATAAGGAGATGGTGGAAAACGATACCATCTGCGATGCATTGGCTCAGTACGCTGTCAAGGAGGGAGACTGCTTCTTCCTGCCTGCCGGCCGCATCCATGCCATCGGTACAGGTTGTTTCCTCGCTGAGATCCAGCAGACCAGCGACGTGACTTACCGTATCTACGACTTCAAGCGCAAGGACAAGGACGGCAACTACCGCCAGCTGCACACCAAGGAGGCTGCC
>JBJEAU010000034.1:15025-16524 GCA_051869355.1 Prevotella sp. | reverse complement strand
ATCATTGCTTCCCTCATGGCTGTATGGGCTATCAAGAGCTATCGCAAAAACCAGTAACCCTGTTTGCCGAACCTAAATGCCGCATTTAGGCATCGTAAACGCCACCTTTAGCGTCGTAAAGGTGGCGTTTACGATGGAGATATGCCACAGGGGGCGAGAGAAAAAACGGGGACGGGGACAAGATTTGCAGCGGAAATGTTTGGCGAAGCCATCGAAAAAGGGTATTTTTGTGGAAAAATACTACGACTATGGAACCAGACAACGGCAAACAAGAACAGATATTGGTAAGTATTACAGGACAAGACCGACCGGGACTCACGGCTTCGGTCATGGAAATCCTTGCACGCCACGATGCACAGATACTCGACATCGGCCAGGCCGACATTCATGCCACGCTCTCTTTGGGCATTCTTATCCGCATCAATGAGCGACAGTCGGGATTTGTGATGAAAGAACTGCTCTTCAAAGCCACCGAACTGCAGGTGAACATCGGATTTACGCCCATCGGCGACGACGAGTACGAGGACTGGGTGGGCAGACAGGGCAAAAACCGCTATATCCTCACCATCATCGGGCGTACGCTGACGGCCGCACAGATAGCAGCTGCCACCAAGGTCATTGCCTCGCAGGGACTGAACATCGACTCCATCCGTCGTCTCACGGGCCGACAGAGCATCAAGCATGCCGACCGCAACGTGAAGGCATGTATCGAGTTCTCGCTCCGTGGCACGCCGCACGACCGCGAGCAGATGCAGGCCGACCTGATGCGCATGTCGGCAGGGATGGAGATTGACTTCTCGCTGCAGCGCGACAACATGTATCGCCGCATGCGCCGTCTGATCTGCTTCGATATGGACTCTACGCTCATCCAGACGGAGTGTATAGACGAGTTGGCCGACCGCGCCGGCGTGGGGGCTGAGGTGAGGGCTATCACCGAGAGCGCCATGCGTGGGGAAATCGATTTCCGTGAGAGTTTTACACGGCGCGTGGCCTTACTCAAGGGATTGGATGCCAACGTGATGCAGGATATAGCTGAGAAGTTGCCCATTACCGAGGGTGCCGATAGGCTGATGTCGGTGCTCAAGCGGTGTGGCTACAAGATTGCCATCCTCAGCGGTGGATTCACCTACTTCGGCGAATACCTGCAGCGACGCTACGGCATAGACTATGTATATGCCAACGAACTGGAGATAGGCGAGGACGGCAAACTGACGGGACGCTATGTGGGTGAGATTGTGGACGGGCACCGCAAGGCAGAACTGCTGCGCCTTATCGCACAGGTGGAGAAGGTGAACCTGGCACAGACCATCGCTGTGGGCGACGGTGCCAACGACCTGCCTATGCTCAGCGAGGCCGGACTGGGTATCGCCTTCCATGCCAAGCCTCGTGTGGCCGCCAGTGCCGAGCAGAGCATCAACACCATCGGACTCGATGGTGTCCTCTACTTCCTCGGATTCAAGGATAGTTACTTGGGTGTCTGATTTTTAAAGGTAAAAAGG